>SLSJ01000030.1 GCA_007130525.1 Ectothiorhodospiraceae bacterium | reverse complement strand
GGGTCTGGGGCTATGACCGGATTCCCTTGCGGCATCCGGCGACCCCGGTCAG
This sequence comes from Ectothiorhodospiraceae bacterium, assembly GCA_007130525.1. Classification (GTDB taxonomy): domain Bacteria; phylum Pseudomonadota; class Gammaproteobacteria; order Nitrococcales; family Aquisalimonadaceae; genus Methylonatrum. The sequence goes on along the minus strand of SLSJ01000030.1, from coordinate 5,399 downwards.
GGTGACACCGCAGTCGGAGACCCGGGTGTCACTGGCGCGTGTCCGGCAGGCCCTGGTGGACCGCGGCTACCAGGAAGCGGTTACCTACAGTTTCGTCGACCCCCGGTTGCAGGAGCTTCTGGATCCGGAGCAGGAACCGCTGTCGCTGGCCAATCCGATTTCCTCCGATCTCTCGGTGATGCGGAGTTCGCTTTGGCCGGGCCTGGTGGCTGCGCTGATTCACAACCGCAATCGCCAGCATGAGCGACTGCGGCTGTTCGAAACCGGTCTGCGCTTTCGTGGCGCCCTGGATACGCTGGAGCAGACACCCATGCTTGGCGCGGTGATCACGGGTGATGCGGCGCCGGAGCAGTGGGGCGAGCAACGCCGGCAGGCCGATTTCTTCGACATCAAGGGCGACCTGGAAGCACTCCTGGTCCTGGGTGGATCGCCGCAGCGTTTCCGCTTCCGGGCCGATCGGCATCCGGCGCTGCACCCCGGCCAGTCGGCCTGTATCGTTCGCGACGGCAGGGATGTCGGCTGGATTGGCGCCATGCATCCGGCCGTGCAGCAGGCGCTGGATCTGGATCAGCGGGTTTTCCTGTTCGAACTCGAGCTGGCAGCGGTGCAGGCCGCGGATATCCCCGCGTTCCGGCCACTGTCGCGCTTTCCGTCCATTCGTCGTGATCTCGCACTTGTGGTGGACGAGTCCGTCGATTATGACGCGGTGGCCGCCTGCATACGCTCGGCGGCCGGCGATTTGCTGCAGGATCTGGTGCTGTTCGACGTCTATCAGGGGCGGAATCTGGGCGAGGGTCGACGAAGTCTGGGTATAGGCTTGATTTTGCAGGATTTCTCGCGCACTCTTACCGACAGTGATGTGGAATCTCTGGTTGCGCGGGTAATCGAGCGGCTGGATAGGGAACTGAACGCACAATTGAGAGGATAGTTAGAGTGGCGCTTACCAAGGCTGACATGGCGGAAAGACTGTTCGAGGAAGTGGGCCTCAACAAGCGGGAAGCAAAGGAATTGGTGGAATGTTTCTTCGAGGAGATCCGCCGCTGTCTGGAAGACGGTACATCGGTGAAACTCTCCGGTTTCGGCAATTTCGACCTTCGTGACAAGAGCGAACGGCCGGGCCGTAACCCCAAGACCGGCGAGGAAATACCCATATCGGCGCGCCGGGTTGTGACTTTCCGGCCGGGTCAGAAACTCAAGTCACGGGTGGAAGCATATGCTGGAAGCAGCGAATAACCATGAACTGCCGCCAATCCCTGCGAAGCGATATTTCACGATAGGCGAGGTCAGTGAACTCTGCGGCGTCAAGCCGCACGTGCTTCGTTACTGGGAGCAGGAGTTTCCACAGGTCAAGCCGGTGAAGCGTCGTGGCAACCGCCGTTACTACCAGCGGCAGGACGTCATTATCATTCGCCAGATCCGTTCGTTGCTGTACGAGCAAGGGTTTACCATTGGAGGAGCCCGCCAGAGGCTCTCCGGCGAGGGTGCCAAGGAGGACCTCAACCAGAGCCAGCAGGTGATTCATCAGGTACGCCTGGAGCTCGAGGAAGTCTACAACGTCCTGAAACGCTGAATGGCCGCATGGACGTCGGCTATCCAATGCGCCCGGGAGGTGGGCCATCCCGGTGAACATGAAGCTCTTGTCGCCGACACGCGGGGCGCCCTGTCCGCGTCATCCTCATTCCATGCGCTGCGGTGGGCAAAGCCGCGATTTCCGCATGTTCGTGTGAGCGAATCGGCGGCTTGCCGGCAGCCAGTCGGTTCCGGGCTGCTAAACTCGCCGGATGTTTCAGTCTTCCTGATAGTGACGGCCTCGGCCGGGGGGCGATGGGGATTTCAGTCTGCCCAGGCAGCACCGGTGACCTACCGCATGTACTCACCGGCGGCGGCGTGTCAATGCACGCTGGGACTTTCGGTAGAAAAATGGAGGAGTGACAAATGGCCTACAGAATCGCCATAAACGGATATGGACGCATCGGACGTAACGTGCTGCGTGCACTGTACGAGGAGAATCGCACGGACGAACTGGAGATCGTGGCCATCAATGATCTCGGTGACGCCGCCACCAATGCCCACCTGACCAAGTACGATACCGTGCATGGTCGCTTCCCGGGCGAAGTGAGCGTCGACGGCGATCACCTGGTAGTCAACGGAAACCGCATCCGCGTTTGTGCGGAACGCGACCCTTCGCAGTTGCCCTGGGATGATTTGAGGGTGGACGCCGTGATGGAGTGCACCGGCTTGTTCACGAGCAAGGCCAAGGCCTCGGCCCACCTGACGGCCGGCGCCCGCAAGGTGGTGATCTCCGCTCCGGGTGGCAAGGATGTGGACGGCACCATTGTCTACGGGGTCAACCACAAGACCTTGACGGCCGATCACGCAGTCATCTCCAACGCGTCCTGCACCACCAACTGTCTCGCGCCGCTGGTCAAGCCGCTGAATGACGCCTTGGGTGTGGAGGAGGGCGTGATGACCACGATCCACTCCTACACCAACGATCAGGTGCTCAGCGACGTTTTCCATTCCGATCTTCGGCGTGCCCGTTCCGCCACCCAGTCCATGATCCCCACCAAGACCGGGGCCGCCGCCGCCGTAGGCCTGGTGATGCCGGAACTGGCCGGCAAGCTGGATGGTTTCGCCGTGCGTGTGCCCACCATCAATGTATCGCTGGTGGACCTGAGTTTCGTCGCATCGCGTGCCACCAGTGTTGACGAAGTCAACGATATCCTTCGCGGTGCCGCCAATGGCGATCTCAAGGGCATATTGACCATTTGCGACGAGCCGCTGGTATCCGTGGATTTCAACCACGACCCCGCATCGTCGATCTACGATCCGTCCATGACCCGGGTGATGCCCGGGCGTCTGGTCAAGGTCTGTTCCTGGTACGACAACGAGTGGGGTTTCTCCAACCGCATGCTGGATACCACCGCGGCCCTTCTGCGGGCCGCCGGCTGAGCATGGGGCCTACAGGGAGACCCTGATGCTTCGAAGGACCAAGATTGTCGCGACACTCGGGCCCGCCACGGATGATCCCACCGTCCTCGACGGTCTGATCCGGGCGGGCATCGATGTCGTGCGTCTCAATTTCTCGCACGGCAGGGCTGACGATCACGTGCGGCGCGCGGAAAACGTCAGGTCCAGGGCGGAAGCCCTGGGCCGTGACGTGGGGGTGCTGGCGGATCTCCAGGGGCCCAAGATCCGCATCGAGCGTTTCCGTGACGGCGCGGTGGAACTTCGCGAGGGCGCGGCGTTCTTTCTCGATCCGGCGCTGGAAGCCGATGCCGGTACCGTGGAGGGCATTGGCATCACGTACAAGTCCCTGCCCGACGATGTGGGCCCCGGCGACGTGCTGTTGCTGGCCGACGGCCAGGTGTCGATGCAGGTCGAGCGGGTCGAGGGAACCCGTATCCATTGTCGTGTCCTGCTCGGCGGTAGTCTGTCCGACAGCAAGGGTATCAATCGTCAGGGTGGTGGGCTTTCGGCCGGCGCCCTGACGGAAAAGGACAGGGCGGACATCAGGGTGGCCGCGTCCATGGATGCGGACTACGTTGCCGTGTCCTTCCCCCGCGCCGCGGATGATGTCCACGAGGCCCGGGCGCTACTGGCCGACGCGGGCAGCAGGGCCGGCATCGTCGCCAAGATCGAGCGTGCGGAGGCGGTGGGCGCCATCGACGAAATCGTCGTCGCGGCCGACGCAGTCATGGTGGCGCGCGGCGACCTGGGAGTGGAGATCGGTGATGCCGAGTTGCCCGGCGTGCAGAAGATGATCATCTCCCGCGCCCGGTCGTTGAACCGGCTGGTGATCACCGCCACCCAGATGATGGAATCCATGATCACCCAGCCAATGCCGACGCGGGCGGAAGTGCTGGATGTGGCCAACGCGGTGATGGATGGCACCGACGCGGTCATGCTCTCGGCCGAAACCGCGGCCGGGCGTTATCCGGTGCGGACAGTGGAGGCCATGACGCGCATTTGCCTGGGTGCCGAGCGGCAGCGTGCCACGCTGCGCTCGACCTATCGCATCGACACCCGGTTCGAGCGCATTGACGAGGCCGTCGCCATGGCCGCCATGTATACGGCCAATCACCTCGGCGTATCGGCCATCATTGCCCTCACCGAATCCGGGGCCACCGCGCAGTGGATGTCCAGGATCAGTTCCGGAATACCCGTCTATGCCATGACCCAGCACCGTTCCACGCGTCGCCGCACGACCCTTTATCGCGGCGTCTACCCGGTCGACTTCGATATCATTCATCATGATCCCGTGCGCGTGGTGCAGGACGCCATCGATGTCATGGAGAAGCGGGGAGCGGTCGGCAAGGGTGACCTGGTGGTTATCACCAAGGGTGATTTCTCCGGTGTCGCCGGTGGTACCAATTCCCTGAAGATCGTGCGTGTGGGTGACGAGCCACAGCAGTCCCCGCTGAGCTGAGACGAGTCGTCAGGAGGGAATTCCGTGGGCGAAATGCTCTGGCGGCTCAGCCGTCCCGTGATTGGCCTGGCCGTGGCGTCCGCGGTCTGCATGCTGCTGGCGCTGCTCATCGTGCGAGGCGCTGGCGTTGCGGGAGGCGGGGCGGTCGGAGCACTCGCCTCCATACTCTCGGGGATCGCCCTCATCTGCATGCTGCTGGCGGTGATCGAGTTCCTGCTGGCGGCCGTGGCCTATGGCCGCTGGTCGGCGGGTGGCGGCAGGCGCTGTCCCGGCTGTGACTGGCCCATGTCTCCGTCCATGCTGCTCCCGGATCGTTGCATCAACCCGGCCCATTCGGACCAGACGCAGGGCAGTTCCTGAGTTCCCGATCGTGGGATGACAGGGGCGAGTTCGCCATGGCAGATTGACAGGTTCGTGCGGCGAATCGGAGTTGTTCGTTGAGAGGCTTTCTGGGTGGATTCTTTGCCGGCTACGGGATGGTGGTCGGTATGCTGACAGCCGCTCTGCTGTTTCTGGTGGGACCGGTCGGCGCCCTTTACTGGCTCTGGACGGCGATCCAGATCGGCAGCTTCAGCATGTTTCTGATTGGCTGCATTCCGCCGCTGATGCTATTCACCGGCCCGCTGGGTGCATGGTTTTTGATCTTCGGTGTGCCGGGCTGGGTGCTTTCCCTGTTCGGCGGTTGAGCGTGGCTGTCGTGCCGGTCCGGTTCAGGAGTCATGGCCGTCGAAGATGGTGATGGCGAGAAAACGTATCGGCACCCGGACCAGGCGCTCGGGTCCGTGGGGCACGCGGGCGTCGAACGTGAATGTGTCCCCCTCCTCGAGTTCGTAAACCTGGTTGCCGTGGCGGTAATCGATGCGTCCCTGCAGCAGGTAGATAAGCTGCGTCCCCTCGTGCTGGAAGGTGGGGAAAGCTTCGCTTTCGTCATCCATGGAGATCAGGAAAGGCTCGAAATTCTTCTGGTGGC
>SLSJ01000020.1 GCA_007130525.1 Ectothiorhodospiraceae bacterium | reverse complement strand
CGGGCCAACGGTTTTCAAGACCGCCGCATTCGACCGCTCTGCCACCTCTCCGGGATCGGTATTGTGCTGTGGACAACGGCACGAAACAACCCGTCGCTCCTGTCTTGTCAAAGAGCTTCGGCTCAGGTTGCGAGCGGCACCATGCGCACAGGCTCGTCCATCGCTTCCATGGCGCCCACTGCTTCCCGGATGAGGCGCGGTCCGCGATAGATGAAACCCGTGTAGACCTGAACCAGGCTGGCCCCGGCGCGCACCTTCATCACGGCATCGGACCCGCCATGAATCCCGCCGATGCCGATGATCGGCAGTGCTCCAGCCAGGTGCTCGGACAGAAGCGCGATCACCGCGTTGGACCGGGCCAGCAACGGGCGGCCACTGAGCCCGCCGGCTTCGTTCGCATGCGGATGGCCGAGGACGGCCGAACGATCCAGCGTGGTGTTGGTGGCCGCCACGGCATCGATGCCATGCCTCATCAGCGCATCCGCCAGCCCCCGGATCTGTTCATCGCTCATGTCCGGCGCGATCTTGACGACCAGGGGCACATACCGGTTCCAGGAAACCGTCTGCCGCATCTGCTCCGCCTTGATGGCGGCAAGCAGTTCATCGAGCAGACCGCCGTGCTGCAGTTCACGCAGCCCCGGGGTGTTCGGCGAGGACACATTGACCGTGATGTAGCTCGCATAGGGGTACACGCGCTGCATGCAATAAAGGTAGTCATCCGCTGCCCTGTCGATGGGCGTATCCGCGTTCTTGCCAATGTTGATCCCGAGTATGCCGGTATACCGGGATGCCGCCACCCGCTCCACCAGATGGTCCACGCCCTTGTTGTTGAAGCCCATGCGGTTGATCAGGGCCTCAGCCCGCGGGAGTCGGAACATCCTCGGCCTGGGGTTGCCGTCCTGGGGTCGCGGAGTCACCGTCCCCACCTCAAGGAAGCCAAACCCAAGCGACGCAAGGGCCGGGATGTAGTCGCCGTTCTTGTCCAGTCCTGCGGCCAGCCCCACCGGGTTGGGAAAGCGCATTCCCAACAGCTTGCGTTCCAGCCTTGGCAGCGGGCCGGCCAGCAGCGTCGTCAGACGCAGCGGTCGTGCCACGCGCATGGCCCCGAGGGCAACATCGTGGGCTGTTTCCGGGTCCAGGCGGAAGAGCAGGCTTCTGAACAGGCGATAGGACATGAGACTTTGTTCCTTGGTTTTATAGCTTCATGGTCGCCCAGCGCAGGTGCGGTGTCGAGCCCACTCGACCGGCATGCCGGCTTTGCGTAAACTCGCGCAGTATGTTGCAGTGCAAAGTAGCGGGCGCATCCGGGTCAGGGAAGAAAGCGACGCCGGCCCCGCATCCCATTGGCCCGGAAGCAAATACCCACAGGAGCCAACAGCGCCATGCGCCGCGTGATCTTCAATCAGAAAGGGGGCGTGGGGAAATCCACGATTACATGCAACCTGGCAGCCATCAGCGCCCGGCGGGGGAATCGCACTCTTGTGGTCGACCTCGACCCCCAGGCCAACTCCACTGCCTATCTGCTGGGCCATACCGATGACCACCAACGTGACGGCCTTGCCGGTTTATTCGAGCAAATGCTCAGCCTTCGGCTTTACGGACGCGACACGGTGGAATTCATCCACGAAACACCGTTGGACAACCTGCACATCATGCCGGCGAGCCGGGCCCTGGATGAACTGCAGGGCAAACTGGAGACCCGCTACAAGATCTACAAGCTCAAGGAGGCGCTGGAAGAACTGGCGGACGACTACGACAACATCTACATGGATACTCCTCCCGCCATCAACTTCTATACACGTTCAGCGCTGATCGCGGCAGAACGCTGCCTGATCCCCTTCGATTGCGATGACTTTTCCAGACGCGCACTGTATGAACTGATGGACAATGTGGCCGAGACCCGCGCCGACCACAATAACGGCCTCGAAGTGGAAGGGATCATCGTCAACCAGTACCAGTCCCGCGCCAACGTTGTCCGAAGAGTCGTGGAGGAACTTCGTACCGAGGGTCACCCGGTGCTGAATCCACCCATTTCCTCGTCGGTGAAGGTGAAGGAATCGCACGAGAGGTGCATGCCGCTGGTATTGCTGGCGCCGAAACACAAGGTGTCGATCGAGTTCGAGACACTGTATGAAAATTTCCGAAATTAAGGAGGCACGGATTCATTCGCACGCTCGCGCTCCAGTTCGATATAGTGATGTATCCTACGCCGGGATTGCCGGAAATTACCGGTTTTCATGACCGATATTCATGCCCAGGAATGCCGCACAGCTTGCCGTCACCTCACTTCTCGGGAGCGAGGATCCCCGAAAAGTGACGATTATCGGCGAACTGCCGGAAGTGAACTGGAATAAGGTATTTGACGATGCGGAGTCGGTGGAGGTTTCGTATCTCCACCCCGGGGAATGTGATCGGCTGCGGACCTCGCCGAGGCAGGATCTGGTGGCAGTCGGCAACACTCTCGAGAAGCTCGACAGACGACAGGCCGAACAACTGCTCGCGAGCCTGCGCGACCTGCATGCGCGGCGGGTACTCTTGCGACTTCAGTCCAATACCGGAGTCCTGAAGCACTCGGATGTAATGGCATTCGGCTTCACGCGCCTGGCCCGGTTACACGTCAGGTCCGCCGTAGTGCAGTACTACGGCTTTGATCTGTACAGCTACAAGACCACTCCCGACTGGCTCAATGCGCGCTACTGGGCCAATCCCGAGCTGTTCGACAAGTACCGCTGGTAGACGCCCACGAAAACGCCCCGGGCATTCCTGCGTTCGCGTTCCGGCCGTACGGCGCCGTACCCCCGCCGGCCCGGCAGAAGCGAATCCCTATAACCGCCACTGATAAATAAATAGCTAAACAATCCTTCCGCGGACCTCGGCATATTGGTACTGTGCCGCGCCTAGGGAAAGACTCAATTATTCACATGGCCGCGTTGGTATCGCATTTTTCGCGAGAAAAGGCGCGCTGCGCAGAACCGCAGTTACTTGGCGGTCAAGCAGCGCACCACCGCAGTCAAGGTGTGCGATGCCAGCCCATTGAGGGCTCCGACGGTTTTCGACCGTGGCAGTGTCGCAAGACAGCACGGGTAGGACCACCACCTGCGGCGACTTGCTCCCGGTCACGAACGGAAACTGCCTCGAACGCGACCGCACACTTACTTCAGTGTTTCCCTGACAGGTACCCCGGTATCCGTATTTCCGGCACAGCTAGGGATCGCGCATGTACCAGTATGATTCCCATGATCAGACGCTGATCGAGGAGCGGGTTGCCCAGTTCCGTGATCAGACGCGCCGCTACCTCGCGGGCGAACTGAGCGAGGACGAGTTCCGTCCCCTGCGTCTGCAGAACGGACTTTACATCCAGCGGTTCGCGCCCATGCTCAGGGTTTCCATTCCCTACGGAATGCTGTCGTCCGATCAGTTGCGGATGCTGGGGCACATTGCGCGCAAGTACGACCGTGATTACGGTCACTTCTCCACCCGCCAGAACATCCAGTACAACTGGCCGGCGCTGGAGAGCGTGCCCGACATACTCGCCGATCTGGCAAAGGTTCAGATGCATGCCATCCAGACAAGTGGCAACTGCATTCGCAACGTCACCTCCGACCACCTCGCCGGCATCAACCCCGACGAGGTCGCGGATCCCCGCCCCTATTGCGAGATGATCCGGCAATGGGCCACCCTGCATCCCGAGTTCGCCTATCTGCCACGCAAGTTCAAGATCGCCGTTAGCGGCGGCCCGCGCGACCGGGCGGCAACCCAGGTTCACGACATCGGGCTGCAGTTGGTGCGCGACGACACCGGTGAAATCGGTTTTCGTGTTCTGGTTGGCGGTGGCCTCGGCCGGACACCGATCATCGGCGAGGTGATCCGCGAGTTCATACCGGAACGTGATCTGCTGTCCTACCTGGAAGCAATCCTTCGCGTGTACAACCTGCTCGGTCGCCGGGACAACATCTACAAGGCGCGAATCAAGATACTGGTCCGCTCCATGGGTGCCGAGAAGTTCCGGGAGGCCGTTGACCGGGAGTGGTCGGAAATCCGGGATGATCCGCGCCTGGTACGCAAACCGGCCGACTTCGAGCGTCTGCGGACGTTCTTCGCACCTCCCAACTATGCCGAGGGCACCGACTCCGGCGTGAGTGAGCGCGCGCAGGCCGAAAATCCGGCTTTTGCGCGCTGGTTCCGTCACAACACCGTGGCCCACAAACACCCCGGCTACCGGGCCGTCCATATCAGTCTGAAATCGCTCCACCGGGCCCCGGGGGACATGACCTCCTCGCAGATGCAGGCGGTCGCCGATCTCGCCGACCGCTACAGCTACGGTGAAATCCGCGTGAGCCACAAACAGAACCTGCTGCTCGCCGACGTGCCCATGGATGCCCTGCCGGAACTGTGGACACGCCTGTCCGAACTGGACCTGGCAACGCCCAACATAGGCACCCTGAATGACATGATCTGCTGCCCGGGTCTGGATTTCTGCAGCCTCGCCAACGCCGGCTCCATCGATGTCGCGGCAGACATCACGGCGCGTTTCCAGGATCTGGATTACCTCTACGATCTCGGTGATATCCGTCTGAACCTGTCCGGCTGCATGAACGGCTGCGGTCATCACAGCGTCGGTCATATCGGCGTTCTGGGGGTCGACAAGAAAGGTCAGGAGTTCTACCAGATCACTCTGGGGGGTTCATCCGCCGAGGATGCATCCCTGGGCGACCGTGTCGGGCCCGCCGTGAGCAAGGACCAGGTGGCGGATACGATCGAGGCGATTATCCACACCTACACCGAGACCCGGGAAGGTGATGAAGGCTTCCTCGATACCTATCGTCGGGTAGGCATGGAACCGTTCAAGGAGCGCGTGTATGCGTAAGATCATTCGTGACCGTGCCGTTGTCGAAGACACCTGGCTGCACCTGGACGATGAACAGCCGGTGCCGGAGCGCGGCGATGTCACAGTGAGCTGGCAGCGTTGGCAAAAGGAAGCCGAACTGCTGCGCAACCGTGACGGCGGCAGGATCGGGGTGCGCATCAATGGCGACGTCCCGGTCGATCACCTGTCCGATGAGCTCTGCCGGCTGCCGTTACTGGTACTCGAGTTCCCCGCCTTCAAGGATGGGCGCTGCTACAGCCATGCGCGACTGCTGCGTTGCCGACACCGCTACAGCGGCGAGTTGCGGGCCACCGGTGACGTGCTGCGGGATCAGATCGGGTACATGGAGCGCGTCGGCATCAATGCCTTCGAGGTTCGGCAGGACCGGGACGTCGATGACGCAATGCGCGCGTTCGACGAGTTCAGCGTCGATTACCAGGGAATGGGACCCGGAGCTTTCCCACTTGCGGCCCGCCGGGCCGCGGCGCAGGGCTGAGCCCTCCGTTTCCTCTGCCACATCGCCACCGCCCCACGTTGCCTGCCGCTAGCCCGCATCTCTCACCGCCGTTCGTCGCGAGGGCGTCGAGATG
>SLSJ01000094.1 GCA_007130525.1 Ectothiorhodospiraceae bacterium | reverse complement strand
TGGCCGCCCTGGCCCCCGTCTACGGCGACGACCCCGCGGAGTGGCGCTGGGGCGAGGCGCACTACCTCACCCGCGCCCACGAGGTTCTCTCCCGCGTCCCTCTGCTTGGCCGCCTGGACGCCCGGCGCCTCCCCACGGATGGCAGCGGCACCACGCTCAACCGGGGCGACATGCCATTCGCCGGCCCGCCGGAGCGTCGCTACCGCCACACTCACGGGGCCACCCTGCGGGCCGCCTTCGACCTCGCCGACCTCGAGCTCTCACGTTTCAGCATGCCCGGGGGGCAGTCCGGCCACCCGCTCTCCCCGCACTACCGCCAGCTCACCGGAATCTGGCGCGACGGCGAGACCCGGACGCTCACCCCATCGCCGCCGGGCAGCGGCCCGACCCTGATCCTCGAGCCATGAGGGTCCATGTTGGTGACAGATTTATTTTTCGAATTAACTGTGTACTGCGACGTTTCGAAAACCTACGGCAGCGCGCATTCGATACCTCAACGCCTGGTCAATCGTCCCCAGTGTTGCCAGGTGATCAAAGGCTTCCCCATCGTCTGAGGAGACGGGGTATCGGAGTCCGTGAGGATGTGTGTCGCTATATCCACGCAGAGTTGAACGGCGCGGATCAAGTTGACACTGAGGATATCCTGTCGATCTTCATCCCGTCGCAGGGCTTCAGCAGAAGGAGCGCGCTTTTTCTCGATACGCCGAACACAATGTCGCAGGGCCTCCAGCTTCTCGGTAAGAATCAGCGCATCCATGCCTTCCGACGTTCCCGAAGCATGCGCTCCCTGTATGGCAAAAAGTCTTCCGCCTCCAAGAGCATGCGCGAATGCAAGTAATCGAATGCGCGCCTGTCCTTACTCACGACGCACCGCCCGTCACGCAGTGCGGCCCGCAGCAACGGAACGCCCGCGGAACGCAGATCGACGAGATCCACGGGGCGTCCAGCCACGCCGCCCAGCTTCCTGATCAGGTCTGCCCTCCGGTCGGCACCGAACCGCCGCGGCCCGAACACGGCAACGTCAATATCACTCTCAGGACGGGGCTCTCCGGCGGCGATGGAGCCGAACACAAACGCCACGATCACATCGTCTTCCGCCCGCAACAGAGCACCTACCTGATCAAGTAACGGATCGTTCGGTGAACTGAGCATAACGGCTCTACGCCAAGCGGCCAGGTGCAAGGGGCGTTCCAGACAAACCAACCATGTGGATGATATCACCTGCCTGAAGCCAATACGTCCCGGGCATCCACTGTCATCGCTCCTGACACGAGCGGTTTTCATAACCCGGCCCCCATGTGCTGCCGGAACAACGCCGGGCACGCCTCCTGCAGAGCCCGCCGCTGGTCGATCTCTTCCGCGCCGCCGGGCTCTCGGGCGGCGGCCTTGATCAGCGCGTTGACGACGCCGGCGATGGCGACGGCGTCCCGGTTGTCGGCGGCGACGTCGGGGAGACGTTGTCGGTAGCGCAGCGCGTACCAGGCGGGGAAGTCCCGGGTTTCGAGGAAATCGTCCAGTTCCGTGAAAGTCCGGTAAGCCGCCCCAAAACTCAGGCTCTCACGTAGCGCGGCCTCGGCATGCGTCGGGTGATCCCAGCACAGCAGACACATACATTGTTGGATCACTGGGGGCTCGCGGAGATGCTCGGCGGCCCCCCAGAGCCGTTCGATTAGAACCGGTTGCCTCCACCAAGCGGGGGTTGCTTCCACGGCGTCACGCACCTCCTCCCAGTAGCCCAACCGCGCGGCGCTATAACTGCGGTGAAGCCGCGGCAGCCGACTGTCGAAGTGCATTCCGTCCAGCATCCCGCCCAGCGTTCGCCAGTGGGGCGCCAGGTAGTCGCGGACACCGGCGCCCAGGCATTCCCTGGCGTAAGGCTCAAGACGGGCGTCGACGTGGTCCAGATAGTCGCTTGCCGACTCCGGCGGGTTCGACGGCAGAAACACACCGTCAACCAGCACTCCGAAGGCGCCCAGAGCCGGGTGGTCCGGTCGCTGTTCCGTGAGCTTCGCGAGGAGTGACTCCGACGCCTCCCCGTCACACCGGGCCAGTGCCTCGCGCAGGCGGTTCTCGAGCACCGTCTCTCGGGTGTCGAAAAAGAGATCCATCTGCGCGCGTTCCGGAACGGGCCGATAACCGGTGGCCAGCAGGCTCGCCAGGGCCTCGGCCCGGGCCAGGCTTAATGCATCGGCGTCATCCGCGGCACCCCAGGGCGCATAGCTGCGGTGCTGCGCCTCAAGACCCAAACTACGGCAGTGAGCGGCGGCGGCCTCCAGCAGGCCGGCGATCGGCTTCGGACTGCCCTGCAACGCCTCGGCCAGGGTAGGCAGTGCGGCGCGACGCCACGCCTCATAGTCGCTGTAGGCAAGCCGGCCGAGCCGCAACAGGAGTTCTACGGGGACATACTCCCCCTGCTCCATGAGGAGTTCATCCACGTGATTCGCGACCTTACGCGCATCCATGCCTGCCCCCCACGTACTGGCCGCTACCGCGACGAGCGCTTTCAGATCTGCCGCGGATAGAGGCCTGGCGCCTCCCCGTAGCCCGGCGTACGTTCCCGCGCCATAAGATTCTTCCTTCCGCCAAGGCCGCCTTGTCCGTGTGGAGCCGCTGTGCGCGCTCCGCGACGTTCCCCGCGCAGATCAGGCGATACACAAACACGGTCTTGTCCTCCCCGATGCGGTGGACGCAGGCCGTGGCTTGGTCCTCCACAGATGAGCGATGGGAAACAAACTTATCCCCTTTCCTGCTAAAGCGCGTCTAACAACCGGCAAAGATCCCGGTGCCGAAACCGCAGTTACGCCACTTGACAGGACACTACCGCAGGGACAAAAACGGGGACAGATCTATTTTCTAGATCTATTTCTTCCTATCTATCTTTTCCCTTAGCGCGGTCTCGCGCGCGGGCAGCTCGGCACCGGCATCTTGGGTATCCAGCGACTCCGCCAGCCAATTGCGGACGCGCTCAAGCATCAGGGCTTCGCTCGGACGTCAGTAACGTCATGGGCCAGTCCGGGTCCGGCGCCAGGCTGAGCGTCCATGCCTGCTTCATGTGCTCTTCCGCTGTCTATACTTGAGCATTACCAACCTCACCGGACGTCCCGCCCGGTACTGCCTCTGTTCACTGTTGCCTGATTGCCTTGAAGGACCACGGGTCCCGTCCAGTCAGTGCAGGAGAAAAGGCATCATGACCGACGATGAGCAAAGTCCCACCGTGGATCCGGGCGCCACGCATCTACTCGAGCGTGCCCTGGAAGAGCACGAAGGAGAACTACTCTCGAAGCCCAACGTCACCGGCATTGCCATCGGACATCGTCTCAGGGAAGGCAAGGAGACCGCCGAGCGCGTCATTACGGTGTACGTATCCAGAAAAGTGCCGAAGTCGCAGTTGACTGTTAAGGAGCGGATTCCCCAGCGTGTCGGCACGGGCGATGAGCAGGTGCCCGTGGATGTCGTCGAGCAGACCATGCGATTCGTGCGCGGCACCCCGGGTGCGGCGGGCTGGTCGCAGTTCCACGCCGATGGCAGAAATCAGGGCTCGCGGTTCGTCGCCACGCCGTTCGCCCTGGAGCCGGCATGGGAAGCCGAGGTGCAGTCGAGTCGGTTCGGTTCCCCGGTGATCGGGCCGGACGGCACGATCTACGTTGGAACGGAGGGTGGAGACATTGTCGGTATCAATCCGGACGGTACCGAGAAATGCAGGGCGCGAACCTCGTTCGAGATCCTGTCGTCGCTCGCCGTGGCGGACAATGGCCTCATTTATGCCGTCGGCACATTGTTTTTCGACGACGCCGAGTTCTCATTCGACTCGTTCAGGAGCACCCTGATTGTCCTCACCCCGGACTGCATCATCCGTAAACTTACGAGCATTCCGAACGGGTACACATCAGGATCGCCGAAAATCTGGTTCTCGGGCCGCGAGAACTTCGTGTTCCTGTATGCAAACACGCGCCCGGACTCCCTGCCCGCTCGCACCAGTGCCCTGTTCGTGTTCGACGGGAACGGCGAACTTGTGGCACGGAGGGACTTCATCTGCAGGTTCCCTGTTACCGGGGGACCGTCCATCTTCGAGCTGTTCAAGGATTTTCTCGACATCCTCTTTCCCGGGTTCGACCCCACCGGCGCCCTGCCGCCGCATGTGTATCTGTGGATGGATCCGACAGTCACGGTTGTCGATGACGCCCGTGTAACGGGGGCCGGCAGCGCGGTAATCGTCGTTCCCGACCACAGATGTTCGAACGTGCACGCCTTGCGCTGGACGCCGCCGGACCTTCACCCGCTGTGGACGGTGGACGAAGGGGACAACGATTTCCGTCTGCGCTCCTCGATGACGTATGTTGACAGCACCCGGAGTGTCGTCGGCGGCCGCAACGACGGCAAGGTCATCTCCTACGAGCTTGCAACGGGCAACCAGATGTGGATCTACGACGCCGGCGATGCGGTGTTTGGAACGCCGGCGACCCTCGGGGCGCTGATCTACATGACCTCACGCGAGCACATCCACATCCTTGACCAGGCTACCGGTGAGCGGCTGAATCAACGCAAGCTGGAAGGGGTCACGCACAGGTCGCCCGTCCTTTCGGGCAACAAGGTCTATGTGAGCCATTGGCGTGGCCTGCAGACGTTCACGCTCAACCTGGCGTCGTACTCGAACTACGGCGAGCGGGGTGGATTCACGACGACCGCAATCGCGCCGGATGGCACGGTTTACGGTATTTCGCGGGGCAGGCTGGTCGCCTTCGCGCCGCGGACTTGAGAGCTGACCATGGACGAATCAACCAGATTCATTGTCATGGATCTCTCTCCTTGGTCTGGAGGGTTCTGAACCGTCCCGGTGTTCTCGCAGACCCGCTGGTTTGGGTCATGCTGCCCGTTTTTGCTGGCGTTGTGCCTCATAGTGCGTTGTACATTGTCTCACGCTCGTCCCCCGGGGCTAGCCCGGTTATCTCACCGCCCTTCTACTACGCACGCCGATCTGCTCGCCGTGTCGGGGCGTACTCCCTGCAGCCGGCTCGACGTAGTGTCGACTACGCCTTCGCCGTCTTCCGGTCCGTGCCCCCCGACACAGCGGCATCTCACCGCCCTCGCCCCTGGGCACGGGCGTCAGCTTCAGCAAATCGTGCCGATGATCAGCGCGATCGCATGCATCGCCTCGTGTCCATCGCTGTCAGTTGCGCGCAGCGTGATGTCGTGCACCACGGTCCCGCAGGTGGGTCCGCTCAGGCTGGTCGTGAGGGTCGTGCCGTTGCCGAGCATGCCGTCAATGCTGGAGAACCAGGACAGGCTGGGCCCTGAAAGGGCGCCGTCCTCGGGGTCGGTTCCCTGGCCCAGGAAAGTGATCGGCACGTTCGCTGCAAAATTGTCGTTTGAGCCCGGGCTTACAATGTGAGCGGTCGGGTGACCCGATTCAGACTCTACGGTGAGAACGAGCATATCCTGCCCCGTGAGTCCCAGGGAGTCGTGGGCCGTCAACGTGATGATGTGCGCGCCCGGATCGAGGGTGACGAGTATGTTCTTGCCGGTGCCAATTGCCCCGCCGATACTGGACTGCCAGACAAGGCTGGTGTCCGGGATCGCCTCGTCCCAATCGAAACCGTAGCCTCTCATGTTGATGGTCTGGTCCGCGAAGGCGGTTGTGCCCGCGGGTGGAAACGTTATGCGCGCGATGGGCGCCTGATTGATCGACTGGACGGAAATCGAATCGCTGGCGGTCGCACCGAACGGGTCCGTTCCCGTAGCCGTGATGACATGACTTCCGAGGCTGAGTGCCGGTCCCTTGCATCCGGTGACGAAACCCTCCGTGCTACAAAGTTCGCCGTCCCGGTTCGAAGTGAAGACGACACGCCCGTGGAATTCCGGCCCGCCGTCCGGGTCAACCGCGTCGGCATGGAGAAAAACCTCCCTGTTGTGGGAGACGGAGGCGCCATCCGTGGGAATGGTGATGCTGACGGTGGGCGGCTGGTTGGGGCTCACACGTTCGACCGCTCGGAAGGCATTCACGTAGCCTGTCTCCACGCGCTGGTCGGGGCTTGGATTGGCCGTTTCCTGCAGGATGGAAAGCACCTGCGCCGGCGTGAGTGAAGGGTTCAACCCCTTCATAAGGGCAACCACACCAGCGACGAACGGCGAGGCGGCGCTGGTGCCGAGAAAGCAGCAGATTGCGGCGGTGCCGGTCTGCCCCGCCCTGGGTGGCGTTACCGTGGAGTAGATACCGTGCGGCGCCCAGATATCCACCGAAGAACCAAAGTTGAAGACGTTGGAGGCGTTCTGGTCGATGGCGCCCACGCATATCGCCATCGGTGTCTGGCAAGGGATGAAATCCGCTGTTGCGAGATCGATACCCTGGTTGCCTGCGACGGTGACCACGACGACACTGGAACTCGCCGCCAGGAGTACGGCGCTCTTCATCGCCGAGTAGACGTCATGGGGTGGCAACGCGCAGATCCAGCGCGCGACCATACAGCCTCCTCCCACGCTCACGTTGATGACGTCGGCGCCGTTGAGCACGGCGGTTCGGATCCCGTCGGCGATGCCATACGCCGAGAAATCGATCCGAACGAGCAGTGGCCGGGCAACGCGACCGCCGGTCCCGGCACCGCCAAACCGATTGTTCGGCCGGGCGGCCGCAACCCCGAAAACCTCCTGGCCGTGCCATGGACAGGGGGCGCCGCCGCAGGAAACCGTGTTTATGCCACCAGCGGCGAAATCGTGATCGACGAGGTCGATTTGCAGCGGCTTGGGTGGAAAGAAGTCTGCAGCGGCGCTGAGCGGGTTGCCGGACGCGTCGATGTCGAATCCGGCATCGACGATGGCTATGGTCGGCGGAGTCCATGTGCCGGAAGGCGGCGGTACGCCCTTGTAGCTTAAGTATCGCCATGCCCGGACGACTCCGAGCGAGAGGTCTTGATCGGTCATCCACCACCACCCCTCGGCGTCCAGGAAACCGCCGGAGCCGTCCGGATGCTCCTCCACCGCGAACGGGGCAAGGATGATATTGGGTCCGACGCCGCGCCCCTGTAACTTTTCCCGCGCTAACAGCGCCCCGAGCCGGGCGGCATCCTCGGACGAGTAAAGGTGGAGCCCACGCGATCCGCCCTGCTCCATGTGGGCGGCGAAGTCGTCCAGGGGCGAGTGCGAGGGATCGACGCGGATCAGATACCAGCCACTGGATGAGGGCGGGGAACTTTCTGTTGCCACTTCCGGAAGCAGGATCGGCGTGCCGTCCCGAAGCACCGTACCACCATGCCTGTCAAGGAAGGCATTCAGTTCATCTTCGCTCCGTGGTCGGAAGATGACCTCGTTGTGGACGAACTCGTCGCGACTGCCGTCCGGGCCCACCACCACGGACACCGCCCGCGGCGGCCCTCCGCTGAGGCCCGGCAGTTCCGCCTGCGTGGGCTCAACCGCTTGATCGATCTCGTACGTGAAGGGTTCGCTCTCGGGCGGCTGCACCATTGGCGCAGCACAGCCACAAAGCGTGCCGATTACGGCCAGGCTGGCGCCAAGGGACCACAGTGTTATGCGGACCATGAGACGTCCCAACGTTCATGTTGGCACTTGACAGAAAGTATAGATCCCAGCTCCCACGCGGTCGGCAGCGGCTGTTCGAAATGAGTGGCTCCAGCCATTCATTTGACACCAACGCCTCCGGCAGCCCAACGGTAGAGCCGCTCGTTTGTCCTGGACAAACTGCTTGACAAGCAATTTACAAAACCCTAGATTGCGTTTTGTCTACCCGTTGTCTAGGACATCTAGTGAAAATTGCCATCGTGGGCTCCGGAATCTCGGGTCTGGCCAGCGCCTGGTTGCTGGGCGCCCGGCACGAGGTGACCCTGTTCGAGCAAGACGCCCGTCTGGGCGGCCACAGCAACACGGTCGACGTCACCCTCGACGGCGTCACGGCCGGCGTGGATACAGGTTTCCTGGTCCACAACGACCGTACCTACCCGAATCTCGTTGCCCTGTTCTCCGCGCTGGGCGTTCGCGTTGCAGCCAGCGACATGTCCTTCAGCGTCCGCCTGGAGGCGCGCGACCTCGAGTGGTGCGGCACCAGCCTGAACACGCTGTTCGCGCAGCGCCGCAATCTCGCCCGCCCCGCCTTCTGGGTCATGCTGCAGGACATCCTGCGATTCAACCGGGCCGCTCCGCGGCTGCTCGCGGCGACCCGGAACCGGGACCTCACGCTCGGTGAGCTCGTCGAGCAGGAACGCTACGGCACGGCCTTCCGCGACTGGTATCTGCTGCCGATGGGCGCGGCGATCTGGTCCTGTCCGACCAGCCGCATGCTTGCCTTTCCCGCGCACGCCTTCCTCGCCTTCTGCAGCAACCACGGATTGCTGCAAATCCGTGATCGGCCGCAATGGAAGACCGTGGAGGGTGGTTCGCGCGTTTACGTCGAGCGCATGGCCGCCGCCATTCCGGATGTCCGCACATCGAGCCCGGTGCGGTGCGTGCAGCGCACGGACCGGGGCGTGCGAATCATGACGGACGCGACCGACGGTACTTGGGATCACGTCATCCTGGCCTGCCACAGTGACCAGGCCCTGCGCCTGCTCGTGGATCGGAGCCAGGCGGAATCGGAAATCCTCGCCTCGATCGCCTATCAGCCGAACCGCGCCATGCTGCACACGGACACGAGCTTCCTGCCCCGCCGGCCGCGCGCCTGGGCCGCCTGGAACTATCAGGCCGGCCGGCCCGGTCCCGACGAACAGCCGGTTGCCGTGACCTACCTGCTCAACCGTCTGCAGCCGTTGCCGTTCCGCCAGCCGGTCATGGTGACACTGAACCCGCACCGCGAGCCCGATCCGGCGCACGTCCTCGACGAAATGACCTATGCTCACCCGTTGCTCGACAGCGCGGCCTGGCGCGCGCAGCAGCGACTGAGCGAAATCCAGGGCGTCCGCAGGACCTGGTTCGCGGGCGCCTGGACCGGGTACGGTTTCCACGAGGACGGGCTTGACTCCGCCCTCCGAGTCGCCAACGCGCTGGGCACCTCCGCGGTCTGGCAGAAGATGCCGGTGGCGACCACATGACCGCGCAACTGTTGGTCGGCAAGGTCTGGCACAACAGGCTGCGGCCGATGACGAACCAGTTCACCTACCCGGTGATCCAGATCGCGTTTGCCATCGACGCACTGCAATCACTACCGCGGCCGTGGCTGTCGCTCAACCGCTTCAACCTGTTCAGCTTCCACGAGGCGGATCACGGCCCGCGCGACGGCTCGCCGCTGGGACCCTGGATTCACCGGATCCTCGCCGGCGAAGGACTGGACTGCGCCGGTGGCGACATCCGCTTGCAGACCATGCCGCGGATGCTCGGCTTCGTGTTCAACCCGATCAGTTTCTGGTTCTGCCACGACCGTGCCGGTGCACTGCGCGCCGTGGTCTGCGAGGTCAACAACACCTTTGGCGACACGCATTCGTACCTGGTTGCGCACCCGGACCGAAGCCCGATCAGTCGCACCGATGTGTTCGAACACCCCAAGCGTCTCCACGTATCTCCGTTCTGCAGGGTCGAGGGCCACTATCGTTTCAGGTTCCGCATTGTCGATGCCGACACCGTGCGCGTCCGGATCGACTACCACGACGCGGCCGGGCCCCTGCTCGACACGGCCATCACCACCCATGCACAGCCGCTGACGGGTACCCGCCTTCTGCGCGCGTTCCTCCACTACGGCTGGAACACGCTGGTCACGTGGCTGCGCATCCACTATCAGGCAGTAAAGCTCTGGAACCGGGGCGTGCCCTTCCACGGACGCACGCCCCCGGCACCCGATCGAGGATCCGACCGATGAACTCCTGCAGCCGCGCCCTCAACCTTCAACCGACCCGTGTTCCTGCGTCCGCGTGGATGATGCTGCGCATGCTCGGCGGAATCCGCTGCGGGCGACTCGACCTCGTGACCCCGGACGGGGACACCATCGGCTTCGCCGGTGGGGAATCCGGACCGCACGCCCGGCTCACGCTCCATGACTGGGGCGTGTGTGCCAGCATACTGGCACGCGGCGAAATCGGCTTTGCCGAAGCCTATTGCGCCGGGCGCTGGGAAACGCCCGAACTGGCAGACCTGCTCATCCTGGCCATCCTCAACCAGGAAGCGCTCGACAAGGCGATGAACGGCCGTCCGTGGCATCGCTGGTTCCACCGCCTGCTCCATTTAACCCGGCGCAACACCCGTGCAGGCAGCCGGCGCAACATCCACGCGCACTATGACATCGGCAACGACTTCTACCGCTTGTGGCTGGACGCGGATCTCAACTATTCCTCGGCCCTGTTCGACGACGCAGGCACCGATCTCGCCGTCGCGCAGCAGGCCAAACACGAACGCATCCTGCAGCGGCTCGGCGTCGGGCCGGGGGAGCACATCCTGGAGATCGGCTGCGGATGGGGCAGTTTCGCCGAGTATGCCGCCCGGACGCGGGGCTGCCGGGTGACAGGCATCACGCTGTCGACCGAACAGCTTGCCTGGGCCCGCGAGCGTATCCGGCTCGCCGGGCTCGAGTCACAGGTCGAGCTGCGGCTCTGCGACTATCGTGACGTCGACGGGCAGTTCGATCACATCGTCTCGATCGAGATGATCGAGGCCGTCGGCGAGGCGTGGTGGCCGGTCTACTTTGGCGTGATCCGCGCCCGCCTGCGCGCGGGCGGCCGTGCGCTGATCCAGACCATCACCATCGACGACGCCCACTTCGAGACCTACCGGCGCGGTACCGACTTCATCCAGCAGTACATATTCCCCGGCGGCATGCTGCCCAGCCCGCGAAAGCTCGCCGAACTCATCCCTGCCCATGGGCTGCGCATAACCGATCGCCACGCCTTTGGCGGCGACTACGAACGCACGCTGCAGTGCTGGCGACAGCAGTTCGAGGCGAACCTGGCTGAAGTGCGCGCGCTCGGTTACGACGAAGCGTTCATCCGCATCTGGCGTTTCTACCTGGCCTACTGCGAGGCGGGCTTCCACATCGGGCGCACCGACGTCCTGCAACTGGAGATCCGTCATGCCTGACGCGCGACCGAACGGAAAGGCCCCATTCCGGCGCGGCTTGACCGTGGCGCTGGTGCTGGCCCTGCTCACACCCGTAACCGGGCTCGCCTCCGACAGACCATTGCCAGCGATCGTGGCGGACGCGATTGGTGCACTCCAACCGGTCGGAACGGGGCAATTGCGTTGGATGGGTCTGCGGATCTACGAGGCCACGCTGTGGACACCCGACGGCGAATACAATGAGGGATCCGGACCCTTCGCGCTCGCGATCCGTTACCAGCGCGATATCCCTTCCAACCGGCTCGTCCGCACCACCATGGAGGAGATGGAACGCCTCGACGTCGGTGGACCATCGGTTGACGAGTGGGAGAGGCGCCTGAGCGAGATTTTTCCGGACGTGAAGCCGGGTGACCGGATCGTCGGTGTGGCCCTGCCGGATCAGGGCACCCGCTTCGTGCTCGAGCGCGGCAGCGAGACCAACGGAGCTGCCGAAGTGATCGGCCAGATCGACGATGCCGCTTTCACCAGCGCGTTCTTCGCCATCTGGCTGAACAAGGATACCCGCCTGCCCGGCTTGCGCCGCGAACTTGTGGGGAGATAGCGCATGCCGCTGACGCTCTCCGCCCTGCTGCGCTATGGACTGCTGGCCATGCCCCTGGCCATGGCCGCACTCCCGGTCTACGTGCTGGCCCCGGGTTTCTATGGCGACACGCTCGGCCTGCCACTTGCGGTGCTCGGCTTCACGCTGCTCGGCACGCGGCTGATCGACACCGTGCAGGATCCACTGCTCGGCTACTGGAGTGACCGCGTGCGCAACGGTCGCGTGCGCTTCACTGCACTGGGCTTGCCGCTGCTCGCGGCCGGTTTCGTCGCCCTGTTCAATCCCCCGGCGCTGAGCGACGCCGGTTTGATCGTCTGGCTCGTCGGCAGCCTGCTGCTCGCCTACACGGGCTACAGCATGTCGTCGATCAGCTACCACGCCTGGGGCGCCGAACTGGGCCGCTCGGGCGAGGACCGAACAAGGGTGACGGCCATCCGTGAGGGGTTCTCCCTGGCCGGCATACTGCTCGCCGCCCTGCTCCCGCAGGCCCTGATGCGGACCCTGGACGTGCCCGCGGCGATGGCCTGGTTCGCCGGTGGCTTCGTCGTGATCCTGCTCGTCACCGCCGCCATCACCCTCGCCCGGGCGCCCCGGCCGGCCGCAAGCCGGCCCAACGGCGGTTCCCCCTGGCGCAGTTGGCGGCGCGCGCTGTCGAACCGCGACTTCCTGCAACTGTGCTCCATTTTCCTGCTCAACGGCATGGCGGCCGCCGTGCCGGCCACCCTGGTTGTCTTCTACGTCGAGTACATTCTCGACGCAGCGGCCTGGACCGGCCTGTTCCTGGCCCTCTACTTCCTCGCCGGCGTGGCGGGAATGCCGCTCTGGGTCCGGGTCGCGGCCGTCAGGGGCAAGCGCAACGCCTGGCTGCTGGCCATGGGTATGGCCATCGTCGCCTTCGCCTGGGCCGCCGCGCTCGGCAGCGGCGACCTGGCGGCCTTTGCACTGATCTGCATCGTGACCGGGCTCGCCCTGGGCGCCGATCTCGCGCTGCCCCCGGCACTGCTGGCTGACATCCTGGCATCGCGACCGAACGGCTTTGACGACGCCGGCAGTCACTTTGGCCTCTGGAACCTGCTGGCCAAGCTCAGCCTGGCCCTGGCGGCCGGTATTGCGTTGCCGATGCTGCAGTGGCTGGGCTTCAGTCCCGGTGAGACAGCCGCCGGCCTCGGCGCCCTCGCCGCCACCTACGCCCTTCTGCCCTGCGCGCTCAAGCTCGCCGCCGCGCTCGCATTGACCCGCTGGCAGGTGCCCGAGCCGAGCGAGGCCGCCGCATGAGCCCTAATCCCCGCATACGCGACTGGGCCGGGCTGCGGGTCTGGATCATCGGTGCCAGCAGCGGCATCGGCGCAGCGACCGCCAACGCCCTGCTCGCACGCGGCGCCCGGGTCGCCTTGAGCGCGCGACGTGAACCGGCGCTCGCCGACATCGCCACCCGCCATCCCGATACGGCGTTGATCGTCGCCTTCGACGCCACGGTCGCGAGCGCCTGGCGACCGGCCCTGGACCGGGTTCTCGCGACATGGGGCGGAATCGATCTGGCGATTTTCCTCGCCGCGGACTACCGCCCCGTGCGTGCCTGGCAACTCGATGCCGCAGTGGCCGAGAGCATGGTGCGCAGCAACGTCGTGAGCGTCACCCACGGGCTGAGCGTGCTGGTTCCGCAGCTCTGCCGGCAGGGCGCCGGTGGCATCGCGCTGACGGCGAGCTTGGCGGGCTATGGCGGCCTGCCGCACGCCCTGATCTACGGTGCCACCAAGGCCGCGCTGATCAACATGGCCGAAACCCTGTATCTCGACCTGCACCCGCGGAACATCTCGGTGCACGTCATCAATCCAGGCTTTGTGCGCACACCCCTTACCGAGCGCAACGACTTCCACATGCCCGGCCTGCTCGAGCCGGAACAGGCGGCACGGTGCATTCTCCGGGGCCTCGAGCGGGGACGGTTCGACATCGCGTTCCCGCGGCGCCTTGCGTGGCCGCTCAAGGCACTGCGCTTTCTTCCACGCCGCTTCTATTTTCCGCTCATCCACCGGATCACGGGTACATGAACAGGCCTCATCCGCAACACCTGGATGCATTCATCGACTGGTACGAGAATCTCACGCCACGGTCGCTGGACGCCATTGCCACGCATTATGCGCACGACGTCTACTTCCGCGATCCGTTCCACGAGTTTTCCGACCGTGACAGTCTGTATCATGTCTACGCGCGGATGTTCGAATCGCTCGACGAACCGCGTTTTCACATCGATGCAACAATCACGGAAGCAAATGAATCCGCCATATACTGGCGCTTCACGTTTCGCTACGGCAGACGCGAGATGACGATCACGGGCACTTCCCGCATCCGCTTCGCAGCCGACGGCCGCGTCGAGTCCCACATCGATTACTGGGATGCCGCCTGCCAGATCTACGAGCGGATCCCGCTACTGGGCGCCGTGCTTCGGACCCTTCGCCGACGGATTGCCGGCGCCATGCGGCCACGACCGGAACGCCAATACGGGGACGCTGCATGAACGCACCAATTGGGGCAATGCTTCCGATCGGGACCGTAGAGCGCGAAACCGGGCTGTCGAAGGACGTGCTCCGGGTCTGGGAACGCCGCTACGGATTCCCACGCCCCGAACGGGACAGCAACGGCGACCGTGCCTACCCGGCCCAACAGGTGCGGAGACTGCAACTTATCAGGCGCCTGATGGATGCCGGTCACCGACCCGGCAAAATCGTGCGCCTGCCGGAATCCCGACTGAGGCAGTTGCTGGGAAACGGACCGCAGACGGATTCAGAACAGGGAAACGCCGACGATCTGCTGGCCCTGTTGCATGAAGGCGAGCCGGCCGCCGTTGAGCGTCTTCTCAAGCAACGCCTGGCCATGCAGGGCCTGCGGGCATTCGTGACCGAAACCCTGCCCGACATGAACGAACGGGTGGGCGAAGCCTGGATGAACGGCGCAATCTCCGTGTTCGAGGAACACCTGTACTCTGAAGTGGTACAGACCCTGCTCCGGCAGGCCCTGCAGAACCTGCCCACGCAAGTCACCGCAACTCCCCGTGTCGTGCTGACCACCCTGCCCGGGGAACAGCACGGCCTGGGCCTGCTCATGGTCCATACCCTGCTGGCACTGGCCGGCGCCGACGTCCGTTCCTTCGGCGTGCAGATGCCGCTTACGGAGATCGTCACCGCGGCAACTCGTCAGAAAGCCGACATCGTCGCCTTGTCCTTCAGCGCGGCGTTCCATGCGGGGGCCGCAAAGGAAAGCCTGACCAGCCTCCGCGAGCTCCTCCCTTCGGAGATTCAGCTCTGGGTCGGCGGAGCCGGCGTACGCCCCATCCGCCACATGCCCCCAGGCATCCAGCAAATCCAGCCCCTCGAGCAGGTGACACGACAGATACAGGCCTGGCACGCCGGCCCGCGATAACGCCGTGCGAGCCTGCTGGCTCACAAACCCTAGCCCGCATATCTCACCGGGAACGGACGGCTTCCGCGCCCACCTGTACTATCCATCGACAGGAGGCGGCCCGGATCGCGGAGATCCCGCGCACGAAGCCGAGTACGGCATAGGCGCTGGCCCTCGGGCCTGGCTGCTAAGGCCTGCCCTCTCCTCTTGCTCGGAACCACTGTCGTAGTCTTCATCCTGCGCTTTCTCCAGATGCGCGGCGCGGTGTATATGCAGATCCCGCTGTGGGAAGGGAATGACGATTCCCGCTTCGCGCAGCGCGCGCTCGACAGCGAAATGCAACTCGCTCAGGACGGTCATGAAATCGTCCGTATCGCCGATGAAACAGCGCAACTCAAAGTCCAGGCTGGAGTCACCGAAACCAACGAATAGTGCCAATGGTGGCGGCGCAGCAAGGACTTTGCGGTGCTCTTTCGCACAGCGCAGCAATATCTGTGCAACCTGCTCCGTGTCGCTGCCGTAGGCAACACGGACGCGAATACGCTCGCGGGCCATCCGGTTCGTGTGCGTCCAGTTGATCACGGAGCTGGAAACCAGGTCGGCATTGGGCACGATAACCGCAGCCCGGTCGAAGGTCTCGATCTCGGTGGAGCGCACCGAGATATGACGTACCGTGCCTTCGTGGTTATTGACGATGATCCAGTCCCCTACCTTGATCGGTCGCTCGATCAACAGGAGGATGCCGGCAACGAAATTCTCCACCACGTTACGCAGGCCAAAACCAATCCCCAGGGACAGTGCGCCCACCACCAGGGCAAGATTCGTGAAATCCAGCCCCAGTGCGCCCATGGCGACCAGAATCGCGATGCCCACACCCACATAGCCGGTGCCGGCGGCGATGGAGTTGCGCGCACCTATTTCCAGCCGCGTGTTCGGCAGAACGCGCGTGGTGAGCCAGCGGCGAACGAGGTTCGTCGCGACGAGGCCGGCGGAGAGCATGAGTATCGCGATAAGCAGATTCCCCGGCGCCAGCGTGAAACCGCCAATTTCGATGCCGGAGAAGAGACTCTGTGTCCAGAGCGCGAGCGTCGCTGGAGGGACGCCGTAGAGCAACAGCAGGACGTATGACATGGGAATGAAAATGAGCAAATCTGTGACGAATCCCGTCCAGAAAATCGTGCCCTGCAGCGTTGCCTCGGACGGCCTTTGTCGATGCGTGGCCATGGGCCCGCCGCCTCGCGCAGCCCGGCTGAGATAGAACTGCTGGACAAGTTCGCGCACGGCAAGCCGCAGGAGGAGCCCCAATCCGATCACGATCGCCGTTGCCAGCAGCCGGGATTGGATGAAGTGGGCCAGGCGACTATAGCCAATCAAGGCAATGAAGGGCGCAAGGACAACCACAAACCGCAGGAGACCGCGCAAGACGTCGAGGACGGGACGTTTGTCTTCTTCCGGAGGCTCATCAGCTTCGGAAGCGTCGCTGTCGGCAGCCTCTTCGACCGTGCCCGCCTCCTGCGAGACTTGCAATGATGTTACCCAGTAGCGAGGACTGAGCACCCATGCGACCGCAATGCCGACAACGACGGTGTGCAGCAGAAGAAACACGGACTCGAGCGCCAACGTGTTCGACTCTGTATAGAGCATCAGTAACAGCAAGGCCGAGCCGACGACGATGGCCAGTGCCGCGAGGCGGATAGCCCCCAGCAGAACCATCACCCGGGCCGGGTTTACAGGCACGATGCGCCATGCCACCTGGTATGGAGACAGCGCCGCGCGTGACAGACCGAACAGCACCAGGTACCCCGCCAGGGAGGCGGTTGATACGTAAACCATGGTGAGCATGAGGCCGGACAAGAGCCCCTGCAGGGTCATCACCAGTACCACCAGCCCGATGATGGCACCGGGAACCACGGAGTTGCCCACGCCGTCGGCGACCGCAGCGACTATGCGACGTGCGTAGCTGGGAGCGGTATCGTCCGGATCTCGACCGAAGCGCCGCAGTACCATCTTTCGCAGGGGCCAGCCCACCAACAAACCCAGCACTGACAGAAAAACCAGCCACGCAACGACGGAGCGGGCATCTTCTTCGCGCCGGTGCTCCCGCCACCAGTCCACCGGCGCCTCCACCAATCGCGCAGCAAATGTCAGACCATCCTCTCCGGCCTGACGCCAGATATCGAACTCGGTGGGATTGGGCAGCCGTTGCGTGAGTTGGCGACGGAAGCGCTCCTGCTCCCACCGAGCGATGTCCTCCAGCAAGTCATTAGTCCGCTCTTCGACCGCACCGGCGATGCGCACCCAGCCAGCATGGTTTGCCTCGACCTCCTGGAGTTCCTGACGAGCATCGCGCAGTGTCTCCGCCTCCGGTGGTTCCCCGTCTTCCGGGGCCGGCCCCAAACGATTAAGCGTCCGCCGCACCTCGTCCAGCCTGCTCTGGGCGGAGCGACGCGCAGACTGCGCTTCACGCTGGAGTGTGCGCAGTTCGCTCATCACCTCCGACGGAACACGGTCGGCGAAGTCGTGGGCCAGTTCGGCGCGAGCGGCGGTGAGCACGCTGCGCCACTCTTCCGTCTGTTCTTCGAGCGACTTTTCTTCGGCGAGGAGCGGCGAAGAAAATACGCACAGGATGAAGAGGAGCAGCCAGGCTGCCCACCTTGTAGGGGTAATCATCTCTTCCGCCATAATAAGCTGTCTTTAGGGGAACCCCGTCATAACCACTCGGGTTCCCGTTGTACGGAGCGCGGAGCTCAACGAGACACTCACGCAATACAGATGTTCGCGGTGGCGTCGTACTTATTCCGCGGCCATGTGTGTTGCCCGGCGCCGCGGTGATTCTGCCGTCAAGCGGGGCAAGACCACACTCGGGGCCTGCGATGCCAGCCCCTTGCTGCGGAGACTTGGACGGCGGTTCCAGGCCGGTGTGGGTCCGCCGGGCAGGCGAGCGCTTCGGCAATTGCGCCCTGCGTCATGCCCTGCGTTATTACACCACCATGGGCGTGACCATCCGATGCGTACTCACCGATATCGGGCCTTGTTATCGCCCTAGGGTCTTCGCGCTGGCCTGCCCACCAAACCCGGCATGCGGAATCGCTCTACACGGCCTTGCACGCCTCGCACCAACGGCGAGGCTGAGCGCTTCATCCAGACCGCCTTGCGGGAGTGGGCCCACGCATTCGGCTGTCCCGACCCCCGGGAGCGTGCAGCCCGTTTGCCGCGTTGGCAACATGACTGCAATTGGCAACGCCAACACGGTGGCCTGAACAACGAACCAGCGACCAGCGTTCCAGTGTTCTCCGGGGAAACCTCGTGAGACTCCACAGCTGGGGAATAGATCAGCGTCTGCATGCGCGAAGCCGAGCCAGGCAGCGGTCAGCACCACGGGCTCGAACCAAGACGCCTTGTCATGGTCTGTGAGACATAAAGTCCGTAAGTCCCTGAATGGTCGCCACGCGCATTCGCATCCTGAACAAGACCCGAGAGGCGTGTGAGCTCCTGTTCCTTCCAAGTGAGAATACGGCAAGCTGCCTCCCACCTTCGCCCTGGATTGCTTGACCTCTGCCCGATACAAGCCGCCTGCGGGTGTCAATGACCGCAAGCGACGCTAGCCCGCATATCTCACCGCCCTTCTACTACGCACGCCGATCTGCTCGCTGTGTCGGGGCGTACTCCCTGCAGCCGGCTCGACGTAGTGTCAGCTACGCCTTCGCCGTCTTCCGGTCC
>SLSJ01000258.1 GCA_007130525.1 Ectothiorhodospiraceae bacterium | reverse complement strand
TCCCAGCATGCCTGAGGAAACAACCCCAGGATATGGCGATCCGTATGAATGGTCAGTTCACCGTTCCGTCGAATCAAGTAAACAAGAATGGCTTCGTAGGTATTGGGTCGATGAGGGTCGACGTGGTTATTCTCGAGCACGGTTACATGAATCCCTTCCTTTTCACCCGTATAGGCGAAGTTATTGTTCCGGAACGTCTCGGCAGTCTTTCCTACCACCAAAAGGATGCCGCCGGGCTTCAGATGCTGAGTCGCTGTTCGAATGGCCTTGTTCAGGTCGTCACGGGACGCCATGTAATCGATGCTGTCGGGAATCGCCACGACGTCGAACGTCCGCCCCAATCGAAGTGACCTCATGTCTCCTTCGATATACTCGATGTCAGGGTGAGCAGCGCGCGCCTTGGCAAGCATACCCGGGCTCAGGTCCACACCCGTGACCGTGAAGTGCCGCTTGAAGACCCGATCCATGCCGCCCGCGCCACTGCCCAAGTGCAGCATCGTTCCGGGCGCACTGGAGGAATGCGCCTTGATAACAGACACATAGTGGCCTGCTTCCCCTTCCAACTCGGCAGGATCAGCAAGCCAGTCTTCGATCCAGGCCAACTCGTTGTATGCAATCCACTTCGATGCCATGGATGTTTCGTGATTCTCGCCAACGTTAATGCTAACGGGCGGCAGCGCGGATGACGTCCTGCTGGCCGCCTTGCCCGGGCTTGCCCATTCAGATCCTGATTCCAGGACAAGCCTCGATAAGCCGCTTCATGGCATTGACGAGCGCCGCAAGCCTGGATTCCCGCCCCTCCCAGCAATCATTACACTCGCCGAGATAAGCCCGCCTGGCCTCATCGAGCAGGGACGCCTGCTCGTCCGGCAGTCGATCCATCGCCCATTCCGCGGCCACATCCTTTGGCGCGATCTCACCGACAGAGGCCGTCAGCCACATCCTTGCGAGTGTC
This sequence comes from Ectothiorhodospiraceae bacterium, assembly GCA_007130525.1. Taxonomy (GTDB): domain Bacteria; phylum Pseudomonadota; class Gammaproteobacteria; order Nitrococcales; family Aquisalimonadaceae; genus Methylonatrum. Next base: position 4,544 of record SLSJ01000258.1, on the reverse strand, counting down.
AGCAACACGTTGCGCTCATCGCTCTGGATGCTCTCAAGCAGATGCGGCAACGACTCCCCGATCGCCCTTCGAATATCCGCCATCGGAACCGGATCGAGAAGTTCGGAGGCGGGAGATCCAGCCAGGGGAATACCGTCGTTTCTCGCATTCATCAGGACAATAGCGAGATCGGGATCATCAGCCGCTCCCGGGATGCGTCCCCGCTCGAACTCCTCCCGGAGCCATTCACCATAGACCAGCTCACTTCTGGGCGGATAACGCCAGGGAACGACATCCGCGAGATTGATTACCGTGAGCTCGATGGGTCTTGCTGAGCCTTTGTTTCCAATTCTTCCCGAGACCTTCATCAGCCGGGGAACCAGTGTCCGTCGGGTTGCTTCATCCAGACGTTCGCTGACGAGCACGAGCAGATCCACATCACTATCGGGCCGCAGACCACCAACGACCGCCGAACCAAAAAGGTGAACCCCGACAACAGAGTCCCCAAGCAATTCCAGAACAACGCTTGAAGCCTGCAACGCTTCCCGGGGGATCTTCCTGAGAATGGAAGAGTGCATCACGCCTGCCAATTCCTTTCTCGCCCTAACGCCCAGCGTAACCGGTGCCCGATGAAATGTAGGGCTGCCCCGGGGCGCTGCCCCGGGGTCGGACCCAGGTAACTGTCTGACTGGTAAGCGTAGGCGTTCCCCAAACCGATCAAACTGAATCTTAGACGTGCCTTTTCCGATGCAAAACCGGCCCGATAAGCTGTCCGCCCAGCCGAATCCGTAAGTGCTTAGGGGCTTAACCCGGCATTCTTGGCGCCGAAATCGTGCTTCCAAGCCTCGCGGATAGCGCGATATTGGGGAGAAAGTGCGTATACACAGGGCGTTACCTTGGTCCGACCCCACCTTTGCACCTTTCGCAAACCGTCACTTCACATGCCGTTCATGGTCTTCTCTGTATACTCCCTGGCCACATGTGCATGTCGGGGAGACAACAGGCGATGTCGGCAACCGCGGGGCCCCTCTGGCGTTGCCTTTGTACTGTGCTGCTTCTGTTGATGGCCCCGGCCATCAGCGCTGACGAGCGCTGCTCCCCGCCGTTGTGTTTCGCCAGTGCGGACGAGCGAGTGACCTGGGAATGGGGTGGGCGTTTCCGTTTTGACGCCACCGACTTCCACGACAACAGCGACGTCGGTCTGCGTGACGGCACCAACGTGCGCCGCGCGCGGCTCAGTCAGGACCTGGCGGTTGGTGACCGCTGGACGCTGGACACCACTTGGGAATTCGCCGACGAGGGAATCGAGGGTCTGCGTGATGCGCGCCTGCGTTTTCGGCCCAGGCCGGGCCTACGCTACACGCTCGGGCACTTCAAGCAACCGTTCGGCCTGGAACGGCTCACAAGCGCGCGCGACCTGGGTTACATGGAGCGCTCGCTCGCCAGCGAACTCACCCCTAACCGCGGCCTTGGCGGTGAAATCCATGGCTACAACCCACACGGCTCGGTCGCGCTGGGGATATTCGGTAGTCAGCCCACGCAGGACATGGACAGCCGCCTTGGCGCCGCCACCCGAGTAACGTTCGCCCCATACAGCACCGAGGGGAAGGTACTGCATCTGGGCGCCGCTTTGGCCTACCGCGACCTGACCGGTGATGGCGACGTCCAGTTCCGGCAGCGACCCGGGTCGAGAACCACCGATATTCGCCTCGTGGACAGCGGCGTCCTACAGGGCCGCAATGTTACTTACTACGGGCTTGAAGCAGCCGCCGCCCACGGCCCGCTTTCCGTCCAGGCCGATTACATTGTCACCCGCGTGGATCGCCTGGGCGGAGATCGAAATGTCCACTTCAACGGCTGGTACGTGGATCTGGGCTGGATCATCACCGGCGAACTCCTGCCCTATGACCGTGAGGACGCCACATTCGGCCGCATCCGTCCGGCGGACAGCGTATTCGCCAAGGGTACGGGAGCCGTGCAACTCAGCCTGCGCCTCGATTCATTGGACCTCAACGACGCCGACGTCGAGGGCGGCCGCCAGCGCAACATGACCACCAGCGTGACCTGGTATCTCACTACCTGGGCGCTGTTGGTTGCCGAGTATGTAAAGGTTCTGCAGACGAAAGGCGGCGACTTTGACGGTGCACGGCCATCGTTGATTCAGGGATCCGTGGAGATCTTTTTCTGAAAGGGGAAACCCATTGGGAGGCCCCTTATTTTTTATTTCACTCCATCATGGCTATGTATGCCGCCAGCGCCCTGATCTCCAGCTCGGTGAGCTTGGACGCGATCTCGTGCATGACCTCGTTGCCTTCGGTGCGCGGGCGCTCGCTGAACAGGTGCAACTGGGTTTCCGTGTAACGCATGCTCTGGCCGGCAAGCCGGGGAAGGTCGGAGGTGCCCATCCCCCGCCCGCCATGGCAGCCCGCGCAGTTTGGGACGCCGGAATACTCATTGCCGCGGTGATAGAGGAAGCGGCCGACCGCGGCAAGCTCCGAGTCACGCACCCGCTGCGGGGGGGACGGCTTGACGTTGAAGTAAACACCCAGCGCCAGCATGTCGTCTTCGCTCAGGCCCTCCGTCATGCGTTCCATGACGTCGCTGGGCCGGCGGCCCGACTGGAAGTGGGCGAGCTGCCTCGCGATGTACTGGAAATGCTGCCCGGCAAGGCGCGGCGTGTCCGGGTCGGTACTCAGGCCTTCGGCACCGTGACAGCGAAAGCACGAGTCCATGTTGATCTCGTGCGCCCGATCCAGGTCCACCTGCTGGGCCGCGCGCACCAGTTTCTCCGCATCCGACGGCGGCGCGTCCGCCCATCCCGTCGCCGCGAACGCAAACGCCGACACCACCACGACCGACACCAACGCCGTCTTGCAATGTCTCATGCCAATCCCTCCCGCTACCGCATGACGGCGCACGACCACGCCGATCCACTGTCCGATTGACGAATACACCACGAATGATAGCCAAGTCAGCGCGTCGGTTTATCGTGAAAACCGGGACAGATTTATTTTCCGCTGGTTTCCCGCAGATCGTCGATGTCCCGCGGGTACTTGCCGTCGCTCGCGAAGACAACCGCGCGGTCGTGGCCCCGTCGCACGACATGATGTGGCTAATTCGGCAGGACGACTCGCCCGATCCTTGGCATCGCCAAACCTCCCTGGTCGGCATGAAAGCTTCAGTCAGAAACCAATGCTCCGAAAAAATAAATCTGTCCCTCTTCTTTTGTAAGTATAAGTCCGCATTTCCGCACTCCCTTGCGGCCTCTAGTGTTTTCCGTAATGCCGTTGGTCGGGACCTGACTTTGGTGCCGACCGGAAGTGGCTCCGTTACGTTTCAGGGGGTGCCATGGAAACCGAGACACTAGACAGGCTGGTCGACGAAAACCTCGTGTTGCTGGAGCAAACGGAAACTCTGCTTGCAGCGATCTCGGTGGATCAGTACCGCTCGGAGCATCCGCATCTTGGATGCCGCAGCATCGGGGAGCATGTTCGCCACATTGCCGATCACTATGCTTGCTTTCTGCAGGATTGGTCAATGATCGACTACGACCAGCGCGAACGGAATATCGAGGTGGGTCGATGTCCCAGAGCAGGGGGGAGACGCATCGCGGCCATTCGAGCCCGACTCCAGGATCAGATGCGCTTCATGGGTGACGCGGTGAACCCTGTTGCCATCACACATCGACCGGATGCCGCACGCAGGCACCGCGAGGTGATAGTTCGCAGCTCCATGGGACGAGAGTTGACGTTTCTCGCCAATCACACACTGCATCACATGGCAATCATTGCCATTGTTTCGAGAATGCTGGGGTTGGTGCCGTCCGAGGATTTCGGTGTTGCCAAGTCGACCTGGGATTACTGGGGTGCACAACAACAGATTCCGAACGCGGCGAACTGATGCTCAAAGCGGAGGTAAACGGTTCATGAGTAGTGTCTCCTCCACTGTCGAAGACCAGGCGCTGCAATCCACGGCGCGCCACGCGCATTGGCTACTGCGATTCGCCCTGGCGAGCGTGTTTGTGTACCACGGTATCGATAAATTCATGGGCGGAGGTATCGCGGAGTTCTCCGCCGCCATGGGGCTACCGTGGCTGATCGGGTTGCTGGTGGCCCTGACGGAAATCGCAGCGGGTTTCCTGGTAGTGGTTGGCGCCCTCAGCAACGGATGGGTCACCCGTCTGGGCGCTTTGCTGGTTATTCCAGTGATGCTGGGCGCCATTTTTATGGTCCACCTGGGTCAGTGGCATTTCGTGGCCACCCAGAGTCATCCCCTCGGGGGTATGCAATTCCAGGTGACGCTTTTATTGATCGCCCTGTATCTGTTCATCCGGGGCAATGACGTCTGAACAGGAGTGTCGTGATGCCTGGTAACAAAGACAAACGCGGGCTTTTGTTGCGTAATCTGTCGCGCGGCGTCGCCTATTCCGCGCCGCTGGTTATTGCGGTGGCGGGGTTTGCATCCGTCCATGCCATCCTCTGGGACGCCGCTGGCAGCAGTGGGTACCAGATGATGGCGGTTGGAGAAGGCGAAGGTGCCGGTGAAGCCGAAGGGGAGGCTGAAGG
>SLSJ01000115.1 GCA_007130525.1 Ectothiorhodospiraceae bacterium | reverse complement strand
GAATCGCGACTCGACGAACTCGCCCGCTCGCCGCCGGAGCGAGCCACCTTGCACCATTTCCATGGGACGGATTACCCCTGCCACTATGTTCGGAAAGGGGCACAGTATACGTATGCCGGACAGGGGACGTGACCCGGCGATGCGTCCCGGGTCTGCTGCCGGGCACTGAATTCAGAAGATCGCCTGCGTTGCCACGAACAGCACCACGCCCACCAGCGCGCCAACCACCGTACCGTTGATACGGATGAACTGCAGGTCGCGGCCCACGGCCAGCTCCAGGCGCTCCGACAGGGTTTCGCCATCCCAGTCGCGAACCACGTCCGCGATGAAGCGACCGATCCGGTCCCGGAACGGCAGTACCAGCTCACGAAGCAGCAATGCCAGACGCGCGTCCAGCCGTTCACGGGCATCCTGGTCATCCTGCAGGGTTCGTCCGAACCGACGCAGACTGTTCACAAGGGCCAGGCGGAAACGTGAGTCGGAGCCTTCAAGTCCGTCCAGGGCCGTGCTGCGCAGGTCCTCCCAGATGCTCTCCAGCATGGCCCGAAGCTCCTCGCTTTCCAGCAGTTCGTCGCGGATGCCGTCAAGGCGTTCGCGAATCACGGCCGATTGCCCGAGATTGGCGATGAGGGCATACATGGCGCGGTCAAGCTCCAGCCTGGCGGGGTGATTCTCGGCGGATATTTCGTGCAGCCATTCCTCCACCCCCTCGACAATGGCTTCCGCCAGCTTGCGGTCGAAGCGCCTCGGTATCCACCAGCTGCTGCGCTCCTCCACACGGCGGTATATGAGCTGCCGGTTACGCAGCAGCATCTCCCTTGCAACACGCACACTTCGGTCGAACAGACGCTGGTGATAGCCGGCCTCCGAGAGCATGCGCAGCAGGCGTTCGGCAACGGGAACCAGGTCCAGGCGTGTGACCTGATGGCGGAACGTGTCGGCGTAGAAGTTCCGCACCTCGCGGTCACTGAATGCGTTGATCGCATCGGGCGCCATGGCCAGGACGCGATCGGCCACCAGCTCCGCATTTCCGGAGTCCTGCAGCCAGCCGCCGAGCCGCACCGACGGTTCCGCCTGCTCCAGCCGGTGCAGAACCACAGCGGGTTCCAGGAAGTTGTCCGCGACGAACCGTCCGAGGCCCTCCCCAAGCCGGTCCTTGTTGCGGGGCAGGATGGCCGTATGGGGGATGGGCAGGCCCAGCGGCCGTCGGAACAGGGCAGTGACCGCGAACCAGTCGGCGATGCCGCCGATCAGGCCGGCCTCCGCGCCCTGCCGGATCAGGAGCACCCAGTAGCCCGGCGATTCCACGAACTGCGTGGCCAGGTAGATCAGGCCCGCGGCGACCAGGCATGCGAGCGCAATTCGCCGATGGCGGCGCAGAACCTCGGCCTGAATGCTTTCCGTGGAGTCCCGGCCCGGCGGCATCAGCCCCGGAGATCCTTGACGCTGTCCACCTTGTCGGCGAGTGACTGCGGCCGGTCGGTACGGGTGCCGACCTTCAATGTCGTGAACAGGCGCACCGCCCCCATGTCATGCAGCGTCTCGTGACAACGCCTGACCGCGGCGAAGACCTGGTCCCACTCGCCCTCGACGTTGGTACCGAAGGCATGCAGGTGCACCTTCAGGCCGGCGTCTTCGAGTTCCTGCTGACAGGCCGCGATATAGTGCGACAGCGACAGCCCTGTGCCGATGGGTATGACGCAGAGTTCCACATGGACGTTCATTGCACACCTCCCGCTATACGTTCAACGTTCAAGGTACAACGTTCAACGCCTGTCCGGGGCATGGCCGGCCGGTATTGCCGGGGGATGCACCGGCGGAATCCGGTGGTTCTCACCCACATGCGGCCAGTGCCGTCACCGTTCGCATACCGCCGTCGCCAACGTTGAACGCCCCTTACAACCGCGCTTCCAGTTCGTCCAGATACGCCCGGATCCTTCGCGCGTTGGTGCCGAGATCGCTGCGGCCGACGCGGGAGGCGGAACGCACGTCCACCCGGACATAATCGTCCTCCTGCCGCACCCTGATCACCACGTCGTCGCGGAAACCGAACCAGAATGTCGTATCCACCGCTTCGACGCGCCCTTCCTCCGGCGCCACCTGCTCGATGTGCCAGCCAAGCGCCTCCGCGGCAGCAACGGCCTCGCGATACACTTGTTCGGCCGAGGCGTCGTACCTCACCGGCGCCAGATCCGGATATGCCTGCCGCTGCTGTCGCGCCACTTTCTCGCCGGGATATTCCACGGCGTTTGGAGCCGCGCGGCGCGCCTCCGCCAGGGCCACGAATCCCGGCGGGTCGTCGGTGTCAGTGGTGATGTCGTGTATAGCGGGAACCGATGCGGCCATGCGCGCAAGCTGCAGTGGAGGCAACATGGCGGTTGCTCCCAGCAGCAGCGCCGCCACCGCGGGAACGGCGGCGCGCGGCCTTCGCGCAAGTAAGGCACCGAGGCCCGCCACCACGGCAAGGAAGGCGGCGGAGAGGCCGGTCTGCATGGCCAGGCGGAACGCGCTCAGGGCACTCCCCAGCTCCAGCAGTTGCAATCTGTAGGCAGGGCCCGGCAGGAGCACCAGCAGCCAGGCGATCACTGCGAGCGTGACCGCGAGCCAGGCCAGGAGCGTGAACCAGCCGGGGGAACGGTCAGAACGGGCCATCGACATCCTCCGAGTTGCTATTGGCATCCGGCGATGAATGCATAATCATGGCCGGGAGCGGATCCACCTGTCACGATGAGCCATCACCGACATCACCGAAACCATGACGTACTGACAACAGTCTCGAAACGCCAGTCTTTCCCTAAGTCAACAATCCCTCAACTGTTCCCGAACCCGACTACCTGACCACGGTCCATGTCCAGATCCCGCACCCCGGCCTACGCACTGCTGTTGCTCGCATTCACCGTGGTCGCGGTCGGCTGCGCGCAATCGGGGCCGCTTCACGGTTCGCCGGATATGCGGGAACCGGAACTGCAGATTACACGGGCAGTCATGGCGGATGGCTACAGCCTCCCCTACTCCGCCTGGGGACCGCAGGATACGGATTCGGCCACGGCCGTGGTGCTTGCCCTGCACGGATTCAACGACTACCACCGTTCCTTCGAGGAACTCGCGCAGCGACTGGCGAGCGACGGCGTAGTCACATACGCCTACGACCAGCGCAGTTTCGGTGCCACCGCGGGACGGGGCATCTGGCCGAGCGTGGATTCCCTGGTGGACGATGCAAGGACGATGCTGGAACTGGTCCGGCGCAGGCATCCGCAGACACCCGTCTACATCCTTGGCGAGAGCATGGGCGGCGCGGTCGCGATCAACGCGCTTACCCGCGATCCGCGACCCGAGGTCGCAGGCAGCATTCTGGTGGCGCCGGCCGTCTGGGCGCGCAGCACCATGCCCTGGTATCAACGCGCGGCACTCGCTATCGGTGCACGGATAGCGCCGTCGCGCACGCTCACCGGCGAGGGCCTGGACATCACGCCCACCGACAACATCGAACTGCTGAGGGAATGGAGCCGGGACCCATTGGTTATCCGGGCGACACGCATCGACGCAATCAACGGTCTGAGCAATCTCATGGATGCCGCCCTGGAGGCGGTTCCGGAACTGCGTGGGCGCAGCCTGATCCTCTACGGCGAGAACGACCAGATCATCCCCGCCCGGCCCACCTGCCGCATGCTCGATGCGCTTCCCAGCCGATCGCTCATGGACTGGCGGTTCATGCTCTACCCGGACGGCTATCACATGCTGACCCGGGATCTCGGGCGCGCGATCGTTCATGACGACATCGTGGCATGGATACGCAATCCGGCCACCGAGCAGTGGACGGATCTGGAAAGGAACCGCGAACAGGCACTGCGGAAACTCTGTGGGCGCTGACGGGCGCCCGGCGGACAGTCGGCCTCAGGCCCGCTCTATACGTAGTGGCGCGGGCTCGCCGGTAGCGAGCCAGTGCATGTAGTCATCGAGAATCCGACGGTGATCGAAGGCCAGCCATAAATCCCGATCCGCAGGGTTCACGACGAATGTGGCCGCGGCATCATCGTCGGCGCCGGGATCACCGCTGGCGTCCGCCACATACACCGCGCTCGCGGTGGCGCCCCTGGGATCCCGACCAGGTGCCGAGTAGATACCCAGCAACACGCGCAACTCCACATGCAGGGAGGTTTCCTCGCGTGCCTCCCTGACCGCCGCGGCCTCCACCGATTCGCCCTCGTCCACGAACCCTCCGGGCAGGGCGAGACCGTGGGGCGGATTGAGCCGCTCGATAAGTACAACCCGGTCGGTACGGCCGTTCAGCCGGATAACGCAGTCTGCGGCCAGCAATGGTGTCACGGGTCTCGTCATGCGCTTATGCCCTCGCCAAGGGAAGCCCCGCACGTGAGTCGAACCATGTCCCTGATACTTTCCTCCGGGCGGGCCGGCAGCGCAAGCACCGGGATCAGGTCAGGAACGGCAGACGCGCCAGAATTTGCAGAACGATGGCGGCGTATACCCCCGCGAGCAGATCGTCAAGCATTATGCCCAGACCACCTTGAACCCGGCGGTCGAGCAACCCGATGGGCCATGGCTTGACAATATCGAAGAACCGGAACAGCAGGAAGCCGGCCGCAATCCAGATCAACCCGGCCGGCGCGGCAATCATCGTCACCAGAAAACCGGCGATTTCATCCCAGACGATCGCGGGGTGATCGTGTACGCCGAAATCCCGAGCCGCCCGGTCGCAGATCCAGATACCCGCAGTACACACAATAGCCGTCACCACCAGGTAGCCCCACAGGGGCAACCCCGCCAGGAGCAGGTAGACGGGTATGGCCGCCAGTGTACCGAAAGTTCCGGGCGCGCGCGGCGCCAGGCCCGAGCCGAACCCCAGAGCGAGGAAATGCACGGGATCGGAAAGCCGGGCCCGACCCTTCAGGGACACAGGATGGGTCATACGCTCATGCTCCGAAATGCCGGTACCCGGCCCGGGCCGCCGGCAGGGTGGTGCCGTCGTCATGCACGAGTCGCAATCCGGGCTCCCGCTCCACTACGCCGACACGGGTCAGACTCACCCCGGCCAGACCGGCGATCCGCGCCATCGTCTCCAAGCGCTGCGGCGGGACAGTGAAACAGAGCTCGTAGTCATCACCGCCGGCAAGCGCCATGTCACGCATGGCCTCGCTCCCGGCAAGGCGTAACCCCGCATCGGACAGGGGCAGCCGGTCCACCTCCAGACGCGCGCCCGCGCCGCTCGCCTCCAGCAGGTGGCCCAGGTCGGCAATCAGACCGTCCGAGACATCGATAGCGGCACTCGCACAGCCCCTGAGTCGGCGCCCCAGAAGCAGCCGCGGAGAGGGCCGGTGCAGGCGCTCGAGCATCTGCCACTCGTCGGCGCCGCGGGTGGAGTCGGCGCTCTGCCAGATGCGAAGACCAAGAGTGGCATCACCCAGGGTGCCGCTGACAAACACCGCATCCCCCGGCGCGGCGCCACCGCGATGAAGTGCCTGGCCTGCCGGCACCTGCCCCATGGCCTGTACCGTTGCCGACAGAGGGCCCCGGCAGAGATCACCGCCCACCACGGCCACCCCGCTCTCCAGGGCAAGCGCTCCGAAGCCCGAGGCGAAGGCTACCAGCCAGCTTTCGTCGGCTTCCGGCAGCGTCAGTGCCAGGGTGACCCAGGCAGGCTCCGCCCCCATGGCGGCAAGATCACTGAGATTCACGGCAAGCGCCTTGTGTCCGATTGACTCCGCCGGTGCGTCCATGGGGAAATGCACGCCGCCGGCGAGCGTGTCCGTCGTCACCGCCAACTGGCATCCGGGGGTCGGGACAAGCAGCGCGGCATCGTCACCCACGCCCGTCGCGACGTCATCACGCGACGCGCCGAGCCCCGTGAAATAGCGGCGAATGAGTTCGAATTCGGATTGCGCCATAACGCGAGCCCCGGGGAAGGGAAGCCTGGCCGACGACCTCAGGTACCGGGACCGGGTTTGCCACGCATGTCCATTTCCGCCCTGCGGAAGCGGTTGGCCCCCGCCACCTTGTCGAGCACACCGTTGACATACTTGTAGCTGTCCTGGCCACCGAACTGCTTGCACAGTTCCACGTACTCGTTGATGACCACCCGGTAGGGTATGTCCAGACGCTCGCTGAGTTCGTACGTGCCCATGCGAAGAATCAACCGCTCCACGGGATCCAGGCGGGCGATGGAACGGTTCAGGTGCGGTCCGATTTCCGCATCCCAGTCCTCGAGCCTTTCCAGCACTCCATGCAGCAACTCCCGGAACAACGCGATATCGACGTCGGACATCGCAACGGCATCCTCCAGCTCACGGTCCGGCTCGATGGCCGGGGGCGCTTCCGGGGGCTGCTCGGGCGCCGAGGGCAGGAACTGGCTCTCGATATCGCCGGCGCTCTGGCCGGTAAGCTGCCACTGGTACAATGCCTGCAGGGCGCGCTGGCGGGCAAGCTGCCTCCGACGCCGGGCGGCTCCCGGTTTGCGCCTGCCACGGTGTTCAGCCATCGAGCTTACGCAGCAGACTGACCATCTCCATGGCCGAAAGGGCTGCCTCCACACCCTTATTGCCGGCCTTGGTGCCGGCCCGCTCGATCGCCTGCTCTATGGTTTCAACGGTGAGCACGCCGAATGCCACCGGGACGCCGTGCTCCAGGGAGGCATGCGCGACACCCTTGGTGCACTCGCCGGCCACGTATTCGAAGTGCGGGGTGCCGCCTCTGATCACCGCGCCAAGGGCGATGATGGCGTCGTATGTCCCCTTCGCCGCCAGCCGGTCCACAACCAGCGGCAACTCCCAGGCGCCCGGCGTGCGCACCACGTCTATATTATCGTCGTCCACCCCGTGCCTGCGCAGTGTATCCAGCGCTCCCTGCAGGAGACTGTCCACCACGAAACTGTTGAAACGCGACACGGCGATGGCGTATTGGCCATCCACGGAAGTAAAACTGCCTTCGAATGTATTCATGCGGATTCCAGGAAAACAAGGGAACATGACGGTGCTCACGGAGACGCCGATCTGTCATGCGCCCGCATTTGCATCGCATTTTAGTCGCCGCCAGGCCGGTGCGCGGCGTCATTATTATTCCGGTGACTCAGTGCCTCCATTAAGGAAACACTGAAACGATCCGGCTTCAAGCCGGATCCACGTATTCGACGACCTCCATGCCGAAACCGGAAAGCGCGTGCATGCGCTTGGGCGCGCTGAGCACGCGCATGCGCCGTACGCCGAGATCGGTGAGTATCTGCGCACCCAGGCCGTAGGTCCGGAGGTCGGAGCTGGCGACCGCCGTCTGTTCGGAGTCCGGATGGCCGTGCTGGACCTGGCGCTGGTAATCGCGCATGCGCGCCAGTATGGCGGAGTCATTCTCGTTGTTCCGCAACACTACCACGACTCCGGCATCCGCGTTCGCCACCTGCTCGAGTGCCGCACGCAGGGGCCAGCCGCAGAAGGGCCCGGTGCTCGCGAAGCTGTCCGCCAGCGTGTTTTGCAAGTGTACACGCACGAGGGTTGGCTGCTCCGGATCGACCCGGCCCTTGACCAGTGCGAAGTGCAGTGCGTTGTCCACGTTGTCCTGATAAGCGTACAGGTGAAAATCCCCGAACTCCGTGGGCAGTTCGCATTGGGACACCCGCTCCACCGTCCTCTCGTTGCGGATCCGGTAGGCAATGAGGTCGGCCACCGTGCCGATCTTCAGGCCGTGTTCCCCGGCAAACCTCACCAGGTCATCCCGTCGTGCCATGGTGCCGTCCTCGTTGAGGATCTCGACGATCACCGACGACGGCTCGAATCCGGCCATGCGGGCAAGGTCGCAGCCGGCCTCGGTATGTCCGGCGCGGGTGAGCACGCCGCCCGGTTGCGCCATGAGCGGGAAAATGTGGCCTGGCTGAACCAGGTCTTCCGGACGGGCATTGGGAGCCACCGCGGCCTGCACGGTGCGGGCGCGATCAGCAGCCGAAATCCCGGTGGTGACGCCGCGGGACGCCTCGATGGAGACCGTGAAATTGGTGGACCGCCGGCTGTCGGTGTCGTTGACCATCAACGGCAGCCGCAACTGCTCACAACGTTCACGGGTCAGTGTCACGCAGATCAGGCCGCGGCCGAAGCGGGCCATGAAGTTGATGTCATCGGGTCGCACCATGCTCGACGCCATGACCAGGTCGCCTTCATTCTCGCGGTCTTCGTCGTCCATGATCACGACCATCCGCCCCTGGCGAAGCTCTTCGATGATTTCCGTGATGCTGTTCATTTCCATCGATCAGTTGCCCTGTTTGGAGAACACCGACGCGCCCACCTTCAATCCGCGCGAAAACCATGGCGATGCAGGAACTCTCGGGTGATGCCGCCGGTCTCCGCGGCCCTGTCTCCAAGCACCAGGCGCTCCAGGTACCGCGCCACCAGGTCGACCTCCAGATTGACCCGCCGACCGGCACGATACTCGCCCATGATGGTGGCGTCCATGGTGTGCGGCACGATATTGACGTCGAAACGGGCGCCGTCGACAGCATTCACCGTCAGGCTGACGCCGTCGATACAGATGGATCCCTTCTCTGCGACATACCTGGCGAGCCGATCCGGAGCGCGAAAACGCATGCGCCAGGATCTGCCGTCCGGGCGCGCCGACTCGAGTTCACCGAGCCCGTCCACGTGTCCGCTGACCAGGTGCCCGCCAAGTGGCGTGGACAGGGTCAGCGCCTTTTCCAGGTTCACGCTCCCGCCGATCTCCAGGAACGCCAGGCTGGTGCGGGCCAGCGTCTCGTTGGACACGTCGGCATGGAATTCGCCCTGGCCGACATCCACGGCGGTAAGGCAGACGCCATTGACGGCGATACTGTCGCCCGCGGCGACATCGGCGAGCGAGAGGCCACCGGTATCGATGACCAGCCGGGCGTCCTCGCCGCGTTTCCGGCGGTCACGAACGCGACCGACGGCCTGAATGATTCCCGTAAACATGGTTTCGGCTACTCCACATCAGAGTCGCGTTGGCGCGGATGCAGGATCAGCCGCAGATCGTCGCCGATCCTGCGCACATCACTGAAGACCAGGCCCAGCCGCTGCTCCATGCGGTCAAGGCCGGGGAGGCGCAGCAAGGGTCGGGCAGCATCACCCATGAGATGCGGCGCGTGGTAAATGATCAGTTCGTCCACCAGGCCTTCCCGCAGGAAGGCGCCAGCCAGCGACGGGCCCGCCTCCACCAGCACCTCGTTGACCTCCCGGCTGCCGAGTTCGTCAAGCACGGGGGGCAGATCCAGTCCCCGCTTGCCGGCAGCCAGGCACCCGACCTCCGCTCCCGCCCGTTCCAGCGCCCGGCGAGGCGCCGCGTCGGCGCAACGGGTGAAAACCAGGGTGCGTCCCGGCTGCGACAGCATGGCGGCGCGGGGCGACATGCGCAGGTCCGGATCGAGAATGACGCGCAGCGGCGGCGGCACATCGCTCGCATCGGTCACATCCCGTACCGTCAGCGCGGGGTCATCGGCAAGCACAGTGCCGATACCCGAGACAATAGCGCAACTGCGTGCACGCAGCCGATGAACGTCGCGGCGCGCGTCGGTGCCGGTGATCCAGCGGCTCTCGCCGGAGGCCATGGCCGACCGTCCGTCGAGGCTGGCGGCGAGCTTGACGCGCACCCAGGGTCTTCCGGTGGTCATGCGGCGCACGTACCCCGGGTTCAGCTCCCGCGCCCCGGCCGTCAGCAGCCCGCTGCGAACCGTGAGCCCCGCCGAGCTCAAGCGCGCGAGCCCGGTTCCGGCGACCCGCGGGTTGGGATCCACCATGGCCACTATCACCTCGGCGACGCCGGACTCGATAAGCGCATCACAACACGGCGGCGTGCGGCCGTGGTGGGAGCAGGGCTCCAGTGTCACGAAACCCGTGGCGCCAACGGCTTCGGAGCCGGCCTGCCGCAACGCCAGCACTTCTGCGTGCGGTTCCCCGGCGCGGACATGCCAGCCCTCGCCGACAAGGTTTCCCCGGGACGTCAGCACGCAACCGACGCGCGGATTCGGACGCGTGGTGTACAGGCCCCGTCGGGCCAGCCGAAGGGCCCGGCTCATCCAGGTGGTTTCCGACGCTGTGAAATCGGCGCTGGTCACGGCTTGGCCTGTCGGTATCAGGATTCACCGCCACGATCAGCGGAGTGCTTTTCCAGCCCTTCGATGACCTCACGGAAGGCGCTGACGTCCTCGAAGCTGCGGTATACGGAGGCGAAACGCACGTAGGCCACCTGATCGAGATCACGGAGTTCCTCCATGACCAGGTTCCCCACGTCGCGGCTCGGCACTTCCCGCTCGCCCTGGGCGCGAAGCCGCTTGATGATGCGGTGGATGGCGGCCTCGACACGCTCGGTGTCGACCGGGCGCTTTTCCAGCGCGCGCAACATGCCGGTGCGCAACTTGCGCTCGTCGAACGGTTCACGGCTGCCATCCTGCTTCACCAGGCGCGGCATCATGAGTTCCGCCGCCTCGAAAGTCGTGAAGCGCTCACTACAGCTGGTGCACTCCCGACGACGACGCACCTGGTCGCCGTCCCGGGCAAGCCGGGAGTCAATCACGCGCGTGTCCTGGGCCTGACAGTATGGGCAACGCATGAAACACGCCTCCGGGGTGCCGGACCTGGGCGGAGCGGGTGAGCGAGACCCTATGCCCGATCACCTAGCCCGTATATCTCACCGCCCTCGCGACGAACGGCGGTGAGATATGCGGGCTAGAGAGACACTGGTGCCGCTCGTCGGCGAAAATGATCGGGGCAAGCGAACGCCCCACCCTGTCCGCAGGCAGTTCACCCTGAGTCCGACAAACTCCGATTAACCTCGTAAACCGGCAGGCGGCGGCAGATCTCCAGCACCCTCCCCCTGACCTCTTCGATCATGGTCTCATTATTGATGTCGTCAAGGACATCGCAGATCCAGTGGCCAAGCGTATGGCAGTCGTCCCGGCTGAAGCCCCGTGTAGTCACGGCGGGCGCACCGATGCGCAGACCCGAGGTCACGAACGGCGACTGCGGATCGTTGGGTACGGTGTTCTTGTTTACCGTGATATAGGCTCGGCCCAGCGCGGCGTCCGCGTCCTTTCCCGTAAGGCCCTTGTCGATCAGGTCAATGACGAACAGGTGATTGTCGGTGCCGCCGGACACCACCTTGTAGCCGCGCTCCTGAACGGCGGCGGCCATGGCGCGGGCGTTGTCGATCACCTGTTGCTGGTAGCCGCGGAAATCGCCCTCCAGCGCCTCCTTGAAAGCCACCGCCTTGGCCGCGATCACGTGCATCAGCGGCCCACCCTGGGTGCCGGGGAAGATCAGCGAATTCAGTTTCTTCGCGATGTCCGCATTCTCGCGGGCCAGAATCAGGCCGCCACGCGGCCCCCGCAGACCCTTGTGAGTAGTGGTGGTACAGACATCGGCATGCGGGATGGGGCTGGGGTAGACACCACCGGCAACCAGGCCGGACACGTGTGCCATGTCCACTACCAGCCAGGCGCCGACCTTGTCGGCGATGGTGCGGAAACGGGCCCAGTCGACGACTCGCGAGTAGGCGGAGAAACCGGCGATGATCATTCTCGGGCGGTGCTCCAGCGCCAGCGCCTCCACCTGCTCGTAGTCGATCTCGCCGGTCTCGGCATTCACCCCATACTGCACGGCATTGAAAATCTTGCCGGAGAAGTTGACCCTGGCGCCGTGAGTCAGGTGGCCACCATGATCAAGGCTCATGCCGAGGATGGTGTCGCCCGGCTTGCACAGCGCCATGTATACCGCGGCGTTGGCCTGCGATCCGCTGTGCGGTTGGACGTTGGCATAGGCGGCGTCGAACAGCCGGCAGGCACGCTCGATCGCGAGACGTTCCGCCACGTCCACATACTCGCAGCCGCCGTAATAGCGCTTGCCGGGATAACCCTCCGCGTACTTGTTGGTGAGCACGGAACCCTGCGCCTCCAGCACCCGCGGACTGGTGTAGTTCTCGGATGCGATGAGCTCGATGTGCTCTTCCTGGCGACGGGTCTCGCCGGCAATGGCATCCCAGAGTTCCGGGTCGAAACTGGCAATGGTCAGGTCACGCGAGAACATGCAGGGCCCTCGAATGTCAATGGTCGCGGTAACAGCTTTCGGCACAAACCGTCCAGGTGCGTACGACACGTGCGTGGCTGCATGGGAAAGGGCGCAAAGGATACCCGATTCAGCCACTTTCTGCACTTCATGCGCGCCCCGACAGCGCACGCCCTGTCATCACGGAGGTGCACCGGATGCAGCGGCTTGTCAGGCAGGCGCATTTACTCTAAAAGAGCGGAATCCCCTCACCATTGCGGGGACCGCACGAGAGCCCGGACACCGGGTCCGCCACCAGCGGTCGCATTCACTTTCGCCAGGAGCATGCCATGAAGCGGACCGACGAACCGACCACTGTCGGCTGGCGGGAATGGGCCTCGCTGCCGGCCCTGGGGATACCCGCCATCAAGGTCAAGGTGGACACCGGCGCGCTGACCTCTACGCTGCATGCCATACACGTGCGACTGCTGCGAGACAACGGCCGGCTCCGGGTGCGCTTCGAGGTACACCCCCTGCAGAGGCGCAGCGACGTGACCTGCTGCTGTATCGCCGACCTGGTGGGCGAGCGCCTGGTTACCAGTTCCACCGGACACCGCGAGAAACGACCGGTGATCCGGACCCGGATTTCGCTGGGCACGCAAACCTGGCCCGTGGACATCACGCTCACCAACCGTGACAGCATGGGGTTCCGCATGCTGCTCGGGCGTCGCGCCATGCGCGGACACATGTTGGTGGACCCGGGGAGGTCGTACGTGCTTGGCGATACACACGCCCGGGACTATGAGCCGGTCTGAACCCGCAATGTTGTCAACCATCGGAGTTCCGAGCCCGTCATGCCCGAAACGCTCAGAATCATCATCCTGTCGCGAAACCGGCGCCTGTACTCAACCCGTCGGCTGGTGGAAGCCGGCGAAGCGCGGGGACACAGCGTACGGGTCATCGATCCGCTGCGCTGTTACATGAACATCAGTTCGCACCGGCCGGAAATCCACTACAAGGGCGAGCGGCTGCAGGCCTGTGACGCGGTAATCCCGCGTATCGGGGCCTCCATTACCTTCTACGGCACCGCCGTGGTTCGCCAGTTCGAGATGATGGGCACATTCCCGGTAAACGAGTCCGTTGCCATCAGCCGCTCCCGGGACAAGCTGCGATCCCTGCAGCTGCTGTCGCGCAAGAATGTCGGGCTGCCCGTGACGGGCTTCGGCTACTCACCGGACGACAACCTGGACCTGATCCGGATGGTCGGCGGCGCACCGCTGGTGATCAAGCTGCTGGAGGGCACCCAGGGCAAGGGCGTGGTGCTGGCCGAAACCAATAAGGCCGCCGAGAGCGTCATCGACGCCTTCCGCGGCCTCAAGGCCTACTTCCTCACCCAGGAGTTCATCAGGGAGGCCGGCGGCGCCGACATCCGCTGTTTCGTGGTAGGCGAACGGGTGGTTGGCGCCATGATGCGCCAGGCTAAGGAGGGTGAGTTCCGCTCCAACGTGCACCGCGGCGGCACGGCCCGCCCGATCCGGATAACGCCGGAGGAGCGATCCACCGCGGTCAACGCGGCACGGATCATGGGGCTGAACGTGGCCGGCGTCGACATCATGCGTTCCAGCCGGGGGCCTCTGGTGGTCGAGGTCAACTCGTCCCCCGGTCTCGAAGGCATTGAGGGTGCGACCGGCAAGGACATCGCCGGCGCAATCTACGCCTTCATCGAGAAGTACGGGCGGGCCGGCAAGACCCGGACGCGGGGCAAGGGCTGAGAAGGTGGACGCTCAGTCCGCGCCCGGAAAGAACACCGCCTGCCCATCGACCCTGAACTCTGCGATCGCCTGCTGTCCCTGGTCCGACAACAACCAACGGTGCCAGCGCAATGCAAGTTCGTGCCTGACGTGGGGATGACGCCGGGGACTGACCGGCACACTTGCGTATTTATTGAGCAGCACATCATCGCCTTCGAACAACAGCACGAGGTTCTGCCGATTGCGGAAGCTGGCCCAGCTTGCACGGTCTGCCACCGCATAGGCGTCCATCCCGGCGGCCGTGTTCAGTGTCGGCCCCATGCCGCTTCCCAGCTCGCGATACCAACTGCCGGACGGCTGGATGTCGGCCAGTCCCCAGAGCCGGAGTTCCGCCCGGTGAGTGCCACTGTCATCACCCCGCGAGGCGAAGGCGCTCCGCGTTCCGGCGATGCGGGACATGGCGTCAACCGCGTTTTCCACCCCGGCAATGTCGGCCGGATCAGTGCGCGGGCCGACGATGATGAAATAGTTGTACATCACGTCCCGACGCTCGCTGCCGTAGCCGTCGGCGACAAACGCCTCTTCTCCCGCCGGATCATGCACCAGCAGCGCGTCGGCATCACCGCGGCGACCTATGGAGAAGGCCTGACCGGTACCCACGGCGACCACGCGCACGTCGATGCCCGTGGCCTCGCGGAACCTTGGAATGATGTGAGCAAACAAACCGGACTGCTCAGTGGATGTCGTGGACGCGAGTGTTATGTAACGGTCTCCGGTCTGGGCCGGGACTGTCAGCGCGAGCGTGATGATGACGACCAGCAGTGCCCGCAGCTGGATACGGCCAGCCAGTGTTCGAACGCGCGTTACCATACCAGTTCACCACGGATGAACGCGGCGGCCTCGGGGGTCGACGGCGTATCGAAAAAGCGGCCGGCAGGCGTGTGTTCCAGCACCCGCCCGCGACAGAGGAACAGCACGTCATCGGCAAGTCGTCGTGCCTGACCAAGATCATGGGTATTCATCACGATCCGCGTGCCCTTGGCATGGAAGGCACGCACGGCGTCTTCCACCGCCTTCGTTGCGGCCGGATCCAGGGCCGAGGTGGGTTCGTCCAGAAACAGGATCCGGGGTTGCAGAGCCCAGGCCCTTGCCAGCGCCAGCCGCTGCTGCTCACCGCCGGACAGGACACGCGCCGGGCGGTCAGCCAGTTCTGCCAGGCCAAAATGCCGAAGCGCGTCCAGAGCACGCTGCGTCCGTTGCTGACGACGCATGCCACGCAGCGCAAGCGGGTAACGGATATTGGACAGGGCGGAACGGCGCAGCAGCACCGGCCGCTGAAACACCATGGCCTGGCGGCCGCGAACATCCGGGTCACTGGCCGCTTTGCCGTCCGCCCAGCGGATGCTCCCTGCGGACGGACTCAACAGACCGTGACAGAGCCGCATGAGGAGGCTCTTGCCAGCGCCGTTGGGCCCCATGATCACAGTCTTTCCGGAATGCCCAAGGCGCAGGCTTACATCGTCCAGCAACGTCTGGCCACGATGGCGGAAGCTGACACCGTCCACCTCCAGGGGCAACAGGGTCTCCGGCAAAGGTTTGTCGTTCATCCCAACCGCCTCTTCGCGCCTTCTCCGATCAGGAACGCGGTGGCATTGACCATGGCCACCAGGAACAGCAGAACAATACCCAGTCCCAGCGCCAGGGGCAGATTCCCCTTGCTGGTCTCCAGGGCGATGGCGGTGGTCATCACCCTGGTCACGCCGTCGATGTTGCCGCCGACGATCAACACCGCGCCCACCTCGGCGCTGGCCCGGCCGAAACCGGCGAGGACACCGGTTAGCAGCGAAAATCGTGCGTCCCAGAGCAAGGTCGGAATCGCACGCAGCCGACTGGCACCCAGCGACTGCAGCTGCTCCCTGTATTCCTCCCACAGGTCCTCCACCACCTGCCGCGAGAGGGCGGCGATGATGGGGAATACCAGCATTGTCTGGGCAATCACCATTGCCGTCGGGGTAAACAGCAGGCCCCAGGAACCCAGCGGCCCGGCACGGGACAGCAGCAGGTAGACCGCCAGACCGGCTACCACAGGGGGCAGGCCCATCAGGGCGTTCAGCACGGTAACGACCAAGGCGCGACCGGGAAAACGGTACAGAGCCACGGCGGCACCGATGGGAAGGCCGAGCAGCGCTGCCGTCAGCACCGCGGTGAGGCTGACCTGCAGCGACAGGGTAACGATGCCCACCAGCACCTGGTCCAAACCGAGTATCAGTTCCAGCGCCTTTGCGAAGGGATTGCCGTCGACCACCGTATGCTCCTGTGTAATTCCCCGCCATCATGTGCTTTCATTTAGGGAATTGCATATGGTTACGTAATTCATGCAGCAAGACGCAGACACAAACAGGATCGTCCGTCATGAACTTCTGACCACAGCGGAGGTTGCCGGGTATCTGCGCCTGAAGGAGCGCAAGATCTACGACCTGGTGCGGCAGGGACTGATCCCCTGCACCAAGGTCACCGGCAAGCTGCTGTTTCCGCGACAGGCCATCGACCTGTGGCTGATGAGCCATCTGGAGGGCGATATCGTCGGTGGCCGTCCGGTGCCGCCGATACTCGCCGGCAGCAACGACCCCCTGCTTGAATGGACCATACGCGAAGCCGACACGGATCTTGCCCTGCTCTGCCAGGGCAGTGTCGACGGCATACGCCGACTGCTTGATGACCGGGCCATGATCGCCGGCCTGCATCTGACCGACCGCGACACCGGTGAGAACAACAACCCTGTACGCAGCGGTCTCGGCGGTATGCGCGACCTGGTCATGATCCAGTGGGCCCGCCGACGGCAGGGTCTGCTGGTGCGTGCGGGCAATCCGTTGGGCATCGGCCGACTGCAGGACCTGGCCGGCGGGCGAGCCACCGTAGTGCGCCGACAAGCTGGAGCAGGCGCGGACTCGCTGCTTTCCTGGTTGCTGACAAATGCCCGAATCGATCCGGGAGAACTGCGGGTGGCAGCACAGCCGGCATTGAGCGAGGACGATCTGGCACTGGACGTGCGCGATGCACGCGCCGACTGTGGGTTGGCCGTGGAAGCCGCGGCCAGACGGCACGGACTGGACTTCATCCCGCTGCACGTGGAGCGCTTCGATCTCGCTATGCGCCGTCGCAGCTTTTTCGAACCGGCCACCCAGGATCTGCTGCGTTTCGTCCGCACGCGCCGATTCCGCGAGCGCGCGGAAACCATGGGCGGCTACGACATCAGTGAGCTGGGTCGCGTCACGTACAACGCCTGAGCGGGAATCCGGCCGCCGCTACGGAACTGCCTTCGATGATGAAACCGTGACTGATCCGATGGAGTGCCGCTCCAACGGCTGTTATTAACTCTCCGGTCACGAGTCAAAACGGGGGTATCGCCCCCCGCGAAACGAAGGGTGATGCCCTGACGGGTACTTCGCATGTTCCTGATCCCGCTTGACCGGAAACCCGACTGGCGCCGGCCACCCCTGGTCACATTGGGGCTGATCCTGGCCAATGTCCTGGTGTTCCTGCTTATCCAGGCCAGCGAGCAGGCGCGGCTGGAGCAGGCCCTGGACTACTATGCCGACTCGGGCCTCATGGAACTGGAACGCACTGCCTGGCTCGCGGAGCGGGACCGCGGCGGGGTGGAGGACGCACTGGAACCGGAAGCCGGCCCCGGCCACGTCTACTTCGGTCTGCGCAACGAACCCGACTTCATGGCGCGGCTGGGCACGGGGGAGGTGCTGCCGTCGGACGAAGACCACGAGCGCTGGACGCGATTGCACGCCGAAATGGACCGGCACATGGAGCGCGTGGTGTTCTGGCGCTGGGGTATACAGCCCGCCGATTTCGACCTCGCCACGCTGGTCACTCACATGTTTCTGCACGGCGGCGCTGATCACCTGATCGGCAACATGGTCTTCCTCCTGCTCGTGGGCTTCCTGGTGGAACTGACCATCGGCGGCCCGCTGTTGCTCGCCATCTACCTGCTTGGGGGCATACTCGCCGGCGCCGCCGACCTCGTGGTGGCCGGCGACCGGATCCTGCCCGGAATCGGCGCCTCGGCCGCCATTGCCGCCATGATGGGTCTCTACAGCGTGCTGTTCGGGCGCCAGCAGGTGCGTTTCTTCTATTCGGTAGGCGTGTGGTTCGACTATGCGCGTGCGCCCGCCATCCTGCTGCTGCCCATCTGGCTGGGCTACGAGGTCTTCGCCTGGCTGGTGTTCACGGACAGCAACATCGATTATGCGGCCCATGCGGTCGGACTCGCGGTGGGCGCCCTCGGAGGCCTTGCTATACAGCATCTGCTGCCGCGGTCCATCGATCGCGAATTCCTGACCGCGCCGGAGCGCGAAGCCGCCGAGGAAGCCGAGCGGGACGAGGTCGGCCGGCTGATGCGTGAACTCGACTTCGATGCCGCAAGACCGCTGCTCGAGAAGTTGCTCGAGGACGAGCCGCGCAACCCGGAGTTGCTGCGGTCCCTGCATCTGTGCACCCGTGCCCGTCCATCCAGCGAGCACTACCACGGAACGGCGAACCGGATTCTGCAACTGCCGGGACACGATGCGGACACGGACCGCCTGCTGCTTGACGTCTACCGGGATTACCGCGCACGCGCAAGGCCGCGCCCACGACTCAACGGCCGCATGATCCAGACCCTGGCACTGCGCTTCTGTCGCCAGGGGGCTCTGGTCGAGGCGGAAGAACTGGCCGCGCTGATGCTGAAACACCGGCAGCGCTTCCCGGCAATGGCCGCGGTGCTGCTTGGCCTGGGCACCGCCCTTGCCGACCGGGGCCATCCGCAGCGCGCGCAACCCTTTCTGGAACGCCTGCTAGCCCTTTACCCCGGAGGCAGCGAGGCCGAAGCGGCCCGCGGACTGCTGCGAAGGCTGCATGGAGGGGCTGTCTGAGGCTCAGGACTGGCCCGCATTTCTCACTGCCGTTCGTGGCGAGAGCGTCGAGATGCCGCTGTGTCGGGGGGCACGGACCGGAAGACGGCGAAGGCGTAGCTGACACTACGTCGAGCCGGCTGCAGGGAGTACGCCCCGACACAGCGAGCAGATCGGCGTG
>SLSJ01000243.1 GCA_007130525.1 Ectothiorhodospiraceae bacterium | reverse complement strand
GCGAGGGCGTCGAGATGCCGCTGTGACGGGGCGCACGGACCGGAAGACGGCGAAGGCGTAGCTGACACTACGTCGAGCCGGCTGCAGGGAGTACGCCCCGACATAGCGAGCAGATCGGCGTGCGTAGTAGAAGGGCGGTGAGATATGCGGGCTAGCTGAGCACGCCGGCAACTGCGGACTCTCAGGCGCGGCCTTGTCCGACCATCTCCAGGATCAGGTCGCGCATACCGGACTCCGCCCCCACGTAGGGCAACACGCGCAGCGTCACATCCGGATGCCGCCGACGACCGATATCCAGCTCGGCAGGGATATCCTCCACCACATGGCGACCGGCGGACAGGAAGTACGGAAGCACGGTGATCTCCGTGGCACCGTCACTCACACACGCATCCACGGCATCCGGGATGGACGGTTCAGCCAGCTCGAGAAATGCGCAGGACACGGATTCGAACCCGTCGTCACCCGCACGCGCTTTGAGATCGATGACGAGACGCCTGACCTCGTCGTTCGAGGCCTCGCGCCTGCTGCCATGAGCAATGATAAGTAGTGCCTTCACGCGGATACTCGCTCCACAGTGGCAAGAAACAATCGGGGCGCCGAATCCGCAAGCGCTCCACCCCGGCTCACCGACTCAGTCCTTGCGGGGTGTATAGAGCTGGCCGTTCTGGGCAGCAAACCAGCTGGCAATGTCACGCTTGTCCTGCAGCGTCAGGTCCTCCACCTGCATCTGCATGACCGGATCTGTGCGCTTTCCGCTCTTGTAGTCCCGAAGGGCCCGGACCAGGTAGTCCGCGTGCTGCCCATGCAGGCGTGGCCACTCCGGGTTGTTTGCCACGGCATCCGCGGAGTGACAAGCCAGGCAGGCGGCCGCCTTGTCCTCGCCACGCTGGATGTCACCGCGGTCGATAGCACTTGCCGGCAACGCCACGAAGAGCAGGCCCAGCGATGCACACGTAATAAAAAATGATTTCATGATCAACCTCTATCGCGCTTGTCCGCGCTGTTGTCCTTTATCTCTCCTGCGCGAAAAATGCGGCAAGATTGCGCATCTCCTCGTCGGTCATCGGGGCTGCCTGCGCACGCATTGTGGGGTGCTCCCGACCGGTGTCGCGATAGGCTTTGAGGGCATTGAACAGGTACTGCTCGTTCTGTCCACCGATCCTGGGTACACGGTAGGATGGGTATGCGTTGCGCGCGCCCTCGATCCCGTGACACCCCATGCAGGTATTGGCCAGTTGCCTGCCCTTGGCCGGATCTCCCTCCTCGTAACCATGGGCCGAGCCCATGGAAAGGGCGACCCCAGCGAAGGTCGCCAGCAATATTGTTTTAACTCTCATCACTCTCTCTCGATATCGATGACTCGTCACGCCTTCGTGACGAACGCCGCAAGTCCGCCGGGAACGGTCTGAGCAAAGGTGCCGCTGTCCGTGCGGGCCGGAAATCAGGGCAATATGTTTCCATGGATTGGAACGGGGGTAAAGCACGACAGGGGCGACAAACGGCAAGCCCGGATCATTCTGCACGCGATGTACCGCCCGTCTCCGTCACTAGAGGATTCTGAATCCCGGCTCCGGTGTGGTCCCGACGGTGTCGCACTCCAGTTCGTCGACACGCGCATTGCTGGTGCCGTGGCGTAGCCATTGCCGCAGGCGTTCCAGCGCTTCGGCATCCCCATGCGCGACGACCTCCACCCGGCCATCCGGCAGGTTTCGCGCATGGCCGTCAAGCCCGAGCGCTTGCGCCTGCTCCTGCGCCCCCGCCCGGAACCAGACTCCCTGAACACGTCCGGAAACGATGCAACGTATGGTTTCCCGCTCTGCCATGGTTCGCAGTCACCCCCGTCGATTGTCATCATCCGCATCCGCAGTCGCGGGTCGGAACGGCACCGTATTGCCCGCGCGCTGATCACGCCTGGCATCCCGGAACACCTCCCGTATGGGCATGGAAAGCGCATGCTCCACACCATCCATCGCCTCCCGCAGGACACCGCCAAGCGCCCTGTTCCAGGCATCCTTGTCGCGCACATTGTCGGGCACCTCTGCGAGCACGAACGGGTACTCGCGGTAAAGATCCATCAGGGTAAAACTTGCCGGATCCCGCGCCAGCATCCAGCGACCATCGTCGGTGCGATGAATAACGTTGATGCGCTCCAGGGTTTCCAGCGCATCCTGGATGGCGATCTCGCCCGCATCGGGCTCACGCTCAAGCAGATCCTTTCGGCCCAATGCCCGTCCGGATTGCTGTGCCCGCCAGAAATCGCCGATCAGTCGCACCGCCAGCAACATGGCGTTGCGGGGATCGGAGAGTGTGCCTTCCCTGCCCTCACGGTAACCGCTCAGAGCCTGGGTGAATTCCGCGCCGAGCAACACCACCACCCAGGACAGGTATATCCAGATCAGGAAGATGGGCAGCGTCGCCAGCGCGCCGTAGATCGCTTCATAGGAGGGAAAGTTGGTCACGAACAGGGCAAATCCGCGTTTGGCCAACTCGAACAGCAGGGCCGCGAAAGCGGCACCCGCCAGGGCATGAACAAACGGCACGCGGCGGTTGGGCACGGCGCTGTACAGAAAGGTGAATGCGGCGAATATGGCGGCCATCGGGGTGGCTTCAAGCAGGAACTCGCGAATGCCACGCGCGTGCTCACCACCGGCGAACTCCGTCAGCGCGATCAGGTAGGACGACGCCACCAGGCTGATAGCCACGAGAAACGGCCCCACGGTTATCACTGTCCAGTAGACCATGAAGCTCTGCACGGGTCGCCGCGGTCGCTGTACCCGCCAGATCCGGTTCAGCGCCTTGTCAATGGCGCCAACCATGAGAATCGCGGAAATGAGAATACCGAAAAGACCAACCGCCGACAGGCCGGCCGCGCGCCCGGCAAACTCCTGCATGTAGCTTTGTACGACCTCGCCCGTGGCCGGCACCAGATTCTGGAACAGGAAGTCCTGGATACGCACGTTCAAGCTCTCGAACACGGGAAACGCCGTCAGAATCGAGAGACTCACCGCGAACAGGGGCACCAGCGAAAGCAGCGTCGTGTACGATAACGTTGCCGCGGAATGCAGGCAGCCGTCTGCCACGAACCGCTTCGCGAGATAGCGGAGGAAGCCGTAGATCTCGATCAGCCCGTTACGGGTTCGAGCGTACGTCTGCTGCCAGTCCACTGCCTGATAACCTCTCGCTGGGCCGCCCAATCAGGTGGGCCACACCCGGAACAAAGGCTGGATAAGCGATCGCTTCGTCAAGGAGACGCGACACTGCCGTCTCGCATACACTGAACGCGACTTCAAGAACGTCTCACAAGGTCAGGTATATGTCCGTACGAATCTACCACAACCCGCGCTGCTCAAAGTCCCGGCAGACTCTGAAACTGCTCCGCAGTCGAGGCCTGGAGCCGGAGGTGATCGAGTATCTGAAGACACCTCCGGACGACGAGGAACTCCGTGATCTTGCGCGCATGCTGGGATGCAGCCCCATGGACATGGTGCGACGCGGAGAGCCCGAATTCAGGGAAAGCGGTCTCCAGCAGGCAGTTCCCGGGGACGACGACGTGATCGCGGCGATCAGGAAATACCCGAAACTGCTGCAACGCCCGATCGTGGTGAGCGGCGGACGGGCCGCCATCGGCCGTCCGCCGGAAGCGGTTCTGGAGATACTCTGAAACACCAACGGGGCGGGCAAACACGGAGCCGGACCTCATGGCCAGCAGCATCCTGATTGTCTATTACAGCCGCACCGGTGCCACCCGGCACATGGCGGAGCAGATCGCCCGCGGCGTGGAGTCCGTGGAAGACGCCGAGGCAGTCCTGCGTACGCTCCCGGCCGTGTCCACCGTGACCGAGGCCGTCGAACCGGAGATCCCCCCGGAGGGACCGCCCTACGCGGACCTGGACGACCTCCGGCACTGCGATGGGCTCGCCCTGGGCAGTCCCACACGCTTTGGCAACATGGCTGCCGCGGTAAAGCATTTCCTTGACGGCACATCCGGCCTGTGGTTGCCGGGTGTCCTGGCGGGCAGGCCGGCTGCGGTGTTCACCTCCACCGGATCCATTCACGGCGGCCAGGAGAGCACTCTGCTGTCCATGCAGCTGCCGCTGCTGCACCACGGCATGCTGCTGCTCGGCCTGCCCTACACGGAAAAGGATCTCACCACCACCCGCACCGGAGGTACGCCGTACGGTGCCAGCCACTTTTCCGGCGGCAATGGCGATGAACCCCACACGGACGAGGAGGACAGGCTGTGCCGGGCGCTCGGCCGACGTCTGGCGGAAACGGCGGTGACGTTGCGACGGGGGCGGAAATGAGCGTGGCGCAGCGTTTCTCCCACCTGCTGCTGGCAGGCAGTCATCTGCTCCTGATCGCCCTGCTGGTCGCCTGGTTCAGCTGGCTGCATCCGCCCGCCAATCCCGGACTTATCGCACCTGCGCTGCTCGCTTTCGTCACCCCTTTGCTGATCCCGCTCCGAGGACTTTTGCGGGGCAGGCGCTATACCTGCGCATGGACCAGTCTGCTGGCGGTGTTCTATTTCGCGCATGGCGTGGCGGCAGCAGGCGTGCCCGGCATGGCGCGCATCCTGGGTGTGAGCGAAATCCTTCTCAGCCTGGGATTGTTTCTGGGCTGCCTGCTGTACCTGCGCGCCACCCGCCCGAACCGGCATGCCGAAACCGCAGCCGATCATTGAGTTCGGACCGGCTGCTGCGTGAATCAGCCGCCCTGATGCCGGGTCCATGGCGTTTGTGACAGAACCTCTCGCACGAAGGGAACGGTCAGCCGCCGCTGCTCGGCGAGCGCCTTCTCATCCAGCACGTCCAGCAATGCGAACAGCGTCCCGGCATCACGCGGCAGGCGGCCGAACAGATAGCGACCGGTATCGGCCGGCAGATCCAGACCGCGACTCATGGCTCGCCTTTGCAACGCCTCCAGCAACTGATCGTCGGACAATGGCAGCAGCCGCTGCACCAGGCCGGCACTCAGGCGGGAAACCAGATCGGGCAACTGCATCGCCAGGTCGCACGGCCTGCGGGAGGCTGCCACCAGAATGCGGCCGCGGCATTCGAGCAGGCGGTTGTACAGGTGAAACAGCGATTCTTCCCAGTCGGCGTCACCGGCTATCCCGTCCAGATCATCCAGGGCCACCAGGCCCACATCCTCCAGTCCTTTGAGCAGTGCGGGCGACAACTCCGCGGGCGCACCCAGCGGCAGATAGGCGGCCGTCTGCCCACGCATGCCCATGGTCCTGCAGGCGGCGCGCAACAGGTGACTGCGTCCACTTCCAGGCTGTCCGTAGAGGTACACGCAGCCATGACCCTGACCGTTCGCCAGTTCGCGAACGCTTTTCACGGCCAGCCCGTTCGGCCCGGAGACGAACTGGTCGAAATCAGCCGCGGCCCGCCAACCGATGGCCAGCGGCAACTGGGTACCCGGCGAAGGATTCTTGTGCTGCATCGGTCCCGGTTACAGTTGCGGATTGCAGACAGGCCGGAAGTGTACTCCCTGAACCGGGGCAGCGTCTGCATGAACGGGCCGACAAGCCTGCCGAACTCCCTCGCAACATCGCACCCCAGGGTCACGTCGATGGCCGCAAGCACACCGAACTCAACGGCAGGACGTGCGCAACACCGCCGCTTTCCCTACACTGCCGGCTTCACCATGGGCATCTTCGGTCCCAGGACCGGTGGGGGCGGCCGCCCGGATCCCGATCCGGAATCAATCAACAGTAGCGGGAGGGAACAATGAGGCTGAAAAGCTTCGTAGCAGGGTTTCTTTTGTTCTGCGGCATGGGTCTCGCCCATGCGGATGTGCTCATCCTCGACAACCGCGACCGCATCACCGGCACCTTCATCGAGGTCCGGGACGGGAGAATGGTCTTCCAGCCGGAGTACGTGGGCGAGACGTTGCGCATCAGCCTGTCTCGCGTGGACGGACTTGTCACCGACGACAGGATCCGGGTGCTGCTGGAAGATGGCACGGAGGTCGTCGGCCAGTCGGTTGAAACCGCGGAAGGAAACCTGCGCATTGTCTCGGACGATCTGGACGAACCCTTGAACTTCGGGATCATGGCGATACGATCCATTACCGGGTTGGATACACCCCCCAGGGACGCTGTGCGGACCTCCGGCGACATCAACATCGGCGCCAACTTTACCAGCGGCAACACCAGGTCGGAGGCATGGTTTGGCGATGCCGGTTTTCAGGCCCGCACCAACATCAACCGTTTCCGCCTCTCCGGCGAAATAACCCGGGCCAAGGACGACAACGAACTGACCCGGGAAAGTGCCACCGCGACATCCCGCTACGACCACTTCGTCACGGAACGGCTTTACGCAACCACCAACATATCGCTGACCCGCGACCGCTTCCGCGATCTTCGTCTGCGTACGGTGGCCGGTGCCGGCATGGGTTACCAGTTCTTCGAAACGGCACGGCGCAATCTCTCATCGGAACTGGGCGTCAGTTACGTCAGGGAGGTCAGGTTCGAAGGCGACGACGAATCCGACCCTGCGGGCCGTCTGGCCATCGACTACGAGGAGCGCCTGTTCGGCGACGGTATCCGCCTGTTTCACAACCAGGAAAGCCTGATGAGCCTGACTGATTCCGACCAATTCCTGTGGAAGGCCCGTCAGGGCCTTCGCTTTCCAATAATGGCGGACATCACCGGGTCCATTCAGCTTAACATCGACCACGACCGTTCGCCTCCTCCGGACACCCGGCGCACCGACCGCACCTGGTTCCTCACGGCCGGCTACTCGTGGTAACCGTCGGGCCGCGGGGCGGGACGTCTCCCCGGCCCGTCCCGCCCCCAGCCCGCATCTCTCACCGCCGTTCGTCGCGAGGGCGTCGAGATGCCGCTGTGACGGGGGCACGGACCGGAAGACGGCGAAGGCGTAGCCGACACTACCTCGAGCTGGCTGCAGGGAG
This sequence comes from Ectothiorhodospiraceae bacterium, assembly GCA_007130525.1. Taxonomy (GTDB): domain Bacteria; phylum Pseudomonadota; class Gammaproteobacteria; order Nitrococcales; family Aquisalimonadaceae; genus Methylonatrum. The sequence goes on along the minus strand of SLSJ01000243.1, from coordinate 11,954 downwards.
TACGCCCCGACACAGCGAGCAGATCGGCGTGCGTAGTAGAAGGGCGGTGAGATATGCGGGCTAGCCGCATCTCTCACCGCCGTTCGTCGCGAGGGCGCCGGGATGCCGCTGTGACGGGGGGCACGGACCGGAAGACGGCGAAGGCGTAGCTGACGCTACGTCGAGCCGGCTGCAGGGAGTACACCCCGACACAGCGAGCAGGTCGGCGTGCGTCGTAGAAGGGCGGTGAGATATCCGGGCTTGGTGCCTGGAGGATTCAAGGTAGCCTGAAGAAGTAATCCGGCCGGCGCAGACCATCGGCTCCGTTGCCTGTCTCGGCCTCGTCACCGATATCGGCTTCGCGAATCCGGCCGTCGCGTTTCATGCTGTCGATGATCCGCCCCACCTCCATCTCCGTTTCAACGCGGAAATCCGCGTAATCGCCGGCAACACGTTGTACGCCTGCGGTCGCCACTCCGTGCGTTGACTCGAACAATGCCTGGAGTCGGGCGTAATCCGCGAGGCTGCTCACGCCCTCGACCCGGATGTAGTACACCCCGCCCGCGTCGGGATCAGGCACCCTGGCCAGACGTTGCGCGAGAAACGCTGCCGCACCGGAAACACCCGCCTCGATGACGACATCCAGGGCCTCGTCGATAGCGCTGATTTCCTGGCTTTCTCCATCCCAGAACAACAGCCACCGCGCCTGCCAGGCGTTCTCCCGCCAACTGATCCGCCCCGCAAGCACGGCGCCGGCCCGGTAGCGTTCAGACGCGTCCAGCACCGGCTCCCGGAAGCCCCCCCAGAGGTCCGAGGTACTGAGGGCCCGCTGATCTTCCAGGTCCATAAGGGGCACCAGCACCGGCAGGCCACTGCTGGCCGCCACGCGGCGTAGTGTCTCCTGCTCGGCCAGACCGCGGTCGCCACCGATGATCTCGCGACCGTCGCCGTAGTCCAGGGCCATCCAGACCAGGGTTCTGGGACGTTCTTCGGGCGTCCATACCGCGATACGACGATCGACCAGGGCGCGCTCGATGGCAGCGCCGTCATAACGCAACTGCAGATACTGGACGCGTTCCCCGTCATCATCGATGCGATCCCGGTAGCCGTACTGCTGGAGATAGCGCTCGGCGTCGCGGACCACCTCGCTCACCTCCGGCTCCTCCATCAGATCGTCACGCCCGGTGAGCCGCTGGAGCACGCGCGTCAGGCCGATACGCACAGCTTCCCGGCGCTCGGCATCGGACTCGCTTTCGACCTCTACCCGCGCATCAAACAGCCCGGCCGGCTGCGCATGTACGTTTGGCATCAGACCGAGAATCAGCAGCCACGCCGCACCGAGCACAACAATCCGCTTCATGAACGTTCTCCTGACTGACATTCCACCGCTCGGCTCCCCGAACGCGTTTCGGTTCGACAGTCTGTCGGGTACCATTATGCCCCTGTTGGCGGGCAGACCGACAGCGGACGGGCGTCGTGCGGGCCATTATTTTCCGACTCGGCAAGGCGGACAGGTCCCGAGCTCGCGCTTGAGCCTGACACGGTACACTCTCTCGATCCAGGCAGGAGGATCACCCCTTGGCCGATGATCATCCACCCCGGCGCACGGGGTTGAGCTATCGCGACGCAGGTGTCGATATCGAGGCCGGCGCCGATCTCGTTGAACGAATCAAGCCGCATGTGCAGAGGACAAGGCGGCCGGAAGTGCTCGGCGGATTGGGTGGCTTCGGCGGGCTGTTCCAACTGGACATGGCCAGGTACCGGCAGCCCGTGCTTGTATCGGGGACGGACGGCGTGGGAACCAAGCTCAAACTGGCCATCGAAACAGGACGGCACGACGGTATCGGGATCGATCTGGTGGCCATGTGCGTGAACGATATCCTGGTCAGCGGCGCCGAACCGCTGTTTTTCCTGGACTACTACGCCACCGGACGGCTTGATGTGGAGGTGGCGTCCAGCGTCATCGCGGGTATCGCGGAAGGCTGCAGCCAGGCCGGCGCCGCCCTGATCGGCGGCGAAACCGCGGAAATGCCCGGCATGTACAGTGATGGCCACTATGACCTGGCGGGATTCTGTGTCGGCGTGGTGGAACGGGACGCCATCATAGACGGCAGCCGTGTCCGCGCCGGCGACGCACTGGTCGCGCTTGGCTCCAGCGGCCCGCATTCCAACGGCTATTCGCTGGTGCGCAAGGTGCTGGAGGTCACTGCCGCCAACCTGGATCAGGACATTCAAGGACAGCCCCTGGGAGACCGCCTGCTGGCACCGACCCGAATATACGTGCGCGCGGTGCGGCAGTTGCTGGACACGGTGCCCGTACATGCCATGGCCCATATTACCGGCGGTGGCCTGCCGGAGAATCTGCCGCGGGTATTGCCCCATGGCCTTGGCGCCGATCTGGACGCCGGCAGCTGGACCTGGCCCGCTATCTTCGACTGGCTGCAATCAGCAGGCGACATCAGCGACCAGGAGATGTACCGGACGTTCAACTGCGGCGTCGGGATGGTGTTGTGTCTGCCGGATACCGACGCGAATCATGCCATAGAACAGCTTCGCCGGACCGGTGAGACGGCATGGCGTATCGGCCGCGTCTCCAGTGTGGACGACGACCAGCCCAGAGTCCGGATCCATCGGTGATGATGACCCAATCAGAGTGCCGCGTGGTGGTGCTGCTCTCCGGAGAGGGCAGTAATCTGCAGGCACTGCTGGACCAGGCGGCCACCGGAACCCTGGGGGGAGCGCGCATCGTACGTGTGATCAGCAACAGGGCCGATGCTCGCGGGCTGCAGAGAGCGCGCGATGCCGGTATTGCAGCCACGCTCCACCCCCACGATGACTACCCGGAACGCGACAAGTATGACGCTGATCTGGCGCGCATCATCGCCGCCAGCCGTGCCGACCTGGTGGTATTGGCGGGTTTTCTGCGCATACTCGGCCACGAGTGCGTACTGCCCTACCGGGACCGCATGATCAACATCCATCCGTCGCTGTTGCCGGCCTATCGCGGACTGCATACGCATCGACGCGTACTGGAGGCAAGGGAAAGGGAGCACGGCTGTAGCGTGCATGCGGTCAGCCCGGAACTCGATTCGGGGCCGGTGATCATTCAGTCACGGGTGCCCGTTGAGTCCGATGACACGGAGGATACCCTGCGAGCGCGGGTACAGCGCGAGGAACACCGGATCCTGCCCGCCACGGTGCACTGGTTCGCCGCCGGTAGGCTGCTGATCCGGGACGATGGCATCATGCTCGACGGCCGTGTACTGAAGCAACCGCTCGTGCTCAATCAGGGTGATCGGCTGCCCGACTGACCGAGCCCGCCCTTCGCCACCTCCTCACGACCGGGGCAGGGTAACGCCCCGCTGCCCCATGTATTTGCCCGCCCGGTCCTTGTAGGACACTTCACAGACTTCGTCCGACTCGAGGAAGAGCATCTGCGCCACGCCCTCGTTGGCGTAGATCTTTGCCGGCAGTGGCGTTGTGTTGGAGAACTCCAGCGTAACGTGCCCCTCCCACTCGGGCTCCAGCGGCGTGACATTGACAATGATTCCGCAGCGCGCGTAGGTGGACTTGCCGAGACAGATGGTGAGCACGTTTCGTGGAATCCGGAAGTACTCCACCGTGCTGGCCAGGGCGAATGAGTTCGGCGGGATGATGCAGACATCATTGTGCACGTCGACAAAACTGTTCTCGTCGAAATTCTTCGGATCCACCACCGCGGAATTGATGTTGGTGAAGATCTTGAATTCGCTCGAGCAGCGGACATCGTAGCCGTAACTGGACGTTCCGTAGGAGATGATCCTGCCCTTTTCGGTTTCCCGGACCTGACCTGGCTCGAACGGTTCGATCATTCCCCGTTCCACCGCCATGCGCCGAATCCAACGATCCGATTTTATCGCCATGTCCCGTCTCCAGCCGTGCCCGGCCATCGCCGCAAATGCGCGATTCTACATGGCCCGGGGAATACAGGGAACGGCCGAGAGCCGACCCCGTACACGGGTATTGCCGGGGTGGACGTCACCCATCGGCGCGGGCAGGATAGCCTCACTGCCACACATCCACGACAGGCTGGCTTGCGGGGTGTGTCGGAAAGCGCGACGGGCCGAACAGGAGGCATCATGGTCAGTATTGGTACACCGCTCTCTCCGAGCGCAACGAGAGTGCTGTTGCTGGGAAGCGGCGAACTGGGCAAGGAGGTGGCCATCGAACTGCAACGCCTGGGCGTGGAGGTGGTCGCCGTGGACCGCTATGCCAACGCGCCCGCCATGCAGGTCGCGCATCGATCCCATGTCATCTCCATGCTCGATGGCGAGGCACTCCGCGATGTCGTAACCCGTGAACGTCCCGACCTGGTGGTGCCGGAACTGGAAGCCATCGCCACCGACACCCTGCTCGAACTTGAATCGGAAGGTGTGCATGTGGTGCCAACAGCCCGGGCGACGCGGCTGACCATGAACCGCGAAGGCATACGCCGGCTGGCCGCCGAGGAGTTGAAACTCCCCACGTCACCCTACCGGTTCGTCGATAACGAGAACGACTTCGCAGCGGCAGTGGAGGATATCGGCCTCCCGTGCGTCGTCAAACCGGTCATGAGTTCATCCGGAAAGGGTCAGTCACTGGTCACGGGCCCCGAGGAGATAAAGGCCGCCTGGCACTATGCGCAGGAAGGCGGACGCGCCGGAACCGGGCGCGTTATCGTCGAGGGATTCGTGGAATTCGACTACGAGATCACCCTGCTCACGATCCGCCATGCGGGCGGCACCAGCTTTTGCGAACCCATCGGTCACCGGCAGGAAGAAGGCGATTACCGGGAATCCTGGCAGCCGCAACCCATGTCGGACGCCGCGCGGACGAGGGCCGAGCAGATAGCCAGAGCGGTCACGGACAACCTGGGCGGTTACGGCCTGTTCGGAGTCGAACTGTTCGTGCACGGCGATCAGGTCTGGTTCAGCGAGATCTCGCCCCGACCCCACGATACCGGCCTGGTCACCCTGGGGTCACAGGATCTCTCCGAATTCGCGCTGCATGCCAGGGCCATCCTGGGCCTGCCGATACCGGCAATCAGGCAATACGGTCCGACGGCTTCCCATGTGGTGCTGGTGGAGGGTCGGTCCAGGCAGGTGCGCTTCGATGACCTTGAAAAAGCTTTGGCAGAACCGGACACCCAACTCCGGCTGTTCGGGAAACCCGAGGTGGATGGACGCCGCCGAATGGGCGTGGTCGTAGCCCGGGGCGGCGACATCCGTCAGGCGCGGGACAAGGCCGAGCGCGCAGCAAGGAGAATCAGGATAGGACTGTGACATTCAGGAACCGTGCATCGCACGCTGCTCATCATCGGTGTCCGGCTTATGAGTTCCAATCGGAAAATGGCCCAGAGGCTGCCACCCAAACCGGAGAAACCGCTGCCCGAAGACTGCTGCGGTGGCGGCTGCGACCCGTGCGTATTCGAACTGTATGAGGAGGAGCTGGAACGCTGGCAGGCCAGAGTGGACGCCATCCGTGCACGGAACTCCGACACCAGCCGGCGCGGCGGACCCTGACCCGACATACCCGGCCATGGATTAGCCCGCATATCTCGCCGCCGTTCGTCGCGAGGGCGTCGAGATGCCGCTGTGACGGGGGCACGGACCGGAAGACGGCAAAGGCGTAGCCGACACTGCGTCGAGCCGGCTGCAGGGAGTACGCCCCGACACAGCGAGCAGATCGGCGTGCGTAGTAGAAGGGCGGTGAGGTAACCGGGCCAGCCCGCATATCTCGCCGCCGTTCGTCACGAGGGCGCCGAGATGCCGCTGTGACGGGGGGCACGGACCGGAAGGCGGCGAAGGCGTAGCCGACACTGCGTCGAGCCGGCTGCAGGGAGTACACCCCGACGCAGCGAGCAGATCGGCGTCCGCAGTAGAAGGGCGGTGAGATATGCGGGTTAGTTCCCGTGCCACGTCCCCTTGGGGACGACGCGGCAGCGAGGGGCCCGGGATCGGCCGATTCAAACTGCCCCGTCGTTATCGCGCGTCAGGAAATAGCACTGGTGGATGCGCGGACTGCGGGAGAAGTCCCGGGGAATGGACCAGGCGGTGCGGTCCTCGATGTGGACGCCCGACAGCCCGGATTTGTCCAGACGGAAGCGGCGCAGGTTCGTGGAAAACACCAGCACGCCCCCCGGGGCCAGCCTTGCGATGACCTGTTGCAGCAGCTCCACGTGATCCCGCTGGATATCCAGGGTGCCCTCCATCCGTTTCGATTTGGAGAAGCTGGGCGGATCCAGGAATATCAGGTCGAACTGCTCACGGCAGCGGCCAAGCCACTGCAGGCAGTCCGCGTGAACCAGCCGATGCGCCGGATCCGCGAGCCCGTTCAGGCGCAGGTTTCGATTCAGCCAGTCCAGATAAGTGCGTGACAGGTCAACGCTTGTGGTTGAGCGCGCGCCACCGAGAGCGGCATGGACCGTCGCCGCACCGGTATAGCAGAAGAGGTTGAGAAAACGCCGGTCACGGGCGTTATCCCCGAGCCAGTGCCTGACGGGGCGATGATCCAGAAACAGACCCGTATCCAGGTAATCGGTCAGATTGACCAGCAGCCGGCAACGGCCTTCCCGGACCTCGAGAAAGCGGCCTTCCGCCGCCTGTCGGGTGTACTGGGTTCCGCCGCGCTGGCGTCGGCGGACCTTGAGTACCAGGCGCTCCGACGGGATTCCAAGAGCCTCCGGCAGCGTCGCCAGTGCCGCGCGAAGGCGGGCCCGCGCATCACGCGGATTCACGGTAGCGGGCGGTTCGTATTCCTGTACGTGCATCCACTCGCCCTGCTCGGTGCCGTATATGTCCACGGCCAAGGCATACTCCGGGATGTCGGCGTCATAGATTCTGTAGTTGCTTATCCCTTCCTGCTGAAGCCAGCGGCTCAGCTGCCGCCTGTTCCTGGCGATTCGGTTGTTCAGTGATTCGGCGCGAACCGCGGGCGGAGCATCCTTCTGCCCCGTTTCGAGTACGAAACGTTCGAGCCGGCAGCGGATTGGTCCGTTGTAGACGATCCAGCTGCGTTCCGGTCGCAGACCCAGTTCCGCATCGGCTCCGGTAAGCACGATGGCGGTCCAGCCGCCGAAGCGCTGCCGAAGCATGTCGCCCAGCCGCGCATAAAGGGTGACAAGCTCCCGGTCCTGGTCCAGTCGTTGCCCGTAGGGCGGATTCACCGCGACCAGCCCCGTCGTCCGGTGAGGCGGCGGCTCCGCATCCGCCAATTCCCGGCGTTCCACGTGCACCCGACCAGACAATCCCGCCCGCCGCACGGTGTCGAGCGCCTCGCGAACAGCACCCGCATCCTGATCATAGGCAATCACGGGCGGCATCCCCGCCAGGCCCCGTTCCTGCCGCTCAAGCGCCTCATCCAGAAGGGACTTCCACAATGCGTCCCGGTGCCCGCGCCAGCCGAGAAAGCCGAAACGGGTGCGCAGCAGCGCCGGCGCGGTGTCGGAGGCAATCCAGGCCGCTTCGATGGCGAGCGTGCCCGAACCGCACATCGGGTCCACGAAACCGCCTCCCCGCGCAGCGATGGCAGGCCAGTCACCCCGCAACAGCACGGCCGCGGCAAGGTTTTCCTTGAGCGTGGCCGGACTGCCCGGCCGGCGGTAACCCCTGCGGTGGAGACTGTCTCCCGACAGGTCAATGGCAACGGTCACCAGGTTGCCATGCATGTGCACGTTGATTCGCAGGTCCGGACTCTCGATGTCCACGGAGGGTCTGGTTCCGGTGGCATCCCGAATCTGATCGACCACGGCATCCTTGCTGCGCTGCGCGGCATAGCGGCTATGGCCGATGGCGGCGCGAATACCGGTAAAGTCCACCGCCATGGTGGCGGTGGGGTCGATGTGTTCAAGCCAGGGGATCGTCTGCACGCCCGCATGGAGTGCATCCGGATCCGCCGCGCGAAACTCCGCCACGGGCAACAACACGCGGTTGGCGATGCGAGACCAGAGGCAGATCCGATACCCGATGTCCAGGGAACCGGACAACGACACGCCACCGCGCTGCTCGCGCGCCGTTTCCACGCCCAGCGACCGCAATTCCGCTGCCAGCATGGGCTCCAGCCCGCGCGGTGCGGTCACGAAAAAACGGTGTGAGGCCGGCATCGATGTTCCCGCTGATCGATTCAGGCGCCTTGTCGGCGAGGTCGGGGCGCCCGGGCGGCGGGCGAGCCGGACGACCGTCGAAGCCGCCCCGAATCCCGCCCGGGTTCGGATCCGGGAGGCGCTACTGTCAGTCCATTGCCGCTTCCCAGTCCTCGCGGAGTTCCCGTGTGGACGGCTCCTCGTCCGGAATCTGATAGTCCAGTGGGTGGCTGGCATGGGCGTGGAACCCCATCAACGCCTCCCGCACCAGATTCTGCAGAACAGTCTGGTACCAGATCACGGGCACCCCCCTGTCCTGCTTGTAGAGTCCGGTCACCGTGCCGTCATGATCGAGCTTCAGATCAACGACGTAGCGTATCGGCTCGCCGCTGCGGGCTCCGTAATCCAGCAGGAAAACGTTATCCGCGGGCCTGGCGATCCGGTACAGAAGCCGGCCATCCTCGTCATTCAGGGACACTTCGTAGCTCGCGGGGGTCACGTCCCGGTTGGTTTCCACATGAATCTGGAGGGCCGGCACCGGGAGCGGATACGCCTCCGCGACCACCTCGGAGAGCCCGCGGTCGAACAACTCGCTGGGCTGAGGCTGCCCCAGGCCGGCCCGAAAGCGCATCTCCATGATGGTAATGATGATGACGACCAGAACGGCAAACCCGAGGCCGAGACCGATGTACATCTGCCGTCGTACCGGCCGCTCGTAGGCCTCCGCTTCAGCCCTGCTCATCGGGATGGATGACTGGTCTTTGCTGTCTGGCATCGATCTCTCCTGCATGGACGTGGTGCAACCGCTCCGGGTCTGACGGCCGGATACGACTGCGAAACACCAGTATAACGTCAGTAGTCGTCGGACCCCGACACTCGCCCCGCTCCCGGACCAACGCAGTTCCGGGACCCGCCGATACTGGATATGCCAAAACGGTCAGCGGTTCAGCGGACGTGATGAACTTCCTGCCCCAGCATCTCGGGCGTGACCAGGACAACACCGTTGGGGGAAACATAGAATCGGCTTCGGTCCTGTTCCGGATCGTATCCGATCACCGTGCCGTTGGGGATCTGACATCCCTCATCGATGACTGCTCGACGAATCCGACTGCCATCACCCACGGTGACCGCCGGCAGGATCACCGAGTCCTCCACCACCGATTGGGGCCTCACGATGACCTGGGAGAACAGCAGACTGTGCCGCACCAGCGCTCCGGAGATAATGTCGCCGCCTGACACCATGGAATCCAGTGCCATGCCGGGAATGTTGTCGCCACGGACCTCCACGTTGATGAACTTGGCCGGCGGCAGTTGCGCCTGATAGGTCCAGATCGGCCACTCCTCATCATAGATGTCCAGATCCGGATGGGCGCCAATGAGCTCCTGGTTGGCCTCATAAAATGCGTCCACGGTTCCGACGTCACGCCAGTAGGGCTGCTCATCGGTCTTCGGGTCGCGAAACGGGAACGCCACCACGTTCGCGCTGCTGTGAATGGCGCGCGGAATGACGTCACGGCCGAAATCCCGGCTTGACTCCTCATTCTCGGCATCCTCCCGGAGCGCGCGAAAAAGGAAATCGCGGTTGAACACATAGATGCCCATGGACACCAGTGCGTTGCCCGAATCGCCGGGGATGGAGTCCGGGTTCCGGGGTTTCTCGGTGAACTCCCGCACCCTGCCTTCTTCATTCACGCTCATGACGCCCAGGGAGCGAGCACGATCCACGGGCGTCTCCACGCACCCCACCGTCATGTCGGCACCGGATTCCACATGGCGGGCAATCATGGCTCCGTAATCCATCTTGTAGACGTGGTCGCCCGCGAGCACGAGCACGTAGCGTGGATCATGCGCCTTGATGATGTCGATACTCTGGTAGACGGCATCAGCCGTGCCCGCGTACCACAATGGCTGATCCAGCCGCTGCTGGGCCGGAACCAGCTCGACGAACTCGCCGAACTCGCCGCGGAGGAAACCCCAGCCACGCTGAATATGCTGGATCAGGGAGTGAGCCTTGTACTGGGTCAGCACCTGGATACGCCGAATCCCGGAGTTGATGCAGTTCGACAATGGAAAATCGATCAGGCGGAACTTGCCGCCGAACGGCACCGCGGGCTTGGTACGCCAGTCGGTGAGGTTGACCAGTCTGCCGCCACGCCCGCCGGCCAGTATCATGGCCAGGGTGTCTCGGGTCAGCCGACTGACGAATCGGGGATTTCTCTCGAGGAACATCCGATACCCTTAATACCAGCAGGCGTGCGGGAGCGCCCTCTTCCCCGCAGTTGTCGGCCGGGATGCTGCGCTCCTTGAAGGATACGCATGCCGGCCTTCCCTGCCAACGCCGCCAACCCGGTGCATTCTCCAGACCGGCAGAATCAGCAATGTCCATCAGCTCCGGGAGATATGCCAATCATGGTCCGGACCACGGCCGCAAGAAGCCCCGACGCAATAATTGTCGCACGTCCGCGGGAAGATCCGCGTCCTCTCCCGGAGGCAGTTCGAGCGTGCGCAGGCGAGCCCGGCGCATCCGCCCGCGGGTCTGCCTCAGGACTGAAGCGCTGCCCCAGGCTACACCGCGGAACAGACCCGGCACCGCGCGCCGGAATCCGATGAGCATGTATCCGCCATCGGTGGCGGGCTTGAGCACGAGATCATGGCCCACTTCCAGCCCGTTAACGGCACGGTTCAGTTCGATTGCCGTGAGGCTGGCGCAGTCGGCACCGATGATCATCACCGCGTCAGCCCGGCGCAGGACCTGTCGGCCCGAGTCCAGCATACGATCGCCGAGATCACCCGGCGACTGAACGTGCATGGGGAGATCGTACCGACGCGCCAGGCTGCGAAGCCGCGGATGACTCCGACCCGGTGTGCACCACAGTTCCACTGGAGCGACCCCGGATTCAACGGCGACCTGTACAGTGGCATCCAGCAACCGCTTGTACCAGAAGCACGCGCCTCGGGCGCCCCAGGCACTGCGCAGGCGCGTCTTCACCCGTCCGGGCACGGGTGCCTTGGCAAATATCAGCAGTCGCACGTCCGGGGCCACAGTTCAGCGTCCGTAGTAGCGATGGTGGAGCTTGGCCGGATCCGCACCGCGCCAGTATGCGTAGCGCAACCGCCACATGAGCCATATGGTTCTCCAGACACCGGCGCTTTCCCAGCGACGGGCGGAGGTGCGGATCCGCGATGACAGGCAGGCAGGCCGGTGCCTTCGCCGCAGTAAGCGACTCAGCGCCACGTCTTCCATCAGGGGAATGTCCGGGAACCCGCCTACCTGTTCGAATAGATCCCTGCGCACGAAGATCGCCTGGTCACCCGTTGCAATGCCGGTGAGGCAGGAGCGCCTGTTCATGCACCAGGCAATGATACGGAACATCGGACCGGGAGCATCCAGGGTAACCGAAAAGCGACCCCAGCAGGCTCCTCGACCCAGGGCATCCAGCAACGCGAGATACGCAGGGACAGGCACCAGCGTATCCGCATGCACGAACCAGAGGGTATCCCCCCGCGCAGCGGCGGCACCGGCATTCATCTGGGCCGCCCGCCCACGGCGTCCGCTCACGACATGGTCCACCAGGCCTTCCGCCATGCGCACCGTGGCATCCGTGCTGCCGCCGTCCGCCAGCACAACCTCGTGGCCGGCGGCACGCACAGGCTGAAGCGCGGCAAGCATGACACCGATGCCGGCCTCTTCATTGAGGGCGGGAACGATTACCGAAAGCATGCGGATCGACCTGGACCCATATTGGTGCTGGGCATGAATGGTGTTAACCTTACGCCGCCTGAGGCGAAACACCGCGCACGGGGCCGTAGCTCAGTTGGGAGAGCGCAGCAATCGCACTGCTGAGGTCAGGGGTTCGACTCCCCTCGGCTCCACCAT
>SLSJ01000108.1 GCA_007130525.1 Ectothiorhodospiraceae bacterium | reverse complement strand
TAACCCCGATGTAGGAGGCCAGCCCCCTGGCCGATGGGGTCCTGGCGCTTGGCGCTTGGCGCTGTCACATCGCCGAGAGGGCTCGGCTCCTACAGGGGCAGGCTCACCCCTAACCCTGCATATCTCACTGCCCTTCTACTGCGCACGCCGATCTGCTCGCCGTGACGGGGCGTACTCCCTGCAGCCGGCTCGACGTAGTGTCAGCTATGCCTTCGCCGTCTTCCGGTCCGCGCCCCCCGTCACAGCGGCATCCCGACGCCCTCGCGACGAACGGCGGTGAGATATGCGGGCTAGACAGGCTAGTGTAGTTCGATTCGCGCGTGACCCTGAAACTTGCCGAAAATGGTTATTCGTCGGCGGAAAAGCGGCGCAAAGCTGACCATACTGAAGGGGAGAACGGGCGATGCGCCCGGGGGGTGCGGAGTCATGCCCCCTCACTGGGCAGAGGTCCGTTTTCGCGCGGCAGCACAGACGACTAGGAGGGAGGTGCACCAGCAATACATGACAGACCCGAGACGCGGCAACCCGTGAGTGCGGGTCGGGAACTGCGGACGGACCCGAACACCGTTGCCCGTCCCCGGTTCGGGACGGGTAATGCGCGTCGCGCGCCGTGACTGACCGGTTCAAGGAACCCGATGCGGTATTGCGACGACGTCGGCGTCTCCCTGGACAGGCCACAGGAACTTTGCAGCCGGCAATTCAATCCAACCGGTAGTGGCAAGGCTTCCGATGGTTGCGGTTCGACGCCACTCGATCATTGATTAAGGGCGGCGGGGCCACGCGCCCGGATAACGCCCAATCTCTCGGTACGCTGGAGGGCCGGAATGGTGAAGAAAGACCAGAGTCAGAGACCACCCCAACACGAGGCATTCGTCGATTCTCTTGTTAAGTACACAAAGCAGCACAAGGCGCGGCACTGGGAAGGCAGCTTCGACCAGTTTCTGAGAGACATCTTTCCCGCCAATGCCGAGAGGCTGGCCCGAAACAGCCATCAATACACCTGGGACATGATTCGATGGCACGGGGCCGGTCATGCCGATGAACGCAGCAACGCGACCCGTTACGAACTGTTTTCCTCCGACCTTTTCGGCATGGATGAGGCGCTGGAACGTGTAGCCAACTACTTCAAGGCCGCAAGTGAGGGCTCGGAAGTAGGTCGACGCCTGCTGTTGCTGCTGGGACCGCCGTCGGGGGGCAAGTCCAGCCTCGTCACGCTGCTGAAACGCGGACTGGAGGAATACAGCCTGACCGACGAGGGCGCCCTGTACGCCATCAAGGGCAGCCCCGTTCACGAAAACCCGTTGCTGCTGATCCCGCAGAGCAAGCGGGTGGAGTTCCGCGATACCTACGGCATCAATATCGAAGGAGAGCTCTCCCCCTATTCACGCACTGTGCTGGAAGAGGAATACGAAGGCGACTTCACGCGGATGCCGGTGGAGCGGATCTTCATCAGCGAGGCCGGCCGTGTCGGTGTAGGCACCTACGCTCCCCACGACCCCACCACGGCGGATATTGCCGACCTGGTAGGTTCCGTCGATCTGTCCAAGGTTGCCGAGTATGGCGACGAGGGCAATCCCCGCGCCTGGTCGTGGTCGGGTGCGGTCTATGCGGCAAGCCGCGGCATGCTGGAAATGATCGAGATACTCAAGGTGAAGCGGGAGTTCCTCTACCTGCTGCTGACCCTGACCCAGGAAAAGAACATCAAGGTTTCGCGCTTTCCGCTCATCCACATGGATGAAACCATCGTAGCCCACACCAATTTGGCCGAATTCCGCAAGTTCCTGCAGGAGAAGGAAAACGAAGCCCTGCTCGACCGCATGGTCATCATCCAGGTGCCCTACACGCTGCGGTACCCGGAGGAGTCGCGCATCTACGAGAAGCTGACCTCGTCCACGCCGACCTTCCGGCAGGTTCATCTGGATCCGCATGCGCTGCGGGTTGCCGCGGTGTTTGCCGTGCTCACCCGGCTCAAACCCTCCGAGCGCCCGGACCTGGACCTGTCCCGCAAGGCCCGGGTGCACGCAGGCGAGGATGTTGAGGGCATTTCCGCCTCCGAGGTGGAAAAAATCCGCAACGAGAACCCGGACGAGGGCATGGACGGGGTCAGTCCCCGATTCGTGGTCAACGCCCTTGCGGGTGCCATAAGCAGTAGCGAGAACCGCAGCCTCACCTCCATCGACGTACTGCTCGCGCTCAAGGACACCATCGAATCCGACGCCCGCATGGACGGCAAGCAGAAGAAGTACTGGGTGGACTTGCTGGTGACCACCCGCAAGGATTTCTACAACCGCTGGGTCAAGGAAGACGTGCACAAGGCGCTGTTCGTGTCTTTCGAGGAGGAGGCCCAGGAACTCCTGGACAAGTACCTCGACGAAGTGGAGGCGGTGCTCGACAGCCGCCAGGTCACCGACCCGATTACGGGCGAGGAACGCGACGCGGATGAGCGCTTCCTGCGTGGTGTCGAGGAGAAGATCAACATCTCCGACGCCGGCAAGCAGTCGTTCCGGCAGGAAGTCGTGCGCAAGGCCATGGGCGCCTACAAGCGCGGCGAGAGTTTCTCCCTGGCCAGCCATTCGCGATTGCAGGAGGCAATCGAACAGTACCTTTTCGAGGAGCGTCGCGACGTGTTGCGACTGGTGACCTCCAGTGCCCGTCCGGATGACGAGGCGAGACAAAAGGTCTCGGCGGTGGCGGAACGCCTGATCAGGGACTATGGCTATGACGAATACAGCGCCCGCGAGGCGCTCAATTACGTCACCACTCTGATGTCGCAGGAATGATGCGGGTTCCGGCCGAGCCCAACTGTCACCGGGATCGGCCGACCGTCCCCTGGGAGAGTATATGAGCCCCGACGATCACGCTGGCACCGTATCCCGAATGGCGGTAAGGAACCGCCTCTACGATCTGTTTTCCCGCGGCGCGCGTGACTGGTTGCGGCACAACGAGAAAGTCCGCGAATCGGTCCGCAGCCAGTTACCGGAACTGATAGCCGGCAGCGACGTGCTGACCGGCTCCGGCGAACGCCGGTTACGCGTGCCGGTGCGTTTCCTGGAGCATTACCGCTTCCGGTTGCGTGATCCGCACCAGGAGGATGGCGCCGGCCAGGGCAAGGGCGAGCCGGGCGACATCTACCGGCGCGGCCAGCCCGGCGGCGATGCCGAAGGCGGTGGCCGCGGCGGCAGCGGTGGCGGCGAGTACCGCTTCGAGCTGGAGCTCAAGGTTGACGACATCGTGGACTGGCTCTGGGAAGAGCTGGCGCTTCCGGACCTGCAGCCGCGGAGCACCGACGCGCTGATGGACGAGGAACTGGTGTCGGAGGGCTGGGACCGGCGCGGCCCGCGCTCACGCCTGGATCGCCGGCGCACGGTCAAGGAGGCGATCAAGCGGCGGGCATCGCAAACCGACCCCCTGCCGTTCACCGACGACGACTTGCGTTACCGGCAACTGGCGCGGCGGCGGCGGCCGTCCACGAATGCCGTGGTGGCCTTCGTGCTGGATGTCTCCGCCAGCATGGATCCGGCCCGGCGCAAGCTGGCCAAGGCCTTCTTCTTCTGGGCCAGCCAGGGGCTGCGGCGCCAGTACAGCAGCCTGGAGTCTGTCTTCATCGCCCATACCAACGAGGCGTGGGAGTTCAGCGAAGAGGAATTCTTTCAGATCACGGCCACCGGCGGCACCGTCGCGTCAAGCGCATTTCAGCTGGTTCGTGACATCTTCCACGACCGCTACGACGCCACCAACTTCAACCAGTACATCTTCTATGCCTCCGACGGCGACAATTTCGCCGATGACCGCCATGCCACCGAGCGACTGCTGCTGGAGCTGGCGGGCGATGCCAACTTCATGGGCTTCGTGGAAACCCCGCAGAATCATTTTGAGTCATCGCGATCGGAGACGGGCCGGCTGTTCAAGTCCCTGGAGGCGAGGAACTTCCCGGTGGGCAGCTACACCGTGCATGCGGACACGGATATCTGGGAAGCCATCCGCGCATTCTTCAGGCGACAATCGGAACAGGTGGCGTGACGACAGGAGTATTTCATGGCCCATAAGCACGGTCACGACCCCCACGCCCATGCCGTGTTCACCAATGACCGGCTGGAAGAGTACGCACCACGAATAGAGGGCCTGGCCCGCGACCACGGGCTGGAATTCTATCCGGTGGACTTCGAACTGGTGCCCAACACCTTCATGATGGAGGTGGCGGTTTACGGCCTCCCGGTGCGCATGCCGCACTGGTCGTTCGGCGTGCGCTACATATACCAGTACGTGCAACACCGCATGGGGCATTCGCGCATCTTCGAGGTGGTGTTCCCCGGCAATCCCAACCGCGCCTACCTCGTGGATGACAATGCGCTGGCCGAGAACACGCTGGTGACCGCGCATGTGCTCGGACACGCCGACTTCTCCCGCAACAACCAGTTGTTCGATCGCATGCAGCGCCAGGTGGGATACCACATCGTCGAACAGGCGGCAGCCCGCGCCAACCGCATAGAGGAAGCCATCGAGAGCCGGGGCCGGAACCGGGTCGAGGCCGTTCTCGACGCCGCCCTGGCGCTGGAACAGAACATCGACACCAATCGCGAGTTGCACCGCAAGCCCTACCCGGAAAAACCCCCGGAGAAGGCCGGACCGAGGGAGGCGGTCGAAGGCAGCTTCGAATCCCGCTACCGCGCCCTGCCGGGAGAAGCAGCGCCGGAAAAGCCCGTCGAGCGCAAGCGACAGATGCCTCCATATCCGGAATACGACCTGCTCTGGTTCATTGCCCTCTACGCGCCCGAGATGGAGGACTGGGAGCGTGACATCTTTCTGGCCGTGCGCGAGGAGTCGTTCTATTTCTATCCCGTGTTCGCCTGCCAGATCATGAACGAGGGCTGGGCCAGCTACTGGCACGCGAGGCTGCTCCGGGAAGCGGACTTCCTGCCCAACCAGGTCTATCTCGATGCCATCAAGACCCACTCCGACGTGGTCCGCCCCTACGCGGGAGAGGAGGCGGTGTCCCTGTCGATCAATCCCTACCACCTGGGCTTCTGCATCTGGGAACAGATCGTCGAGGAACTGGGCATGGACAGGGCCCGACAGATACGCGCCGAGGAAGACGATTTCGGCTTCATTCGCAACCACCTGGATGAAGACCTGGCGAGAAAGCTGAAACTGTTCAACTATGCCCGCCGGCCGGGCACGGGCGGCGAGGAACGTTTCATCGTCAAGGACCGCAACATCCATGCCCTGCGGGAGAACATCCTGGCGCCGAAGTTCAACTACGGCGGCCCGCGAATATACGTGCGGTCCATGAACGTCAACGGCGACCTGACCCTGACGCACGACACCGCCACCGACGGCCGCGGTCTTGATCTGGCGCGGGCACGCAAGGTGCTCAACTACATCCGCCGGGTCTGGAGACGCGACATTCGCCTGGAAACCGTGGATCACGCCGGCGAACCGAAGCTGTTGGAGACTTCTGCGGATGGAGAGGACTAGCCCGCATATCTCACCGCCCTTCTACTACGCACGCCGATCTGCTCGC
>SLSJ01000196.1 GCA_007130525.1 Ectothiorhodospiraceae bacterium | reverse complement strand
GGCACGCTGGGGTCGGACCACGGCACCGGACTGAAAAAGAAAGACAAACACCCGGGATTGGCCTTGGATAAAGGCTTGGAGGGCCAATTCGGTGCTCGGAATGACTACTCTAAGGAGTCATCCCCCCTCCGCCCCCGCTGGCTGCAACGTTGATTTGGGTGGTCAAATTGGGCGTATAAGGCGACTGGTGAAGCGTGGATTGTGGGGGCTGTCCTTGTCGAACAATAGCTTGGCGTGGTCCGACCCAACGGGACAACGGGGCAACGGGACTCCAGGGCTCATGCCGCCTCCGTATCCAGCGGGCGAACCCGGAAGTCCAGCAACTCGCAGGCATGACGGTACTTGTTCAGAAGTTCCTGTTGTCGGTCGGCGCCCAGGAAGATTTCGGCCACTTGATAGCTGTAGCTGTCCTGCAGCATCAGGTCGCTCAACCGTGTTCCCTGCGGCGCCAACAGTCGCACCCGCGCCTCTGGATAAACACGGTTCAGTTCACGCATGTCCTCTTCGGTAGGAACGCGTTCCAGAATCCCGTCGTTGAAGAACCGCAGCATGAACTTCCCTGCCAGCTTGTGGCCACCGCGCCGGTGGGGAAAATCGGGCCGCCGTCCCAGGGCCAGATCCAGTATCACTTTCTGATTGGTGGCGCCATCCACCATCAGAAACAGGGGCGAGTGGGACTTCGAGATACGGGAATTGATCTCCAGCAGGCTGATCCGGTCGCTTTTCGGATTCCAGTAGAACTCCATGTTAAATGCGGCGCCGTCGTAGCCAAAGTGACGGATTACCCTCCGGGCGGTTTCCGCCATGCGCGCCTGCACGGCCCGGGGTAGTTTTGACGGGTACTGGTAGCGGGTAAAGGACGAACGGTAGCGGCCGGCACGGATGGAATCCACAACGCCGAAAATCTCCACCTCGCCTTGCCATGAATAACCTTCCAGCGTGCACTGGAAGCCGGCCGATACAATTTTCTCGGCGATACAATAATGGCCGTCAATGGTCCTGATGGCTTCGGGCATGGCCACATGGGCGAGGAACTCATTGAAGGGACGGCCAATACAACCGATTTGCTCGCGGATTCGTTGCAGACGCCTTTCCAGCGTCTCCTGGCTATCGATGTGGAATCCGAGAAACGAAGAATGGGCCTTGACCGGCTTGATCCAGAATGGATAGTCGAGTTCCAGTTCGGAAACGGGGTCCTCGGCAAAAGGATTGATCGCCTGGAAACCGGGAACCATGTCGGGAACCACCGCCCGTTGTTCGATCCGTGACCAATACTTATGCTCACAGCGGGCCACCGCTTCCAGTGTCGGTCCGGGTAACTCCAGCTGCTGCCAGAGCAAAGGCAGAAAGACGGTGCTCGGAAAATCCCAATAACCGATAACCGCGTCCACGGTACCGGGAAACCGTTCCAGCATATCCCGGGCACGTTCCACCATGCCGTCCAGCGACGGATACCCCAGATTCATTGGACGGACCACCTCGGAGAGCTCGAACAGTTCCAGGAACCGGTATTCCCTCTCGTCCCCGATGGTACGGAGAAGATCGAGATGGAAATCGTCAAGCGCGACAACGAAGACGTTGCGAGGCATGAGGCCGCACCACCATGAGCGTCGTGCATTGGATGTCCGATTGCAAATCCATGTGCCGGGCTCAAACCCACAGTCCGAAGACCGCCGTCCTGCGAGCACCGTGTCACACGGGAACAAGGTCCGCGTTGACACTGGTCAACCAGGGTCTGGAATGACCGTAAGATCGAGGACGTTTGCCAACCGTCAACCATCGTCGCGGGAGTCATCCGTGTCCGGCACATCCAGGTTCGACCCGGCGGCCGATTCCTCCACTTCGCGAACCCTGGGATCCATTTCCTCGATGACCGCCGTTGTTCGGGTCAGGATCTGGTAGGCCGCTCGGGCCGGGACCTCCTGGCTACGCATCAGCACGGCGGCGATCGCCGTGACCAGCGCGATGCCGCCCATCCAGAAAAACAGCCCGGGAGCACCAAGGACCGAAATCATTGCACCCGCGACCACGGGGCCCGCCGCGGCGCTCGTACCCCACAAGAAAAGAAGTGCGGCCGCGACCGCGACAAAATCGCCTGAAGGCCCCATGGCGTCATTTGCCTGCGAGACAGCCAGCGGATAGAAGGTGAACGACAAACCACCGAACGCCATCACGGTAACCAACAGCACGGGGAACGGCATGTCCTGCGCCACGATGGCCAGCAGTGCCGAAACCACCGCGGTCGCCAGGGCGACGGCGACAATCAGCCCTCGCCGACCGTAGCGATCGGACAGGTAACCGATCGGCCACTGCAGCAAGACACCGCCGAGTATGAGGCTCGCCATCATGAAGGAGACGCCGCCCACCTCCAGGCCCCAGCGCAGTCCGACTGCGGGTGTAAGGGTATATATGGCCCCACCCATCAGGCCGGAAGCAATGCAGGTCCAGGCCGCCAGGGGTGAACGAGCGAGGGTTCGACGCAGCGCCATGGGGGTGTGAGTGGTGGGCTCCGGCGGATTGCCCAGGCGGCTCAGCGCTACCGGGATCAGGCCGAGGGCGTATAGCGCGCCAACGATCATGAACAGCTCGGCCCCGGCCGGGTCACCGAGGTAGAGGAGGAACTGGCCTGCACCAAGGGCCATGTAGGAAACCACCTGGTAGATGGAGAATACCCGTCCCCGGTGTTCGGCGCCGGCGTGCGCATTCAGCCAACTCTCAACCACCATATAGGTGCCCGCGCTGGCGAAACCGATCACCACACGCAACAGTAACCAGGACAGGGGCAGGACGTAGAGTCCCTGGAGCAGAACGGCTGCGGCGCACACCGAGGCAAAGACCGCGAAAGCGCGGATATGGCCGACACTCCGGATGATCCGGTCGGCCAGCAGGGATCCAGCGACCAGGCCGATGTAGTAAGCCGACAGGACCACGCCCTTTATCTGGGGGTCGATCGCCTCGAAGCTGAGGCGCACGCTTAACAGTGTGCCCATCAGCCCGCCACCGAGCAGGAGGATCGTCATCGAGGCGAACAGTGCGAGGACAGGCACAAGGATGTGGCGCATTGGCGGACATGCATCGACCCGGAAAGTGGTCCGCTTAGTGTAGTCGCCACATGGGGTTTGCCCTCCGGCCCCGCCCGTCGACGCAATGACTGGAAAAAGAGGGCATGGTCACCGCTTCCGGCGCGTTCGCGCCCGAAGATGCATCTCCCCCCTTTCGGAACCGAGGTCTGCCAGGTTGACGCGGTCAGAAAAAGGGGACACCGATGAGAACGCCACCTTCAGTACTGCGCGCCGCTCAGGACCAGGCGGCACCCTGAAGCGCGTCCAGCGGAATTTTCAGATAGCGTCGGCCGTTGTCTTCCGGCTCCGGCATGCGTCCGCCGCGGATGTTGACCTGCAGCGAATGCAGAATGAGCTTCGGCATGGGCAGTTCGGCATCCCGCTGCCGCCGCAAGGCAAGGAAGGCGGCTTCGTCAACACCCGCAATGTGCGGGTTGCGCGCCTTCTGCTCGGCCACCGTGCTCTCCCACTCCGGCTCCCGGCCCTCGGGCATGTAGTCATGCCCGGTAAAAAGTCGGGTCTCTTCCGGCAACTGCAGGATCCGCTGCATGCTCCGCCACAGATCCTCCGCACTACCGCCGGGGAAATCCGCGCGGGCGGTCCCGAAATCGGGCTGGAACAGGGTGTCGTGGACAAACGCGGCATCACCGATGACGTACGTCACCGACGCCAGCGTGTGTCCCGGCGAGAACATCACCCTGGCCGGGATCGTCCCCACCCGGAATGTGTCGCCGTCCGCATAAAGGCGGTCCCACTGCGCGCCGTCCTCCGGAAAATCGGCGGGCAGATTGTAGAGTTCCTTCCACAGCCGCTGCACCGAGCGAACCTGCTCACCAATCGCGGTGGGTGCGCCGGTCTGCTTGCGCAGGTACTGTGCGGCCGAGAAATGGTCGGCATGCGGATGTGTATCCAGGATATGCTGCACGTTCAGCCGCTCACGGCGGATGTAGTCCAGCAGCTCGTCGGCCGAATGGGTGGCCGTAGCCCCGGATTTCTCGTCGAAATCCAGTACCGGGTCGATGATCACGCATTCCCGGGTGTCGGGGTCGCTGACCACGTACTGGACGCTGAACGTACGGGGCTCGAAGAACCCGGCCACCATCGGCCGCCCTTCGGAGATCCGCTGTCTGATCATGTAAACCTCCATGGACACTTACGGGGAGTGTCCTGATAATTGGGGCCGGATCCGCCTAATTCCAATTGATTCTATATTTATGCATTATAGTTCTATCCTATGGACATTCGTTTCCCCGAACCGACGGCAACCATTCGTGAGCCTGCTTGACCAGGGAATCGCCATTGGACCGTTCGGCGTACGCCTGGGCGTTCTCCTGCTGATCCTGGCGGCTGTCTGCGCCATGCTTACGGGCTGGGCGCTCGACCGTCGCCAAGAGTCCCGCGTCGTGGACCGGGTTCTGAATCTGCTACTCGTGTCCGTGATCTGCGCGCGCCTGGTTTTCGTGCTGCGCTACCATCAGGACTTCGAGGGACTGCTGGACGTACTGGACATCCGCGATGGCGCCTTTTCGATCGGCGGCGGTCTTGCCGGAGGAACCGTGTACACGCTCTGGACCATCATCCGTCACCCCGCCGGCCGCAGGCCTTTTCTGAAGGCGCTCGGTGTCGGCGGCCTCGCCCTGGGACTACTGTTCGCAGGGTCAACCGCCCTGCTGGGAGACGTGGACCGCAGCCTGCCGGATGTCACCCTGCAGACACTCGACGGTGAACCGGTCCGACTGCGGGAATTCGCATCGGAGGCCGGCCAGCCGCTGGTGATAAATATCTGGGCAAGCTGGTGCGCGCCCTGCCGCCGTGAGATGCCCATGCTCGAGCGTGCCCAGGACGAGAACCCGGACATCACGTTCCTGTTCGTGAATTACCAGGAAGGTGCCGACCTGATCGACGGCTACCTGAGAGTGGAAGGGCTGTCACTGGAGCGGCTGCTAATGGACACGCAAGGGGTCATGGGCCAGACGCTGGACTTCATCGTTCTGCCGACGACGCTCTACTACAGCGCGGACGGGGAACTGGTGGACGGTCATGTCGGCGAACTGAGGCGCGCCGGGCTGCAGCGCAGCCTGGATCGGCTGGAGGCGGCCCGCCGCGAATAGGACGTCCCCCGAACTCCCTGCAGAGACGGCGCGTCACGTTCTGCGCCCCGGCCGACCTGTGCATTCCGTGACCGGCCGGATTCCGCTCAACGGCTGCCTTCGTGTCAGGCGCAAAGCCTGTCAATCCCTTTTGGACTGCTAAGAGCCTGTCGGACTCAGGTGGATTCGGCGAGGGAGTGGGAGAGCGAGGTCATTTACTTGATCGTTTGAGGAGAATACTGGTTCTCTTTTACGAAAAGGATCGAATAAATGGACCGCTCTCCCGGTTCCGCAGACAATGCAGCCTAAGTCCGACAAGCTGCTAGCCCGCATATCTCACCGGCGTTCGTCGCGAGGGCGTCGAGATGCCGCTGTGACGGGGGGCACGGACCGGAAGACGGCGAAGGCGTAGCTGACACTACGTCGAGCCGGCTGCAGGGAGTACGCCCCGACACGGCGAGCAG
>SLSJ01000113.1 GCA_007130525.1 Ectothiorhodospiraceae bacterium | reverse complement strand
TAAAGGGGCGTACTCCCTGCAGCCGGCTCGACGTAGTGTCAGCTACGCCTTCGCCGTCTTCCGGTCTGTGCCCCCGTCACAGCGGCATCCCGACGCCCTCGCGACGAACGGCGGTGAGATATGCGGGCTGGCTGTCGGGGCAAGCTCGGTTGTTGGCGTTTACCCGGGTATATGTATTGTCATCATCTATCGAAATAATAAGAATGAACGTCTTCACAAATGGAACGCACGCGTATACCGTTTAGTCCAATGCTGAACAGTCTTTGCCCGGAGGAATGTCATGAACGTCTGGGAACACGGAAGTCACGGCCTGCGTTTGCCAGGAGACATGTTGATACGCGACGCGATCACCCAGCTGAACGCCTGGTTCCAGACCAGCGCGGTTGTGGTTGCGCGCTCTGGCCGCATACTGGGAGTTCTGGATCGCGACAGCATGATTCGGGCACTGGCCGAGGACGCGGACGAGTTCCTCAAACAGCGCTGCGCGGATGTCGTTGGGCTGGCCGGACGACCGGTTGCCGCCTGATCTTCTTCGCCCGATCCCGGGACGGGGGCTTCAGACATCGGTCAGGCAGCTGCGCCGAAGGAAATCGTCGGAATCATTGGCTCATGTACCGGGCCAGATATTCCTCGAAAGTCTCCGTCTCCGAAATCTCCAGTTCCCGCTGTTCGATCAGCGAGCGGGCAGCCGCCTGCCGAAAACGCTCCACCGTCGCGGGATCGGGTGGAGCGGATCGGAAGTGATCCTCATGTCGCCGGGATGCCCGCATCGCGAAGTCGATGAAACTCTCCCGACGGCTGCTCATCTCCTCGAGTATGCGGGCTGAAGGCGTGCCCGAGGGATCGTCCACCAGGGCCCGGCAACGTCCCACCACGTCGCCGTAGCGAGGCCCGGTGGAGCGCACGCCGGCGGTATCCATGAGTTCGGCCATGCCGTGCATGGCATCCAGCATCCGCATCGCCCAGTCCCGCAACAGGACCTTCTCGCCGCCGTTGCGGTAGAGCAGCAACCCGGGATGACGCCCCAGGCGCGCCACCTGGCCCTGGTTGTGGTTGATGCCGCACTGCTCCCTCGGCCCGATAGGAGGACTGTCCTCCAGCAGACAGAACACCAGCAGGACCTCGAGAAAGCTCAGCGTTTCCGAGTTCATCCCGAGCGGTTCGAAGGGGTTCAGATCGAGGGCGCGGATTTCCACGTATTCCACGCCCGCCCTGCGCAGCGCCAGCGTCGGCCGTTCTCCCGATCTTGCCACCGCCTTCGGCCGAACGAAGCTGTAGTACTCGTTTTCGATCTGGAGGATGTTGGCATTCAGTTGCCGGTACTCGCCGCCGACCTTTACGCCGATACGACGGTATTCCGGGTCTTCCGTGCTGATGGCCCGGGTCAGGCTGTCAACGTACGCGTCCAGGTCGTTGTAGCAGATATTCAGGGCCGCCTGCGCCTTGTTCTTGTAGCCGATATCGCTCATCCGCAGCGAGGTGCCGTAGGGCTCGTAGAAGGTGGTTTCGTCGAATTCCTCGAATCCGGTATTCTCGCCGCCGGTAAACGAGCGGCAAATCGCCGGCGATGCCCCGAAAAGCAGCGGAATCAGCCAGCCGAAGCGCTGGAAGTTGCGGATCAGGCCGAAGTAGGCATCGGAGGTGAACGCCTGCGCGGGGCGGCGATCATCGAACTGGCTCTGCAGCGCGGCCAGCAGATCGGCGCTGAACGAGTAATTGAAATGGATGCCGGCGATTGCCTGCATGGCGCGTCCGTACCGCCAGTCCAGTCCCCGTCGGTAGATATGTTTCATCCGTCCGATATTGGAACTGCCGTAGTTCGCAATGGGGATGTTCCGGTCGCCACCGACAATGCATGGCATGCTGGCCACCCAGAGTAGCTCGTCGTTCAGGCAGCGGTAGACATGGCTGTGAATGTCGTGCAGGAAGCGCAACGCGTCGGCCACTTCCGCATGCGGCGGTGTGATGAACTCCAGCAGGGCCTCGGAATAGTCGGTGGTGATCCACGGATGAGTCAGTGCCGAACCCAGGCATTCCGGGTGCGGGGACTGGGCAATGTTGCCGTCGCGTGTGACGCGGAGGCTTTCCTTCTCCAAGCCCTTGAGGCTGCGTTCCATGACCGTGCTGCCGGCACTTTCCAGCAGCCTTTCGAGTCGTTTGCGGGAGAGATGGTACATGCGGTGTCGGGGGCCCGGGTCGGGAACTGAGTAGCGGATTGTGCATGTTGCGGTGCTCGTCGGCAATGCGCCTGCCAGGGCATGTCGGCCGCTTCGGTCGACGGCGCAGACCGGATCCGGCGCCTGACGGCGCTGCCCGTTCAGCGCAGCGGTAGCCGGATCCGGAACCTGGCGCCGCCGAACGCGGACGTCTCCACGTGAACCTCCCCATGGTAGCTCTCCACCAGCTCACGTACGATCGCAAGACCGATGCCATGACCGGGGCGGCTTTCATCCGCGCGCCCGCCACGCTTCAGGATGCGTTCGCGCTGCGTTTCCGGCACGCCGGGTCCGTCATCGTCCACGGTCAATTCGAGGAGTCTGTGGGACTCCTTCCCAATGACGCGGGCGGCCAGCTCCACGCGCGTATCGCACCACTTGCAGGCGTTATCCACAAGGTTCCCGAGTATCTCCATGAGGTCGCCTTCCGGGCCGGGGAAGCGCAGATCCGATCCGCAGTCCAGGCGGATCTCGGGTGGTCCGGCATGCCGGGTGCGCGGCACGCTGTTCAGGATCCGTTCTGCTACGGGGCGTACGCTGATGCTTTCACCGAAACGACCGCCCCCGCCGGCCGCCGCGGCACGTCCAAGCTGATAGTTCACGGTGGCGTGAATGCGCTCGATCTGCTCCATCGCCTCCGGTGGAATGCGCCTGCCGCTGTCTGCTTCCAGGGTGCTGCGCAGCACTGCCAACGGTGTTTTCAGGCTATGGGCCAGGTCCGCCAGGCTGTTGCGATAGCGTGTGGTCCGCTC
Source organism: Ectothiorhodospiraceae bacterium (assembly GCA_007130525.1). Lineage (GTDB taxonomy): Bacteria > Pseudomonadota > Gammaproteobacteria > Nitrococcales > Aquisalimonadaceae > Methylonatrum. Next base: position 16,167 of record SLSJ01000113.1, on the reverse strand, counting down.
CCGCTCGGAGCGGATAAGCTGGTTGAGGCTCTCGGTCAGGCCCCTGATTTCGCGGGGATAGTGTCCGTCCAATGCCGATTTTTGTCCATTTTCCATGGCGCCCAGGTCCGTGGCCACCCGACGCAGCGGCTTGAGCCCCCAGCGCAGGACCAGTGCCTGGGTCACCAGCAGGGCCACGGCGGCGGCCGCGAGCCAGCCCCACAGGCTGGTGCGGTAGGCGGCAAGCTGATGCATGCGCGGTTCCGTGGTTTCAGCCACGTACAGCGTGAATTCCCCGGAGCCGGCGTCGGGTTCCTCCCAGAACAATCCGTAGGTGAGCAGGTACAACTCTTCCTCGCCCGTATCGACCGTCCGGAAACGGCGCTCCCCCGGTTCCAGGTGCTCGCCGGTATCGAAGCGCACACCGGTCAGGGAGTCGGACTGCCAGCTGACGGAACCCCGGCGGTCCAGGATTCGCGCATAGAGGCCGGATCCGACAGTGTGGAAGCCTGCCTCGGGGAGTTCGCCGGGGACGGCAAGCCTGTCATCGCGCAGGTCCGCCGCGGTCAGCAGCGTATACAGGTAGCCCTGCAGGCGATCCTCCTGGGCGCGTTCCAGGCTGCCGCGGAAGGCCTGGTCGAGTATCAGGCCGGTGATGCCCAGGAAACCGGCGACCACCAGCGTGGCCACGACCAGCAACCTTCGCTGCAGCGAAGGCATCATGATCCGGGCACCTCCAGACGCAGACAGTAGCCTCGTCCGCGCAGGGTTTCTATGGGATTCAGGGTGCCGTCGGGATCGAGTTTCTGACGTAACCTGCGGATGAAGACTTCGATCACGTTGCTGTCCCGGTCCGCGTCATCGGGATAGAGATGTTCGGAAAGTTCGGTCTTGGAGACGACAGTGCCGGGACGGTGCAGCAGGTATTCCAGAAGGCGGTATTCATAGGCGGTGAGTTCCAGCGGCCTGTCGTGCAGGGTCACGCTGCGGGTGCGCGTGTCCAGTGCGACGGGTCCCGCCTGCAGTACCGGATGGGCCCAACCGCCCATGCGCCGCAGCAATGCGTTCATGCGGGCCAGCAGTTCCTCCATGCGGAACGGTTTCGGCAGGTAATCGTCGGCGCCGGCTTCCAGTCCCGCAACGCGGTCCTGCCAGCTTCCGCGGGCGGTCAGGATCAGTATCGGCAGTCTGCTGCCCTCGGCGCGCAGCTGCTGGATCAGTTCCAGCCCTGAAAGGCCGGGCAGGCCGAGATCCACGATGGCCAGGTCGACGGGGTAGTCACGGGCCAGGTGCAGGCCGGTGGGACCGTCCTCGGCCAGGTCCACCACGAAGGACTCGCTCTTCAGGCGGTGCTCCAGTTGCCGTGCAAGCGCCGCTTCGTCTTCGATAACAAGGATGCGCATGATTCCCTGCTCCGCGCGGTCGATTAGCGCATGCGGCCGGTGGCAGGGTCGACCCTGTATACGCGAACCTTGCCTTCGGCGACCAGAACGCGAATGCGATACCAGGTCCGGCCGTCGCGCTCGACGCGGTCGGCCGACAGCACGCGACCACCGGTTTCCCGCTGCACCATTTCCACCGCGTCGTCCAGCGACATCTCGGTGTCCGCCACCGATACCGCTCCGGCCGCCTGCCACTGCTGGGAAAGCGCGGGTGTGGACAGGGGCAGACAAAGCAACAGCACAGCCAGGCAGAAGCGGATGAGGAACAGGTGCATACACTAGCCTTCCCGGAAATGGCATCCGGAAGCACCGGCTGCGGACGTACCCGCCCGCAGCCGGAACGCGATCCGGCGATCAATCCACCGGTGTCACGTCAACCCGGACACGTATGGTCTTGCCGGGGTGACGGTCCATCTCGGTCCAGTAGTTGTCACCGCGGAATCGATAGTGTACCCGATAACCGACAGTGCGCTCCTCGTCGTACCAGCGGTCGATGGTACGGCAATGACGTTCGCTGGTGGTGTAGCTGCGCTCCGGGCCCCGGCTCAGGTGATCCCCCAGGGCGGCGCCGGCAATGGTGCCGGCGACGGTGGCCACCTTCCTGCCGTTGCCGCCGCCGAAACGGTTGCCGATGATGCCCCCGGCGATACCGCCGACCACCAGGCCGGCGCGGCTGTCGTGGCCGCGGTCACGGTGTACCACCTGTTCGTTCCAGCATTCCTGTTGGGGTGCCGAGACGCGCACCACTTGCATGATCGGTACCACGTCGATCACTTCCGCGCGGTGATAGCTGGTGCCGGCCTGGGCCGACAGTGGCGCAGCGGCCATTCCAAGCAGTGACGTCAGTATCAGGGTCTTCGACGCTTTCATGGCGGCATCTCCGTTTTCAGTCGATACGCTGCAAACCATATCCCCGGGCTGCTGAACGGCTGCTGAATGGCCTTCCATTCTTGGAAATTGCCAAGTTCCGGCTATATTTGGACACGAGATGAAGGCGGGCGGGAAGCGTGCCTACCATGCTCATGCAGGGATTCAGGTCACAGACGATCGAGACGTCCGGGGCCCGCATCATGGCGCGTGTCGCCGGCGACGGTCCGCCGTTGCTGCTGCTGCACGGCTATCCCCAGACTCATGTGATGTGGCACCCGGTGGCGCCGGCGCTTGCCGAGCACTTCACCGTGGTCTGTACGGATCTCCGCGGTTACGGCGACAGTGACAAGCCACCGAGTGATGCCAGTCATGCGCCCTATTCCAAGCGCGCCATGGCCGGTGACCAGGTGGAAGTCATGGCCGCGCTCGGATTCCGGCAGTTTTACGTGGCCGGACACGACCGTGGAGCGAGGGTGGTGCATCGCATGGCTCTGGATCATCCGGATGTGGTCCGGAAGGCCGCCGTGCTCGATATCATTCCCACCTGGGATGTCTTCGAACGAGCCGACAAGGCGTTCGCGACCGCGTACTACCACTGGTTCTTCCTTATCCAGTCCGACGGCCTCCCCGAGCACCTGATCGGGCTCGATCCCGAGTACTACCTGCGTGACAAGCTGCGGCGCTGGAGCCGCCTGCCAGGCGCCTTCGACGAGCGCGCGGTTCAGGAGTACCTGCGCTGTTTCCGTACCCCTGAGGTGATTCACGCAAGCTGTGAGGATTACCGCGCGGCTGCCGGCATCGACCTGGACCACGACAGCGAGGATCTGGGTGTGCGCCTTACCTGTCCGCTGCTGGCCCTGTGGGGCGAGCGGGGTTTTGTAGGCAGGATGTACGACGTGCCGGTGATCTGGGGACATCGCGCCCTGGATGTCACGGCTGAACCCATTGACTGTGGGCATTTCCTGGTGGAGGAGCAGCCGCTCCAAACGCTGCGCGCCATGAAGGCATTCTTCGGAGTTCCGTGACGGGGTTCGCGCTCGCAAGAGCCACGACTCACCATCAGCATCGGAATCGCCAGCGTTTCTTCGTCTTCCAGTGGGACCTTCGAGTCCCTGCTGCAGGCTGCCGATGACGCCCTCTACCGCGCCAAGCGGGAAGGCAAGAACCGTTACGCGGTGAACGTGATTGATTGAAGTCGGCAGCGGTCGATTGCCGCGGAGGCGCACCCCGGCAAGGGGCAGTCGCGCAGCCGGCGCCAGACCGCGCCGGACCGGGCATCCCGGCCAGCATGACGGATGTCACATGATCATACCCGGCGTTGGCACCCGGTTGCCGGGACTGCCGACCGGCGCGCTCGTGTGGCGTCTGAGCCACGCCGCCGTAGTTGTTCGGTGACAAGGTTTCTTTTGCCCGAACATGCGCGAGACTGCGCTGGGGAGACCATTACAGGTCATTCTCTCCCCGGAAAAGGACGGCGCTGTCACCGTCCCGATCAATCAACGCCGGGAGCACGAAATCCATGAAAGTGGCATCTTTTTTTGCAGCCATGCTGGCTGCTACGACCGCCTTCGGTAATGACTTCCGCGGGCATGCCTGGGGCGACGGGATCAAGACCGTGTACGACACGCACGGTTCGCCGCTGGTGCATCTGGCTGATCGGCTTGTTTATGAAATGACGGTCGCCGGGGAATTGGTGCTGGTCGGTTTCGTATTCGATAACGGTCGCCTCGTTCAGGGGGAGTATATCCTGCACTTGGGCGGCAGGACGGCGCCGGTCGCCCTGTACGAATATGATCAGCTCAACGGGTTGTTTGTGATGCGCTATGGGCTACCCCGGGACGAGGCAAGGTATCCGGGACCCGGAGGCAACCGCACTGACTCCGCGGTCGAGTTGCTGAGCAGATGGCACACGACTCATGCCGATGTCAGGCACCTGCTGCGGGGTTCGACCGCGGCCATGGATCACAGCATCGTGTTCAGGCGGATGAACGGCTGACCGACGGCTGACATCCTCATTCGGGATGAGTGCGATCCCTTGAGGCGCTAGCTGGCCAGCCCGCATATCTCACCGCCGTTCGTCGCGAGGGCGTCGAGATGCCGCTGTGAGGGGGGCACGGACCGGAAGACGGCGAAGGCGTAGCTGACACTACGTTGAGCCGGCTGCAGGGAGTACGCCCCGACACGGCGAGCAGATCGGCGTGCGTAGTAGAAGGGCGGTGAGATAACCGGGCCAGCCCGCATATCTCGCCGCCGTTCGTCGCGAGGGCGTCGGGATACCGCTGTGTCGGGGGGCACGGACCGGAAGACGGCGAAGGCGTAGCTGACACTACGTTGAGCCGGCTGCAGGGAGTACGCCCCGACACGGCGAGCAGATCGGCGTGCGTATTAGAAGGGCGGTGAGATATGCGGGCCAGGATGCCGTAACGCGCCCTCCGCCGGCTGGCGCCGCCGAGACGGCTGATCATAGGGCGGATCCTGCGGGCCCCGTCACTGTCGGAGATCAGGGGCCGGGTTCCCTGGATCAGTCGTCGAATTTCACCTTGAGTACGGTCAGGTCACGGTCGTCCAGTTCGATTTCCATTTCCCGACCGTATCGGTCCCAACCGTCAACCTCGATCTTGCGACTGTCGAGTTCGATCTCGTCGAAGCGCACCATGCCCTGCTCGAGGGCAATGGTGACGACCTGGCGGACCACATCGGCAGTGATGCCCGCACGCCCGCCGCGGCTGCGCTCGCGTTTTTCCTTGAGCAGGCGGCCGGTGGCCATGTCGACCTCGATCTCCGCCTCCCAACCGTTGTCGAGCCAGCCTTCCACCTCGATGACGTTATCGCCCTCGTATTCGATTTCGTCGAATTCCACGAAACCGTATTCCACCGCGATGTCGAGCACACGGTTGATGTCATCGGGACCCATGCCGCGTTGTTGCGCTGCCGGAGGATCGGTCAACCCCGTATCGCTTGCCGGGCCGGGGGAGCGGGTGTCCGCGCGATGTCGCGGTTCGCGCGCGGCCCAGGGTGCCGGGCCGTCTTCCGGACGCACCCGCAGGATATCGCCGTCCTCACGTTCGATGGTGATTGCGGCGAAGCGCTCACCTTCACGGCGGCCGGTCACACGCAGGCGTTCTCCCGCCTCGATGTCAAGTTCCCGGTACCAGGCGGGGCCGCCCTCGACGATGATGTTTCCGCTGTCGTCCTCCAGTACGAAGGTATTGCCCCAGGCACCGGTGACCAGGCCACTGATGGTGGCGTCACCGCGTCCCGGCAGGTCCTGTATCCGGGTCTCGGCCAGGGCGGTTCCGGCAATGAATGCCACGATGGACAGAATGATCGCAGAGTTCCGGAGCATGATGTTCTCCCTGGAAACGTTTCTACAGGGTCCATTCAACCAGCATACGCCTGTCAACGATCTGAATGCCGTGTTCATCTGTTGTTCATGTGCCCCGTGAAACCATTTCGTTCATGCGCGTGCTCATTGTGTTCCTGCTGTTAGTTCTGCCTCTCGGCCACGTTCCGGCGGGCACCGGATCCGACGAGGATCGCTCCGACCTCAGTGCGGCGGTTGCCGCCGGCGACATCGTCCCGCTCAGCGAGTTACTTGACTGGCTGGAGGCACGGTACAGGGGGCAGGTGATTGAAGTGGATCTCGAGGAGGGCGATGATCACCTTGTATACAACATCGGCGTATTGGGACCCAGTGGCCAGCGTGTCACGTTCAGGTTCGATGCCACCACGGGAGCCCTGTTCGGCATCGAGGGCGTAAGGGTCCGGGAAATGATGCGGGAATCCCGGAGCGACCCCTGACGCTACTCCACGCATGAGGCGGAGTGCCTTGCGTTTCGTGGGGCTGCAGCGCGCGGGACTCGACAAAAGGGGCCCCGGGCCTGCGGTAACCGCGTCCATTGCGGGCAACGGTCTCGCTGCCATGCGGGATCCCGGATGAGCAGGAACGGATGTCTGGCCATGAAGCTGTTGCTGGTTGAGGATGACATGGCCCTGGCGCGGGCCCTGGTCGAGGCGCTCGAGCAGGCCGGCGTTCTGGCGGATCATACCGGGAGCGGCGCGGAAGCGGATTTCCTGGTGAGTACCGAACCGTATGACGCCGTGGTGCTGGATCTTGGCCTGCCCGATGGCGACGGCGTCGGATGGCTGGCGCGCTGGCGCGAACAGGGCATCAATCTTCCGGTGCTGGTGTTGACGGCGCGCGGCCGGTGGTCCGACAAGGCCGCCGGCTTTTCAGCCGGTGCCGACGACTATCTCACCAAGCCCTTCGAAACGGGGGAACTGCTGTTTCGCCTGCGCGCACTGGTTCGACGGGCACACGGACACGCGCATCCGGTGCTCAAGGTCGGTGACCTGGCGCTGGATACCCACACCGGGACGGTCACCCGTGCGGGACGTCCGATCACCCTCACGGCCCAGGAATACCGCCTGTTCGCTTACCTGCTTCATGCCATGCCCCGTATCGTCAGCCGCACGGAACTCTCGGAGCACGTCTACGCGCGTGATCAGCAGCCGGATTCGAATGTCATAGACGTGCAGATCAGTCGCCTGCGGCGCAAGCTCGGTGCAGAGGTGATCGAGACGCTGCGAGGCCAGGGGTACCGGGTCGTGTCTACCGGGGACGGCGCATGAGGCGTTGGTCCGTCGCAGCCCGGTTGCTGGCGGCATCCTGGTTGCTGGTGATCCTCATGCTGCCGGCTGCGGGCGCACTGTTGTCCTGGGCGTTCAACGCTTCGGTGACCGCGGCGTTCGACGAGCGCCTGAAGGCGGTGCTCAACGTGCTCACGGTGGCGGTGCGCACCGATATCGATGGCCGCCTGGACCTGGCCCGTTCGATCGGCGATCCACGCTTCGAGCAGGTGTTCTCCGGCTGGTACTGGCAGGTTTCGGATGCCGACGGCCCGATCCTGGTGTCACGCTCGCTCTGGGATGAGCGTTTGCCGGTTCCGTCGTCGGCCGATTCCGGCGCCACGACGGCCACCAGTGTTTCCGGTCCACGCGGACACGGGCTGCGAATCGTGCGGCGCGACGTCCAGCTACCGGGCTACCGGGAACCGATCACATTGATGGTGGCCGGTCCGGTTGGTGAACTGGATGGGGAACTGGCCGGCTTCCGCCGGCTATTGATCGTGTCGTTGAGCGGCCTGGGTGCACTGCTGCTGGTGCTGCCGGCGCTGCAGATTCGCTGGGGGCTGGCGCCCTTGCGGCAGATTGGCCGCCATTTGAAGGAAGTTGAGGTCGGTCGGCGCAAGCACCTGGACGATGACCTGCCGCGGGAACTGGGCGCATTGGCCCGGGCAATGAATGCCGTGCTCGACCGTGACCGGCAACTGATCGAAAGGGGACGGGGCGCGGCGGGCAATCTGGCCCACGCCATCAAGACCCCGCTGACGGTGGTGAAAACTCTACTGGCGCAGGTCCCGGCACCGCAACGGGAGCGGCTGGCGTCGGAAGTGGAGCGCATTGACGAGGCCGTGCGTCACCACCTTGCGCGTGCCTCGGCGGCAGGAACCGCCGCGTTCGCCGGACAGGTGCATGTCGCCGAAGCCCTGCGCCCGGTGACGGACGGCCTGGCCCGGATGGGCGCGCGCCGCGGTGTGGGACTGCGGGTGGATATCGACCCGGGTCTGCGGGTTTCCGTGGATCCCCAGGACCTGCAGGAAGTGGTCGGCAATCTGCTGGAAAACGCCATGCGCTGGGCCGATACCGAGGTGATTCTCAGGACGCTCCCATCGGGCTCCCAGGTGGTGATACTGGTTGAGGATGATGGCCCGGGCATGAGCGAGCCTGACCGCCGCGCCGCCCTCGACCGTGGCAAGCGGCTGGACACGGAACGTTCCCAGTCCGGCCTGGGGCTGGATATCGTGCAGGATCTGGTTTCGCTTTATGACGGTCGGCTCGAGCTGGGCGCAGCCGCCAGTGGCGGCCTGTCCGTGCGGGTTGCCCTGCCCAACCGGGCGTCGGCTGATTCCGGATGAAACCCCGTTGCTCCGTGAACCGTTCGTGACAGGCCCCGGGGATGGGTCGTCCCGGAAATGGCCTCAGGGCCTGTGCCGGTACAGATCCACGTCCTGGTAGGAGCGAGGGTCCTCGATCGGCTCCAGGTGCGTGATCACGCTGGCGCCCGGCAGCCTGCCCGCGATTTCCTCTTCGATGTCATCGGCGAAGTCATGCGCCCGCTGCACGTCCCAGCGACCCGGCACCAGCACGTGTACGGAGATGAAACGACGTGCCGCCGCCTTGCGGCTGCGCAAGGCATGGAAATCCACTTCGCCGGGCAGTTTGCGTCGCTCCCGTTCCAGGATGTCCTCGATGATTTTCAGTTCTTCCTGTGGAAGTGCCGCGTCCATCAGGCCATTGACCGACCGCTTGAAGACGCGGAAGCCGGTCCAGGAAATGTTGGCGGCGACAGCCAGCGCGATCAGCGGATCGAGGACGTACCAGCCGGTGAGGAATACCAGCGCGACCCCGAGGACGACGCCAACCGACGTCCATACATCGGTCATCAGGTGATGGCCGTCGGCTTCCAGGGTGATGGATTCCTCGCTTTGTCCCACCCGCAGCAGTGTCCGTGCGACCCCAAAATTGATGATGGATGCGACCACCGAAAGGCTGAGGCCGATGACGGGGGCTTCCAGCGGTCTTGGATTGATGATGCGCTCGATGGCGGCCGCGGTAATGCCGATGGCCGCGAGAATGATCAGCCCGCCCTCGACACCGCTGGAAAAATACTCGGCCTTGGAGTGTCCGAACGGGTAATCCTGATCCGGGGGCCGCGCCGCGATGGCCAGCACCACCAGCGCGATCACGGAACCTACCAGGTTGACAATGGATTCCAGTGCGTCGGAGAGCAGGCCCACGGACCCGGTAAGCCACCAGGCAAGGGTCTTCAGGCTGATCGTCAGTATGGCGGCGGCAATGGACAGCCAGGCAAAGCGCATCAATGCCCGGCGGCGCTCGGTATAGCTGGAAGCGCTCATGATTCCCTGCCGGACAGGCCGGCGGTCTGTGAAATGGTTGGAATCAGCACGAACCCGGTTCGATTTCTTGGAGTCGCCGCTATTTTGACAGGAGCGCCCGTTGCAGTGAAGTCGGGCTCGCGGCGGCAGATCGGGGTGGATGCCCCGGATTCGCCGTCGCTTTCGCAAGGGTGCTTTCTTCGGAGTGTCCGGAAGCCCTAGAATACGGCCATGAAAAACACACTATCGAGCTTGCTTTTCGTTGCCCTGATCTCCGGGCTGTTGTTTCCGTTCCCCGCGATGCTTGTTGCCCAGACCGATCTGTCACCCGGTGTGGGTGAGGGTGAATTACTGGGCGAGCGTCCCGGTGGCGATGCGGAAATGGAGCAGTTTCAGGACTGGACCGTGCGCTGCGAGCGGGTGCAGGAGGATGGCGAGACAGTCCGGGTCTGTGAAATGCTGCAGCAGGTGACGGTGGAGGAAACCGGCGAAACCATCATGGAAGTGGCGGTCGGTTTCGTGCCGGAGCGAGAATTGCCGGTAGCGCTTTTCACCGTGCCGCTTGGGGTCCGTCTGCAGCCGGGTCTGCTGCTGACTGTGGACGAGAACGAACCCGTGCGCATTGCCATCGAGATCTGTGGTCCGGATGGCTGTCTCGCGTCCATGCTCTTCGATGAAGACATGCTGAACCAGTTCATGCGTGGTGCGGCGGGTACCGTTCGTATCCGCGACACCCGTGACCAGTCGTTCGATCTGCCCATGTCCATGATGGGTTTTACGGCGGCCCTCGAGCGTCTTCGCGAGCAGTGATGCGGCCCCGCTAACCCGCATATCTCACCGCCCTTCTACTATGCACGCCGATCTGCTCGCCGTGTCGGGGCGTACTCCCTGCAGCCGGCTCGACGTAGTGTCAGCTACGCCTTCGCCGTCTTCCGCTCCGTGCCCCCGTCACAGCGGCATCTCGACGCCCTCGCGACGAACGGCGATGAGATATGCGGGCTAAACCCCGAACAGCACGGCTGGTCGCCGTCATCCGAATACGGTGTCTATCGGCATATCGCCGTCCAGGATTCGGTACTCGGCGTTGCGCAGGCCGCCATTGCCCGCGACGGCCAGCAATATCCTGGCTACATTGCCTCGCGATATGTGGTTGTGTGCCACGCTGTCCGGATCCGTGGTGATTCGCCCGCTTGGCGGTTCATCGGTGAGCCGGCCCGGTTTCAGGATGACATACGGTGTCCTGCCGCGTCGCAAATAGCCGTCCGCAGCATGCTTGGCGGCCATGTAGGGGCGCAGCCTTTCCGGTGCCTGCAACGGGTGTTCCGCGCGCAGCGCGCTCACCATGGTGAAGCGCGCGAGTCCCAGTTCGTCCGCCAGGTCCGAGGCCCTGATTGCTCCGTGAAGGTCCACCAGCAGCGTCTTGTCGGGACCGGTGTGCGGCCCTGATCCGGCCGTGAATATCACCTGTTCGCAGCCTTCGTAGGCCTGCCGGAAGTCGGACTCGAGATCGGCGGTAACCGTTTCCACGCCGATCTCACGAAAGGCCGGGATTTGCCCCCGATCCCTGATCATGGCCCGGATGGGCAGGTTCCTCTCTGCTGCCAATGCGCAGAACTGCCGGCCGATCTGTCCATTGGCGCCAATCACCAGCGTCTTCATCGTCGTCTCCCCGATCAGCATGCGCCATTGCCATGAAGCGGCGGGTGCAGCCTGCCATTATCACAGGCGCCGAGGCGCGGCGGGCAGTCTTCGCCCGTGCGCGGTGTCGCCGTTCAGTCCAGATCCAGGGCCAGATCCAGGAACATCATAAGGATGAAGCCAATGATGAAACCCAGATTGGCCGGCGTGCGATATCCGTTCCGGTGCGTCTGCGGAATGATTTCATCAATGATCACGTAGATCATCGCGCCCGCCGCGAAACCGAGTGCCCACGGCATCAGTGGGCTGTCGGCCAGGGTGATGAACGCGGCGCCCAGGATTCCGCCCACCGACATGACCAGGCCGGTGACAGCGACGACACCGAATGCCTGCAGGCGTGTGTAATTGACCGACACCAGGACGACCGCGACGATCAGGCCCTCCGGTATGTTCTGGGCGCTGATTCCGGCGGTAATGGCAAGCCCGTTCCCTAGGCTGTCGCCGGCGAAGCCGATGCCCACTGACAGGCCTTCCGGCAGATTATGTATGGCGATGGCGATCACGAACAGCCAGACGCGACGCAGTGCTTTCCGGGAAACGCCGGCCGGGCCGCTGATGAAATTTTCGTAGGACAGGCAGTGGTCTGCCAGGAAGAACAGGCCCGCGCCCAGCATCAGCGCAGCGGCGAGCCAGAGCGGGGGAACTATCCGTGACTCGGTCAGCTCACCTGCAATCTCGAGTCCCGGCGCGAGCAGCGAGAAGAACGCGGCGGCGAGCATGACGCCGGCACCGAAACTCAGCAGGGCAACCTGCCAGCGCCTGGAAATCCGGCGCACGAAGAACACCGGCACCGCGCCAAGGCAGGTTGCGAGCCCCGCGATGATGGCGGCGACAACGGCGATCCGGAATGTTGGAGCGCCTTCCAGTGACGCGATCAGTGACTCGAGCATATGACACGGTCGACAGTCCCGGGCCGGCGTCTACCGGCCCCGATGACAGGGTTCGCCGAGGGCGCGCTGAAGGACGCTACCCCGTCAGTGATGGTGGTGGTGGCCGTGACCGTTGTCATGGCCCGGTGACCCCTTGCGCACCGGCACTCTCAGTTCCATTGACTCGTCATTGTCGAAGTGCAGTACCAGGTCCACATGATCCCCAACACGCAGTGATTCCACCTTCCGGTCCATCAGCATCAGGTGCTTGCCGCCGGGCTCGAGAACCAAGGTCTCGCCGACTGCAACGGTAAGCGAATCCAGTTCCACCATGCGGGCCATGCCTTCCTCCTCGCGGGATTCGTGAATTTCCACCCGCTGGAACTGCGGGCTGTCCGCCGCCAGCAGCGTCCGGTTTTCGTCGGCGGTCGCACGAAGCTTCATGTAGGCGGCCGAGTGTCGGGAGACGTCGGGCACCTCGCGTACCCAGGGATCGCGCACATCCACCGGCTCGGCCATGGCGCCGACCGGAATCAGAAGGAACATTGACAGCATCACCAGTAGCGGACGTAACCACATCGCGACAGCATCCTCATCGAAGGTTGAGCCCCCCTCTTACGGTGGCGGAGGGCGCGGGAGACGGCGTGGCCGTACGGGAAAGTCCTTGCCCGGTATGGCAGGGAATCGCCGGGTTACCAGCCGCAACGAACCGTCTGCCATGCTCCCGCCTGGCAGACGGCAGATAATGAGACAAACCGGCCATTGACTGGTTCAGCGCAGGAGCAGGATCAGCACAATAATGACCAGCAGCAGCACGACCGCGGCGCCGGCGGGCAGGTCATCGATGCGCTGGGCGAGTTCCAGGGCCTCGGCATCGGTCAGGCCGGCCACGCGCTTGGCAGCTTCCTCGGGCGAGACACCATACTGCACCAGCTTCTCGCGTACGTCCTCGCGCTCCAGCAAGGCAAGGACCTGCTCACGGTCATTGCTCGCCTGCTCGGCGAGCACCGTCTCGGTGCCGACAATGCCCGCGGCAGCGTTCTGCGAGGTGAATCCGAGCATGAGGAAGGCGAGTATCATCGGGAGGGCGAGCAGGCGGGTTCTACGCAGGAATGTCTGCATCCTTGATCTCCATATTCGTTGTTTTCAGGAGCACATCCGGAGCTACTCTAGCGGCATTCAGCCGGTTGTCCAAGCTGATGATTCCGGGGCTGAACGACCCAGCCGGCAACAGCCTCGGCGGGCCCGAATGGCTCAGTCCTCCCCGAGTTCTTCCAGTGCCGCGTGGTAGTGGCGCTGGTTCTCGCCGGCAAGTGCCACGGCCCGTGTGGCATGTTTCCTGGCTTCGTCATGCCGGTCCTGGCGGATCAGCGCCCAGGCCAGGTTGTGCTGCGCCGCCGCGCTCTCCGGATGCCGCCCGGCCGCGTCCCGGTACCAGCGTTCCGCGGCCGTGAAATCACCGGCCGTGTACCGTGCGTTGCCCAGGCCCATGAGCGCGCCGAGGCTGTCGGGCCAGCGCGTGAGACTGGCGCGATAGGCGGCTTCCGCTTGCGGCCACCGATCGACGCGCTCCAGCGACGCGACCGCCTCCAGGTAGCGGTGTTCCTCGGCGCTGACCGGGAAGTGTCCCGGTCCGTGTACGGTCATTGCCCAGTAATCGCCACGTTGCCAGGTGCGCTCGAAACGGCGCAGGGACATGATCTCGCGCTCGGTGGTTCCGGAACGCAGCAGCACGGTACCCGCCTCCAGGTCGTAGCCGACAACCACCGCGTAATGCCAGATCGGCACACGGTCGATTCCAAGGTTCTGCAGTACCAGCACCGGATTGCCCGCCCGAACCTCGTCCAGCAGATTCGCGAGTTCGGTTCGATGCACGTAGGGAATCAGGCCATTGCGGCGGGTCGACGACAGCAGTTCGGCCTGCAGACTGCCGCGTCGCTCCGGAAGGTAGACCTGGGGCGTCAGGTCCTCGGGGGTGATGTCATGCCCGGCATGGTTCATGACGGTGGCCAGGGCCGCCGGACCGCATTGATAGGCCTTCTGGGGATGGAAGGGGACGTCCACCAGCTCGACCGCCGCCGTCTCCTGCTCCTCCGCCGGCGGCAGATCCCGGTACTGGAGCGGCGTACCCGCGCAGCCCTGGAGCAGCATCAGGCCCAGCACCACGGCAAGCGCATGCCGGCCCGGGCCGGCGGGTGTCGGAGCCATTCGCGCTTTCGGGCTCGAAGTCATGGCCTAGCTGCCTCCCTGGCTGTTGTGCCGCCGGCTGTTTGCCTGAACCCGCACGCCGCGCGCCGCCGCAAAGGAATGCAGGGACTCCAGATCGTCCACCGGAAGCTGGAGCCGTATCCGCACGTTTTCGCCATAGTCGACCCGGGCAATCTGCGCGTCATGGCCATTCACCCAGTGTCTGAGCGGCTGTTCCATGGAAAAATCCAGGCACAGGTCCACCGTTGTCCGTGGTACCTGCTCCACTGTTTGCACCTTCGATAGTACGGCCTCGGCAGCGCCTGCGTACGCGCGCACCAGACCGCCCGCCCCCAGCTTCCTGCCGCCGAAATAGCGGCTTACGATTATCAGCACGTTGCCGATGGACTTGTGCTCGATCACGCTGAGGATGGGGCGGCCTGCCGTTCCCGACGGTTCGCCGTCGTCATTCATGGCGGCGCTGGTGGCGGCTCCCGGTTTGCCGAGCACGTACGCCCAGCAGTGGTGGGTGGCATCGGGATGGTCCGAACGTGCCCGGGTAATTTGGGACATTGCTTCGTCGCGGGTCTCCACCGGATGCACGCGGGCAATAAAGCGGCTGCCACGAACCACCAGCTCCGTTTCCAGACTGCATTCAGGTACCGGAAAGGCGCTGTCGCTCATGTGTGTCAGCTCGACTCTCGTGGTGTGGCCAACGGTTCGGGGGATTCATGATTGTACTGCCGCGGATGGGTTCCCGTCTTGATTCCAGCGTTGTCAAACCGGGGTGAGCCTGCCCCTGTAGGAGCCGAGCCCTCTCGGCGATAACCCACGCCCGGGGCATACCCCATCGGCCAGGGGGCTGGCCTCCTACATCGGGGTTAGCCCCGCATTTCTCACCGTTCTCACCGCCGTTCGTCGCGAGGGCGTCGGGATGCCGCTGTGACGGGGGCACGCATCGGAAGACGGCGAAGCCGTGGCTGACACTACGTCGAACCGGCTGCAGGGAACGCGCCCCGACACAGCGAGCAGATCGGCCTGCGTCGTAGAAGGGCGGTGAGATATGGGGGCTAGCCGGGGACTGCCTGCGACTGCTCCGCCGCGGAGACGGTATCCGCGAGCTTGTGCAGCCTGTTTCGCAGCGCAGTGAATTCGTCGGGCTCCATGCCCGTCAGTGCCGCCACTTCGCGCTGAATGATCGCGGCCTTATGCTGCAGTTCACGGCCGCCGTCGGTCAGATGCACTTCGACCACCCGTTCGTCCCGGGGGCTGCGGTCGCGCGTGACCAGGCCGGCGCGTTCCAGGCGCTTGAGCAGGGGGGTCATGGTCGCCGAATCCAGGTCCAGGCGGTCAGCCAGGCCCCGTACCGTCTGCCCGTCATTTTCCCACAGCGCCAGGAAGGCCAGATACTGCGTGTAGGTGAGACCGATGCGCTCGAGGCGGACCCTGTAGGCCCGCGTGATTGCCCGTGTCGCTGAACACAGCGCAAAACATAACTGGTGATCCAGGTGCAGATTGCGATAGCGAGTCATTGGACGTTTCCCCTAAGCCTAATTTGAACTTAGCCCACAAAATATTTGAGTCAATGTTGCTGATGCGGAGGCCGGCGCAGAATGCCGGTCAGCGGCCCCGACCGTTGAGGCCCTGGACCGGGCTTATTATTCGATGGCAGGCGTTTGTTTCCGTGATCCAACGTAGATGATGGGCATTGCCGGGGCGAGGACGTCGTGCACTTCTCCGGGCTCGGTGAACGGGTAATCACCACTTTCCAGGGTGGCACCGGCAACCCGCATCCGCCCTTCCATCACCGGAATCTCCCCATGGCCCAAATGCCCGTGGCGCTGGAAACGGGCGCCCTCGCGCATGCGTACCGGCGAGGGGATGTTGATTGGTCAGGTTGCCGGCGACTGTGGGCAACGTTCCCTTGCCGGATGGTTCGCGGCGTTGGGCAACAATGGACTATGGTGTCATGACAGGCCGGGGTGACGGTTGGTATTCAGCGGCTCACAGATATCACCCGGCGGTGTATCCGAGTCCCTAGCCCCGCATATCTCACCGCCGTTCGTCGCGAGGGCGTCGAGATGCCGCTGTGACGGGGGGCACGGACCGGAAGACGGCGAAGGCGTAGCTGACACTACGTCGAGCCGGCTGCAGGGAGTACGC
>SLSJ01000183.1 GCA_007130525.1 Ectothiorhodospiraceae bacterium | reverse complement strand
GAGCCGGCTGCAGGGAGTACGCCCCGTCACAGCGAGCAGATCGGCGTGCGTAGTAGAAGGGCGGTGAGATATGCGGGCTAACCTCATGGTCGAACCTCCTGCCGGCGCACTTCCTCGATGACCGGTCGCAGCTGCTCTTCATAGACGTCCTGCGTGACGGCGCCCACATGCTTGTGACGAATGATCCCCCGGCCGTCCACGACATAGGTTTCCGGAACGCCGTAGACACCGAGATCGATTCCGACCAACCCATCGCTGTCATAGCCGACGGCGACGTACGGATTGCCCAGTCGTTTCAGCCAGTCCAGGGCATCTTCACGGTCATCCTTGTAATTGATGCCGTAGATCGGGACATGGTCCGCGATATCCAGGAACACCGGATGTTCCTCCCGGCAGGGGGGACACCACGTGGCCCAGACATTGAGCAGCGAGACGCTGTCATGGCCAGGCAGACGATCGGTGGCAAAGCGACTTCCCGGCTCATGCAGATCCGGCATCTCGACCGCGGGCAATGGCTTGCCGATAAACGGCGACGGCACCCGCGAGGTGTCGATGTTCATGCCTGCCGCCAGCAGAGCGGCAATGAGGAGGAACAGCAACAGGGGAATCGCGAACTTCATCGTCAGCTCCTCCCAACAGCCTCCCTGCCGTCGTCATAGATGGGTGCCGGTGCCGGTTGCCGCAGGCTGAGTTGGTAGCGCCGATCGCTGGCTGCCAGAGCCGCACCCGCCGCCATGAGAATGGCACCCAGCCATATCCAGCGGACCAGGGGTTTGTAGTGCAGGCGCACGACCCAGTCGCCGCCACCCACCTGGTCGCCCAGGGTGGCGAAGAGATCTCGTCCCAGCCCTGCACTGATGCCGGCCTGTGTCATGACCTCATCGCGCACCGGGTAATGGCGCTTCTGGGGGAAAAGCACGGTGATGAGTCGGTCCTTTCGCGTGACCGCGACCCGTCCCTCCACGGCCTGAAAGTTGGGACCCTCGACCGTGCGGACCCCTTCGAAGTGCCAGGTGTAACCAGCGGCCTCCACCGATTCGCCGGGTCCTATGCGATGAAACGCCTCCACTTCATGGCTGGTGACCACGGCAATGCCGACCATGCTGACCGCGAGACCGACATGGGCAAGGTGCATGCCGTAGTACCCTCTCGGGATCTGCACCAGCCGCTCGAGCAGGGGGCCGGAGCGCCGCTGCAGCCTGTCCCGGATGCCCACCACCGTGCTGAGCACGATCCACAGCGCCAGTGACACGGTGACGATCACCACGAGCTGCGCGGTATCGGATAAGGCCCAGACGATAACCGCGGCCAGCGTCATCGCCGCGAGCGCCGCAGTACGCAGCCGTCGAGCAACCGCCAGCGGATCACCGCGGCGCCATGCCACGAGGTGGCCGATTCCTATCAGGAAGGCCAGGCCCAGGGCCAAGGGGACAAAAACCGAATTGAAATAGGGCGGCCCCACCGAGATCTTGCCCAGCCCCAGCGCCTCGAGCGCCAGCGGATACAGGGTGCCGAGCAGAACCGCCGCGCAGGCGACCATGAGCAGGACGTTGTTGGCGAGCAGGAAGGTTTCGCGTGAGAAAAGGGAGAAAGCGACATCGTTTCGGATCTGCCGCGCGCGCAGTGCGTAGAGGAACAGGGAACCGCCGATCACGACCAGCATGAACGCCAGCAGGAACAGTCCGCGCGTCGGGTCGTTGGCGAAGGCATGCACCGACGTCAGGGCACCCGAGCGGACCAGGAATGTGCCGAGCAGCGCCAGAGTGAAGCCGGTAATCGCGAGCAGGATGGTCCACGCCTTGAACGTCCCCCGCTTCTCCGTGACTGCGAGAGAGTGAATCAGAGCGGTGGCTACCAGCCAGGGCATCAGCGAAGCATTTTCCACCGGATCCCAGAACCACCATCCGCCCCAGCCCAGTTCCTTGTAGGCCCACCAACTGCCCAGGGCGATTCCGATACCGAGGAAAAGCCACGCCACCAATGTCCAGGGACGTGACCAGCGAGCCCACGCCGCGTCAAGGCGGCCGCCCAGCAGCGCGGCAATGGACAACGCGAATGGAACAGCCAGCCCCACATAGCCGATGTAAAGCAACGGCGGATGAATGACCATTCCGGGATCCTGGAGCAGGGGATTCAGGTCACGTCCGTCCGCCGGCACCGGGAAGATCCGCTCGAACGGGTTGGAGGTGAACAACGTGAAGGCAATGAAGCCGACACTGACAAGCCCCAGAATACCCAGCACCCGCGCACGAAAGACCGTCGGCAGCGGTCTGCTCCACGCCGCCACCGCCACGGTCCACACGGCGAGCACGAACATCCAGAGTAGTAGAGACCCTTCGTGACCACCCCAGACACCCGCTACCCGATAAAAGAACGGCAGCGCGGTGTTGGAGTTATTGGCGACAAACAGCACCGAGAAGTCATGGGTGACGAAACTGTAGGAGAGGCAGACATATGCCAGGGCGATGCAGGCCAGTTGTCCCCAGGCGGCCGGCGCGGCCACGGCCATCCAGGCAGAGCGGCGACATGTCGCGCCGGCGAGTGGCAGGACAACCTGAACCAATGCGAGACCTAATGCCAGGGTGAGGGCAAAGGTCCCAATCTCCGGTGCCATGGCATAAACTCTCCCACCTATGGTGTCCCCATTTGAGAGGGTCCGGCCACCGCCTCGGCAGCGATCCCGACCAGCCGGGAATCAGCGTCCCATCTCGTGCAGGGGCAGCTCGCTACGTACCTTCAATGCCTCCGCGACCTCCGGGGGCATGTGTTGTTCATCATGTTCCTCACGCACCTCGCGGGCTCGAAAAGTCCCGGCTTCGTCGGGGCTGCCGTGCGCCATGATCCCCTGATCTTCGCTGAACAGGTCGGCCAGGATTCCGCGGGAGCTTACCCGAACCGTGAGCGCAGGATCCGTGGGCTGAAAATGCACGGTCACGCCACCCGCCGCTCTCTCCACAGTACCCGGCAACGCCGATCCGCCCACGCGCACGCGCCGCTCGACAGGCGCCTGGCCTGGAGCCAATTCCGACGGACTGAAGAAGAAAACCAGGTGCTCGCGAAACGCATTGGCGGCGAGCCGGGCGGCAACGGCAACTCCGGGCAGCGGCAGTTCAACACCCGTCGGTCGTCGCTTCCGTTGTTCGTTAAAGGCAAGCATGACAATGCTTCCCCGATGCCTTGGGCGGGAACCGGCCATCCCACGATGAGCGCGGAATCACTCGAAACCCGCCTTGTAGTTGTTGTGGTTAGCCCGCATATCTCAGCGCCCTTCTACTACGCACGCCGATCTGCTCGCCGTGTCGGGGCGTACTCCCTCCAGCCGGCTCGACATAGTGTCAGCTACGCCTTCGCCGTCTTCCGGTCCGTGCCCCCCGTCACAGCGGCATCTCGACGCCCTCGCGACGAACGGCGGTGAGAAATGCGGGCCAGGCTTACTTCGCTCCCGGTTAACAGCGTCATGGGTAGATTGGAATTATTATAGTTTGTCTCTTGGATTTGTCAGTGCGGGACTATTACACGTAGACGCGCCGGACCTTAGACCGGCGATTTATGCTTCTCCCTTATGTCAGCAGAATAGTTGCGCCCGCCGCGGCGCCCCGCCACGGTCCGCATGATCTGTCGGTGCCTGAACAGGGGCACGAGAACGTTCCAGACAAGAACCACCAGCACAACACCGTAGGCCACCCACAGGTGGAACCCGTAATCACCAATTGGGAGGAACTCGTTCATGCGGTTTTTCTCCTCGCCAGTTCCATCACCCAGTGGCTTCGATGCTCGCGCTCGAGGATTGCGCAGCGCGTGCGCATAAGGCAGACAAGCAGGTAATAAAGCAGGAACGCCAGCGCCATGATCAGTAACGGGATCAGCATGCCCGGATGAATCGTCGGCGCATCCAGAGGACTCACTGTCGACCCCTGATGCAGGGTGCTCCACCAGATGACCGAAAAATGAATGAGCGGAACATGGACCACGCCGACCAACACCAGGACGGCGCTCGCACGCG
Organism: Ectothiorhodospiraceae bacterium; assembly: GCA_007130525.1. Classification (GTDB taxonomy): domain Bacteria; phylum Pseudomonadota; class Gammaproteobacteria; order Nitrococcales; family Aquisalimonadaceae; genus Methylonatrum. The sequence goes on along the minus strand of SLSJ01000183.1, from coordinate 15,508 downwards.
CTGCCAGGCGCCGATCATCCATGGCGGACCGCAGCGCCATGTATCCGAAAAAGAGAAAGAACAGAATGAGCACCGAGGTCAGGCGCGCGTCCCACACCCACCAGGCTCCCCACATGGGTTTTCCCCAGAGGGATCCCGTCAACAGTGCCAATACCGCGAACGAAGCTCCAACGGGGGCACTGGCTTCCGCCCATATGTCGGCGAGCGTGTCGCGCCGGACCAGGTGAATGAGGGCGCTGCCCGCCATGACCATGTACGCGAACACGGCCATCCACACGGCGGGGAGGTGGATGTAGATGATCCGGTAGGCCGTCCCCTGCCCGAGGTCGGGCGATGCCGGAATCAGCCCCCCTGCCAATCCCGCCGCAAACACCGCCACGAAGGACAGCCAGAGCCAGGGCAGAGCCCTTCCCGAGTGCCTGTAGAAACCAGGCGGCGATGTCCATTGATTCAGAGCGCGGTACACGGCGCCCACTCTGGCCGACGCGCAATGCGGCAGCGGTTGCAAATGGTGCGCATTTATCGCTTATATCGCTTTGCGACAACAGCGCTGACGTAATGCGGAGGCGCGCGTGAACAGACTGATGTCTCCCCGAGACCGCCTGCACACCCCCTGAGCAAACAAGTAGCACAGGGACGTGCGAAGGCAAGACGCGTCCCGGCACGAGGCCGCCATCCGGCACCATTTGTCGTCAACGGCTGCCGTTGGTGCAACGACAACAGGCGACACTCCTTCCCCTACCCTCGCCATTCCGCATATTTGTTTTATTGCTCAAGTTGTTATCGAACGTTCGAGAGACACACTGCTTGTGTCAGCGCTTGGACCAGTCGGGCAATATCTGCCCGTGCTCCCTTGAATGCATTGCCTGCCAAACAAGACTGAAAGGTACCGGTCACGCAGATTGGAAATCGTGTAAAGAACATCAACAAGCACGTACCGGTCGGCCCGCGCCCGAAAGGGCGCTTCGCAAACCTGACCGGAATAGGCCTGAGCGGAAAACAATCGCACCCGTCCCGGCTGGTCCCTGGAATTGGATGCGCCAAAGCAGATGCAATCGGAGGAAAACCCATGAGATCAACCCCATCTGGCATGATCGGCGCTTTAGCCTGCCTGATGTCGGCCACGCTATTGAGTCTGCCGGCCATTGCCTACGAAGAAATTGATGTCGAGGACGGCGCCGTCCTCGAAGGCCGTGTGACTTATGACGGCCGTATCCCGACACGCAGAATCGTACCGACGGCGGATCGGGATGTCTGCGGCGACCCGCGGCAATGGGAGCAGGCGGAGATCGGCCCGGAAAACGGCCTGGTGAATGCCGTCGTGTACCTGGAGCGCGTGGAACGCGGCAAGCCCTGGCCGGAAGATCTGGAGACACCGGTCATCGACAACATCGACTGCATGTTCAAGCCCCACGTACAGGTCATGCGACCGGGGGAAATCATCATCCAGAACTCTGACCCCCTGATGCACAACACCAAGGGCTACTACGGCCGCCGTGCCGCGTTCAATGTGTCGCTGCCGGACGCGACCATGACTGTCACGCGCGAGTTGCCCCGCCCGGGAGTGGTGCGTTTCGAGTGTGACGCCCACGGCTGGATGGAAGGTTGGGCATTCGTTCTGACCCATCCGTATTACGCGATCACGGACGAAAACGGCGCGTTCCGCATCGAGGATATCCCGGCTGGCGAGTACACGCTCGTGACACGCCAGGAGTATATCGGCACCAGCGAGCAAACCGTGGAAGTCGCCGCAGGCGAAACACTGGAACTCTCGATCGAGCTTGAATAATCGAGACATGGGCAGGAGACGGGACAGCAACACCGCTTCTGCCCGGCTGGCGAGGAGACAACTGCTATGAACAGAAAAGAGCGCATGGAACAACAACGGCAGCAGGAGCGCCTGGAAGAGGTTCGCGATGCCCTGCGCAAACGGGAGCTTCTGGAACCCGGAATATCGATGCCCGGCATGTCCCGGCGGACATTCATGCACAAGTCCCTGATGTTCGCGGGCGGCGTGGCGGGACTGTCAACGGCCAACCTCTGGCTGCCCATCATCAATACCTTCGACATGGCGTTCGCATCGGAGAACGCAGAAGGTGGAATCAACAACTTCCGATTCGCCTGGATCTCCGACACGCACCTGTACCCGGAGGACGTCAACACGCGTTTCGTGGAAAAGGCAAAACGGGCGGTGGACGAGATAAACGCGCTGGACCCGCCGGTGGATTTCGTCGTCATGGGAGGGGATCTGGCCCAGCTGGGCGACCCGGTGGAACTGCGCCTTGGCAAGGAAATCATGGATGAGCTTGAGGTCGACGTTTACTACATCCCGGGCGAACACGACTGGTACCTGGACATGGGTGAGACGTTCGTCGACCTCTTCGGGGAAAGTCCCTGGACGTTCGACCACAAGGGGGTGCGCTTCATCGGCCTGGATACCATCAGTCGGGCGCCGGACTACTGGTCCGTCACCAACATGAGCCCGGAAGAGCGCATGGGCCACATGGCCGGGCTGGACAACTCGGTGACCGGCCCATGGGCGGGCCTCGGACGCAGCCAGCGGGACTGGCTGGAATCAACGTTGAACGACTGGGACCGGGATGACCCGGTCGTGATCTTCAGTCACAACCCGCTTTATGAATACTACCCGCCCTGGAACTTCTGGGTACGGGACTGGCGGGAGACGCTGGAGATACTGCGGCCGTTCAATAACGTCACCGATTTCCACGGCCACACCCATCAGGTGCTCTACAACGAGATCGACAATATCCGCCTCATCGGCATGCTGGCGACGGCCTGGCCGTGGCCCTACGCGCCGGAAGGCGTACCGCCAATGACCCGGCCCATGACACGGGTCGACCCGGGCGATCATTTCGACGGCCTGGGATGGGATCTCATGACCTTCCAGGACAACCGGGTCGAGCACGAGTACATGATGTGGCGGCGCAGGGATCACATTTTTGCCAATCGGCCGGAGGACAATGCCGTCACCAAGAATCCAAGCATCAAGCTGCAACCGCGAGTCGCGGACCGCATGTGGACGGGCCGGTACAGGGGTACCGACTGACCCGGCCGGTTTTCAATGGAGGAACAAGTCATGAACAAGGCGAAGACAGAACGCTACCGGGTCCGTCACCTCATGGGGCTTGGCGCATTGGCAGGGGCGTTCACGCTAGCTGCCACGCTTGTCTTCAGTGGCGTGGTTCGGGATGTCATCGGGCCTGCGTACGCCCACAAGGAGCACCACCAGGAGGACGAGCTGCAGATCTTCGAGGAGATCTTCATGGAATACGTGATCCTGGGCGACCGCCTGTTCCACGGCGATGCGGAGCTGGAAGAGGAAATGGGCGTCAATCTCTCGGACACGGGTATGGCCTGCGCCATGTGCCATCCGTTCGCCAAGGATACGAACCCCCACGAATTCCCGAAATTCCAGGAACAAATGGGCGAGTTCAGCACCCTGGCCGGCATGACCAACTGGTGCATCGACAACCCGAACCAGGGCGAGGAGATCGATGTGGACTCGGAAGCGATGAAGGCGCTGGAAGCATACCAGTACTGGTCTCATGACGGCTCTGTCCTGAACCCGGGAGTGCATTGACCCCGGGGTGACACCAGGGGCGGTCCGGGATCGGAACCGTCAGGCGGCCATCGCCAGTACATCCGCCATCGGGGGGAAGGCATGGCCTGCCCTCCCCCCGGCGCGGTCCCGGCGCCGGCGGAGTCCTCCTCGGGTGGGTAATGACCGCACGCCGTAAGCGGATTCCGACCAACGAACGCGACCGAAGTCCCGGCGGAACAGCAGTTTGCCGGGCGCAGGGGAGCCTGTGTGCATGGGGAGATCACCATGAAGGACGAAGACTTCAAACACCTGGATGACCTTGTTGACACACGACTCGTGCGCCTGTGGCTCTACTGGGGGATGTTCTGGCTGCTGATCACGCCGTCCCTGGGGGTCACCATCTCCACCATGTTCAACTATCCCGGCTTTCTGGGTGACGCCCTGCAAACCGGTTTCGGGCGCCTGCGTCCCATGCACGTCAATGGTGTCATCTTCGGCGCGTTCTCGACCCTGTTCATTGGCCTTTGCTACTACGTGGTGCCACGGCTATGCGGGGTGCGGGTGGTAGGGGAGCGGCTGGGCTATCACCTCGCCTGGGGCTGGAACATCATCCTGAGCGTCGGTCTGTTGTCGCTGATGTTTGGCTGGAACCAGGGCTTCGAGGCGGGCGAGTTTCCCTGGTTCATCGACGTATTGCTGCTGGCTTCCATCGCCACCCTGTGCACCCAGTTCATCCTGACAGTCGCAAAGCGCACGGAGCCGCAGCTCTACGTAAGTCTCTGGTATCTGCTGGCCGCTTTCATCTGGACGGTATTCAACTTCGTACTGCTGGTGGCGCTGTTGCCGTACTTCATATGGGGAATCAACAGCGCCGCCTTTCACGGCCTGTTCATTCACTACATCGTCGGCCTCTGGATCACCCCCGCCGGTTATGTACTGATCTACTATTTCCTGCCGGCCAGCGTGAAAAATCCCCTATACAGCCACAAGCTCTCGCTGGTCGGGTTCTGGTCGCTGGCGCTCTTCTATCCGTTCGTGGGGATTCATCACTACCTTTACAGCCCGATCGCGAACTGGGCCGAGACCATCGCCATCATCACCTCGATGCTGCTGATCATTCCGGTCTGGGTGGTAATACAGAACTTTTTTGGCACCATGATCGGCCGATGGCGCGAGTTCAGCGCCAACCTGCCGGCGAAGTTTTTGATTCTCGGTGCGGTGATGTACTTCTTCGGCTGCTTCCAGGGTTCGGTCGAAGCACTTCGCACACTGCAGGTGCCGACGCACTTCACCGACTTTGTCATCTCGCACTCCCATCTGACGGTGTTCGGCACCTTCGTGGTCTGGGCCATGGCGGGACTGATTTACGTGTGGCCGCGAATCAACAATCGCCCGTTGTGGTCGTTCAAGATGGCCAACTGGTCGTTCTGGCTGATTGCGATCGGCATCTCCCTGATGGGCATTGTGCTCTCCGCGCAGGGACTGCAACACGGCTACATGTTGATGGCGGGGACGGAGTGGCTGGATGGCCTGGTGGCAATCTCGCCCTACTGGCTGGTTCGCACGATATCCGGCTTGACCATGGACATCGGCATGACACTCCTGGTCATCAACCTGATGCTTACCGTGCTCACCAAACCCGCAACGGCTTCCGCCGGCGCAACACGACCTGTCACGGCCTGAGGGGGAGAAGCAGCCATGAACGCACGCATCGTCTCACTGCTGGCCGGAGTGACATTTCTGGGCCTGGCAGCCTTCGTGCAGGGACTGCTGCCTTTGCTCGAACCGCAGTCGCGGATGCCGGACGTGACCAAGGTCGTCCGCACGGACCTGGGGGAACTGAAGTGGGTCCGGGGCGAATCCAGCGATTACACGGAACTCGAACAGCTCGGTCGTGACGTCTACCGACGCGAGGGGTGCTGGTACTGTCATTCCCAGTACGTACGGCCGGTAGCCAGGGAAGCCCAGCGCTGGGGACCGGTAAGCCAGGCCGGCGAATACCACTGGGACAAACCGCACCTGTGGTCCACGCGCCGCATCGGGCCGGACCTCACACGGGTCGGGCTGAAGTTCAGTGACGAATGGCACATTGCCCACTTCTGGGATCCGCGCATGGTGGTGCCGGACTCCATCATGCCCCGCTTCAAGGCGCTGTTCGAGCGTCCGGCCGAACGGGTCGCCGTGATCACGGACGACCGCGGGCGCCGCACGCTGGAAGCGAACGCCGTCAGCGAACGGTTCTTCGACTTCGAGGAGGCGGAGAATGCGGAGAACGAGGAGGTCAGCAATGAGATCCTGCTGACGCCGAACGCCGAAGGGCTGCTGTACGTCCACGAGGACAACGCCGATTTCCCGTTGCACGGCTATCCGGTGATCCATACGCCCAACGATGAGTTCGACGGCGACGATGTGCGGATCATCGGCCCCACCCGGGAGTTGCTGGGGCTCGTGGCGTACCTGCAGAAGCTCGGGATGAACCGGGGCATGTGGCGTGACGTGTGGGAGCCACAGCGGGTGTCCGCCGGCCACGGAAACATGCCGCGGTCCGAGGCATTCATCGAGCTGGGCGCCGAGGTCTATGCCCGGCGCTGTGTCGGGTGTCACGGCGTGGAGGGAGACGGCAACGGACCCGCGGCAACGTTCCACTACATCGTCCGACCACGCGATTTCACGTTCGGCGCTTACAAGTTCCGCGATACCCCGTCGGGATCCCTGCCCACCGACGGCGACCTGCTGCGCGTGATCAACCGCGGCGTCCGCGGCACCGGCATGCCCTCGTGGCACATGCTCACCCAGACCGACCGCCTGGCCGTGATGCAGTACATCAAGTACGAACTGGCGGTGGACCGCAGTGACCCGGACTTTCCATGGGCGTTCTTCGTGGAGGAAGAACCGGCGCCACCGATCTGGATCGGCACCCCCCCGGAACCTTCGCAGGCACTTATCGAGCAAGGCAGTGAAGTCTGGCAATTCGCTGAATGCTGGGAATGCCATGGCGACGAGGGCCGCGGTGATGGTCCACGCGCGGATGAACTGGATGATGATTTCGGCTTCCCGATTCTGCCCGCAGATCTGACCAAGGGGAACTTCAAGTCCGGCCCCGGTGTGGAGGACATATTCAGGAGCATCACCACGGGGCTGGACGGAACGCCCATGCCCTCCCACGAAGACGCCCTCGACGCGCAGGAGCGATGGGCAGTCGCCTACTTCGTGCTGTCCCTGTCCGCATTTCGAGACCCGCTGACGGGCGAACCCCTGGAGATTGCCGAGGAAGACCGCGCAGCGCTGAACGATCCGCAGCTCAGGGCGGGAACCTCGCGGCATGCCTATGTGCCGGAAGGTGTACTGGTACGCCGCCCCGGGCAGGAGACGACCCCGGCAGAACGCTACGCGGCGCGCCGGGGCATCGAGATCCCCGAGTTCGGATACCGGGGCGGTGATGCCGGGGACTGAATCAAGCAGGCAGAGCAGGAACGAACAGAAGGAGCTTGCCCATGAACATCGATCTGACACTGGTGCAGTTTGTGATCGCCCTACTCATCGGGCTGGGATCGTTGGGCATCTTCGTATGGGCGATTCTGAGTGGAATGTTCCGTGATGTTGAGCAGGTGAAGATGCGCGCCTACCGAGCGGAGGTATCCCGGGATGACGACGAGAAAGACGACGACGAATACGGACTCCGAAAGAAGGACTGAGGAGGCACAAGGGGAATCCGGTTCGCCCGACAGGGCGGCTACCGAGCCTCCCGCCCAGGATCGTGCCGGAAGCGGGACGCATCGGCGCGGAGAGCATTCGGAGGAACTGGAAAATTATGCCGGCGGCTACATCCAGGCGCGCCACGGCAAGATCAACGTCTGGCTCATCGTAGTGATCGTCGTCCTGCTCGTCTGGGGCATCTATTACGGCTTCACGTATTGGGGAGACCTGGGCGAAGGGCTGGATTACTGACCGCTCGATAGCCATTGGAACCACGGGAGAGTGCGATGGAACAGAATAACATCGGAGCGCGACTGGTACTGGCCATCGCCTTCATCAACCTGCTTTTCCACCTGACCATGCTCGGGTTCAACATCATCGGCATTCCGATGGGACTGTATCAGTAAGCCCGCTGGCAAGTGCCGAACTGCTGTTCTTGGAGGTGCGGCGATGACAACTCCGGAAACGATTGCATTCGTGGTGCTGCTGGGAATCTCCGTAGGGTTCCTGGGCTACGTGGTTTATCTCATCCTCAAGTGATGCCTCACGATGACGCCGCCCGGTGCGGCCCCCGCAATCCGGAAAGGGCGGACCTGGGAGAAAAGGCGTGCGGGACATTGCCGTTGTCCAGCTGATGGTGATCTTCGTCGCCGGCATGGCCGGGAGCTTTCACTGCGTCGGCATGTGCGGCGGGTTCGCGTGTGCGCTTGGCAGGGCACCCGGCGACGACCGCCTGGCCACAACAATCCGCCACCTTCTCTATAACACCGGGCGCGTGGTCAGCTACGGCTTTCTCGGCGCCCTCGCCGGTATTCTCGGCGGCACCCTGCTGGTCGCGGATGGCCAGGGCGGCGTAGCCATTGTCGGCCAACGCGTACTGGCAACCATGGCCGGGGTGCTGATGATCGTCATGGCGCTCCAACTGCTGGGCTATCTGCAGCGATTGCATGCGCCAGCCTCCGGATTCATCGGCCATTCGGTCACAGGATCGCTGCGAGAGGTGCTGCGCGCTCCCGGCCTGCCTGCGCCGCTGGCCTTCGGGGTATTCAACGGCTTCCTGCCATGCCCGCTGGTCTACGCCTTCGTCGCCCTGGCGGCCGCAACGGCCGATCCGATCCATGGCGCGTTACTGATGCTCGCGTTCGGACTCGGCACGTTTCCCGCGATGCTGATCACCGGGGGCATGGGAACGTGGCTGCAGTACAGGTGGCGTCGACGCGGCGTGCGCTTGGCCGGCCTGTTCATTCTCGTACTGGGAGTAATCACTCTGGCCCGCGGAACACTGCCGATGGACTTTCATGGTCATGACCACCTGCACACGCCCGGCACAGTCCTGCAGGAGGTGCACCGACATTGACTGCCCAGGAAACCACCGCTCTGTGCGGACACTGCGGCCTGCCGGTGGGTCGACGCGGAACCCGGCAGACGATTGATCAGGAGGAGCATGCATTCTGCTGCTACGGATGCTCTCTCGCGTTTCAGGTACGCCGCGGGAACCACGCCGAGGCCGATTCAACCTGGCTGTTGATCCGGCTTGGCGTCGGCGCATTCCTGGCCATGAACATCAAGCTGTTCAGCCTGCTGATCTATACCGGCACTTTCGAGGAGGCAGACGCACACCTGTTGCCGTTTGTACATGTGCTGCTCTGGGCGCTGGCCACACCCATGCTGGTGATCCTGGGCTGGCCCTTCGCCCGCGACGCATGGCAGGAGGGTCGTAGGGGTCAGCTGACCTCCAATACCCTGATGACGCTGGGTGTCGCCGCTGCCTACGTCTACTCGAGCCTGGCGGTTGTTCAGGGTGGTGGCCAGGTGTACTTCGACACCGTTGCCCTGCTGCTGGTGCTGTTCACCCTGGGACGGCTCCTGGAAGCCAATGCGCGGGCACGCGCCGTGCGCGACCTCGCACCCATGCTCGAAGCCGAACGGCTATGGGCCACACGGCTGCGCCCGGACGGCACGGAGGAGCGTGTTCGCGTGCGGGATGTGTTGCCTGGCATGCGCCTGCGGGTACGTCCGGGTGAGCGTATACCGGTGGATGGGGTCGTGCTCGAGGGTTGCTCGCACGCGGACGAATCCATTCTCACAGGCGAACCGACACCGGTAAGCAAGAAGCCTGGCTCCGCGGGACTATCCGGCAGCATTAACCAGGAGGGTCATCTGACTCTCGAGGCCACAGTGTCCGGAACGGCAAGCCACTGGGCCCGGATCTGTCGGACGGTCCGCCTGGCGCTGGCGCAGCGAAGCCCAACGCAACGGCTCACCGACCGCGTTGCCGGCATATTCGTGCCCATCGTGCTGGTACTGGCCGCTGTTGCAGTGTTTTACTGGATGGCCCACGTACCGTTCGAAACGGCGCTGTTCACCGGCCTGGCGGTCCTCGTGGTGGCATGCCCCTGCGCGCTGGGCCTGGCTGCCCCCCTCGCCACGACGCTGGGCATCGGCAGACTCATACAGTATGGGGTGCTGGTACGCGGCGCAGAGGTGATGGAGCGCTTGCCCCGGATCAAGGTGGTCGCCTTTGACAAGACCGGAACGCTGACGGTGGGCAAAGTCCGGCTGCGCAGTATCGAAAGCGACGGAATAGGAGCCGATGAGTTGCTCTGCCGCATTGCCGGCCTCGAGCAGGGCTCGGAACACCCGCTCGCCCGCGCTACGCTGCAGGCAGCACGGGAACGCAGCCTCGCACCTGTGGCGGTGAGCGACATCAGGGCCATTCCCGGCCGCGGTGTCATTGGACAATGCGGTGACGAAGTAATAGCCGCCGGCACAGGGGCGCTTGCGAAAGACCTGGAATGGCAGATCCCCCCGACGTTGGTCACCCGGCTTTCCCGTCTCGAGGCATCCGGGCAAACGATTGTGCACGTCGGGTGGAATGGCCGACTGCGGGGGATACTGGCGTTCGAGGATGAAGTGCTTGGCGAAGCTGCCGAAACAGTGCGGCAGTTGCAACGACAGGGTCTTCATTGCGTCCTGTTGACCGGAGATCTGCCCGCCGCCGCCGCCCGGGTGGCAGACAGTGTCGGCATAGACTCATGGAACGCCAGGCTTTCCCCGGATCAGAAGCGCGAGGCTGTGGAGCGCCTGACAAGCCAGTGGGGGCCGGTGCTCATGGTCGGCGACGGCCTCAATGACGGTCCGGTGCTGGCATCGGCCTCGGTGGGAGTCGCGGTCGGCTCGGCCACGGATCTTGCCAGGGAAACCGCCGACATCACATTGCCGCGCCATGGATTGCAGCTTCTTCCGTGGACGCTGACATGGGGCAAACGCGTTCGGCGCACCGTTGGCACCAATCTGATGTGGGCATTCGGTTACAACGGTATTGCCTTGGTCATGGCGGCCGTCGGTTACTTGAGCCCCATCTGGGCCGCGGCAATCATGGCGGGCTCCAGTCTCCTTGTCATTGGCAACTCGATGCGCCTGGAAAGCTTCTCGCCAGGGGTGCCATCGACTTGTGCTCAGCCGAAAGACGAAGATGCCGAGCCTTCCGGTGCCGGGGGTACGCGTTATCCACTGGCCGGGCGTCGGACCCCATCGGCGGACGCGGTTGCACCTGTGGCAGCCGGAGGCCGCGGTAGCCGCTGAACGAACAACCGAACCGCAAGGTGGAGGTAACACGACAATGAAATATAACAGACACTTGAGGGCATTGCTGTCAGTCGTCGCCCTGGCCTCACCCCATGCGGCCAGCATCGAAAGCGGGCTGGATGCACATCACCGGGGTGACCATGCCCGAGCGGCAGAGCAATGGCAACCACTGGCGGAGACCGGGGATGCAGATGCCCAGTTCCTCCTGGGCACCCTCTACGATACCGGTCAGGGTCGACCAGAGGATCCGGCCGTGGCGGCCGACTGGTACAGACTCGCCGCCGATCAGGGGCACAGGGACGCACAGTTCAATCTTGCCGCCATGTACCACCAGGGCCGGGGCGTAGAGAGAGACCTGCAACAGGCTGCTCTCTGGTTTCGCCATGCCGCGGAACAGGGCGACGCCACGGCGCAGTACAATCTCGCCCTGATGCTGGAAGCCGGCGACGGCATCCCCAGAGATCGGGATGAAGCGTTTCGCTGGATGCACCGGGCCGGTGAACTGGGAGAACCGGACGCACAGCATCACCTTGGTTGGCTCTACACGACCACGCAAGGCCCAACCCCCAACTTCTCCAAGGCAGCGGAATGGTACCGCAGGGCGGCCGAGCAGGAACATGCCGACGCGCAATTCGAGCTTGCGATGCTGTACCAGCGTGGCCTGGGAGTGAAGCGTGATGCCAGGCAGGCGTTCCGCTGGTTTTCCGAAGCCGCTCGGCATCAGCATGCGGGGGCGAAAACGGCACTGGGCGTCGCCTATGAAAACGGCTACGGCATTGAACGGGACACGGAGAAAGCCGTCCGCTGGTACCTGCTGGCGGCGAAACAGGGTGACCGGAACGCGCAATTCCTGGTCGCCGGGATCTATGAGCATGGAACGGGGGTTCGCCGGGATATCCGTGAGGCGCGACACTGGTACCAGCAGGCCGCCAACCAGGGTCACGAGGAGGCGTTTCGGAGACTGCACAGGTTGCCTGATTGAACTTCGGTGAGCAGCCGCAAGGCGGTCAGGCGTACAGGGGTGGCCCGACTACTCGGTTACGACCCAGTTCCTTTGCTTGATAGAGGTTTCGGTCCGCCGCGTGCATCATCGCCTGCAGGCGTTCAGCGCACGCGCTGCTGTTCTTCTCCGACGAGTGGTCCACGGTAACCCCGATGCTGATCGTGACCGCAACCGGAAAGCCCGTCTGGGTGGTAACGGGCATGCGCGCAACCGCTGCCCGCAAGCGTTCCGCGACTTCGACCGCGTACGCTTCGTCGCATTCCGGCAACAGCACCACAAACTCTTCGCCGCCAATTCTGGCAAACACATCCGTGGGCCGCAGTTCGCTCTCCAGTCGGGTCACGGTTTCCTTCAGGACCATGTCCCCGACGGCATGGCCATGCTCGTCGTTGATACGCTTGAACCGGTCTATATCGAGCACCAACAGTGCCACGGTGGTGTTGGTCCTGGCCGCCCGCTCCAGTTCACGAATCCCCCGATGCTCGAAATAGCGACGATTCGACACCCCTGTCAGCGGATCCTGACGCGCGAGCACCCTGAGCCGGTTATTTGCCTTTTCCAGTTCTTGCGTCCGCTCAACGACCCTGCTCTGGAGGCTCGCCTCAGAGGCTTCCTTTTCCTGCCAGAGGAAGGCAACGGCGTACGTGGTCAAATTCAGGACCAGAACCGACGAAAGCTCCGCGAAGAAGAAGTCGTAATACCTCAGGTTGTGAATATCAACCGACGTCGTGCCTGTTCGCCACAGCATCAGGACCGACGTCAGCAGGACCGCCAGGGCCGCCCACTTCGTCGGCATGCGAATGGCGATCACGATATGTATCGCGACCAGCAGGTAGACGGCATGGAACGCTTCGCGAATTACGAACGCCATCGCCACCAGGGCCGCATACAGGAGCAGTTCGAGTATCCGGCGGCCATCAATCTCGATATGGGGGTCGCGCAGCCACAGCAACATCGGTGGAGCGAGGACCACCATGCCCATGATGTTGGCGATGGCCATGCCGTTCCACGTCAGCATCAAGGTCAGCCACTGCCCGTCCGCCAGGACGCCGACCAGCAGGTCGCCCAAAAGCCTGCCGACTACCGAAGGAAAAGTGCCCGCCGCCGCACCCAGAGGCACCGCGACCAGCGTGGCGACGAGGAACGGTTTGGCCTGATCCAGGTAGGCATCGCCGGCCAAACGTCGGATCCCCCAGGCGACCAGCACTGTCTTTAACGCAGCGGCAATGCCGATCAGAGCCGTGGGCCCGAGAGCGGACGCGAAACTATCGAGGATTCTCGCCGTCTCCGGCCAGGCGGCGGCCGCCGACACCCCCAGGATCAGAGGCCAGACGCGGTAACCATATCGCAGGACCAGGACCAGCCCGATGCCCGAGGCCGGCCATATGGGACTGAAAGCACCGCGTAGCCCTGCCACCTCGACGCCCCATCGGGCAGCCAGGTACAGAAGCAGGAGCAGCCCGATCTGTGTCCAGGCGTCAGCCGAGAGAACCGATCGGCGTCCTTCCCGATGCTCCGACACCAGGCGCGACTCCAAAGTGGAAAATTGGGCGGAGACACCAGGCCTGCCGTCTGCCCCCGGGGAATACGCGCGGTTGGTTTACAATCACTGGCTGCGAAGCAGCCGCCTCTCCCATTCCCAAGCGCGCATCCCCGTTAATATAGTGCAGATCGCCATGGCTATGGGCTAACGGAGCGTTGGCCAGCAACCCACGCATTCCACCGGCTTTAAGGAGACACTGAAGCATTCCTTCACCGGGGCGGTCGCATCCTGCAAATGTAGTCGCAATGGCGGCTTTGCGTCGCAAGTCTCCATCCGGCGCCGGACGACGGGTCCGGTCACGCTCTGCCTCCGATCATTGGTCCGCCGCAAACAGGGCGCGCAGGCGCTCGATATCGGCTTCAGACCAGTCGTCCGGCTCGGTCAGGGCCACCCAGGCGTCAATATAGTGTTCGGCGGCATACTCGTGGCCATAGCCGGTCGGCGCCCTCCCGGCGGCGATATCGGCCACCAGTTGCAACATGGTCACGACGGGGTACCAGCGCAGATCCGGAGACACGTCGGGGCCGCGCGGCTCCCGCATCCAGGCAGGCTCCCGGTAGAACACCTGCGGGCGGAAGAAGGTGACGGGGTCGCTGGCGTATTGTAGGTAGGCGATCCGGAACGCCCCCCACTCCCCGTCGGGCGCGTCGAGATTCTCGAACTGGTTCATGAACCGGACCACCGAACCCTCGCGGAATCGAGGCAGCCACGCCGGCGAACCCGGGTCGCGGCTTCTGGTCACCGTGGTCCAGGTGGCGCTGCGAAAAGGCGGTCCGCTCCAGAGGGCGCCATCGAACGGGTCGTCAATAATGTCGTAAACGTCGAAGGACAGGTCCGAGTTGAGCGCCCCCAGGCTGAGGCCGTGCAGGTAGAGCCGCGGCCGATCGTTTTCGGGCAGTTCCGTCCAGTGGCCGTAGACGGCCTCGAATAGCGCCCGGGCAGTTTCAGCGCCGTATTCGCCTTCTACCATCAGCGAAAGCGGACTGGGCAGGTAGGAGTATTGCGCCGTCACCGTGGCGATATCACCGCGATGCAGGTACTCCGCCGTATTCTGCGCGGCCGGGTCTACCCAACCCCGGCCGGTGGGCGTGGCCAGCAGCAGAATTGAGCGATCGAACCCGCCGACACGCTTTAGTTCCTCCACAGCGAGCCGGGCGCGCTCTTCCGGTGTGTCCGCAGCGTTCAGTCCCACGTAGACACGTATCGGATCCGGCACGGGCTCACCCAGAAACGCGCTCAGATCCTCTGCGGAAGGCCCCGACGTCACGAACCTGCGGCCGCGCCCACCCAGGGCCTCCCAGCTCACCAGTGATTCCGCGCTGCCCGTCTTCATGGGATCGTCGGGGGGCTCAAGATCGTCCTGGATCAACACGTCCAGTTGCTGGTAGGAGTTGTCCGCGGCGCGCAGGGCGAGGGTGAAAATGACGCCATCGATAACCGACCAGAACAGCACTGCGGCCGCCACCGCGCCCACCACGTTGGAGACCCGACGGGGCACGAAGCGCTCGAGCCTGCGGGAGAGGAACAGAAAGGTTCGACGGAACAGCCTCGCCAGCAGGAGAAGCACACCAAACACCAGCAGCGCGACAAAAGCGATGCTGTACACCCGTATGCCGCTCACTTCGTCCATCTCCATCAGGATCCTGACGGAGTTCTGCCATTCCGACGCCTGCCAGAGGAAAGCGGCGGCGATCACGGCGCACACGGCGGTCGCCGCCATCTTCACGATGGGCTCCGTACGCCGCCCGAGCGACGGGAGTTCCAGGTAGGACCAGAGCGAGTGCCCCGCGAATCCAAGGGCATATCCGGCAGTGAAGGAGAGCCCGGAAATGATTCCCTGGGCATAAAAGGGTCGCGGCAGCAGGCTTGGTGTAAGGGAGAATGCGAAAAACAACGTTCCTGCCAGCAGGCCAACAGTCGAGAATTGCCTGAACAAATTCATCGTGGAATGCCTCCTGCGTTCCCTCGATGGCGCTACCAGACTCCCCTGAGCGTCGAGCCTTTGCGATGCTCCATAGAACTTGCGACATCGTGTGAACGGGATGGTGCCATCCTGAACGAAAGCTCCGTCGCAATACGCACTCGAACGTGCTCCGCAACTCCCGAACCGCGTATG
>SLSJ01000167.1 GCA_007130525.1 Ectothiorhodospiraceae bacterium | reverse complement strand
TGCCTCCATGCTCCAGCGCGGGATCGAAGTAGTCCAGCGCCTTCGTCATCAGCAGATAGGTGTTGGCATCGAAGCGGTCCACGAATGACTGGCCCTGGTAGCGCAGGTAGCTCTCCACCTGGAACTCGACGCCGTAGTTGAAGTTGATCCGCCCCTCGCGCAGTTCGCGGCCGAACTTGGCACCCATGGCATCCCCGGACAGATAGGTGATATGGCCGAGCATGCGCGCCAGCGCCAGGCCGTGACGCGGAATCACGCCGTGCTCGGCGTAACGGCCGTCATGGAATTCCGGATCGGTGATGATGGCCTGGCGCGCCACTTCGTTGAAGGCGATGTTCTGTGCCGAGAGTCGGGGCGCGGCAGCGATGACCACGGCGTGTCTGCAGCGCTCCGGAAACTCGATGCTCCACTGCAGCGCCTGCATGCCGCCCAGGCTTCCACCCACAACCGCCGCCCAGCAGTCGATGCCGAGGGCGTCGGCAAGGCGTGCCTGGCCGCGCACCCAGTCGCGCACGGTGACAATGGGAAAATCGGGGCCATAGGGTTTGCCGGTGTCCGGGTTGGCGGTCGGAGGGCCCGTGGAGCCCCCGCAACCGCCCAGGTTGTTGGGGCAGACCACGAAGAACCGGTTGGTGTCGATGGGCTTCCCCGGGCCGATACAGGTGTCCCACCAGCCGGGCTTGTCGGCGCCTTCGTGATACCCCGCCGCATGATGGTCGCCGGACAACGCGTGCATGATCAGCACCGCGTTGGAGCGCTGTTCGTTGAGTGTGCCGTAGGTTTCGTACACCAGCTCGAAGCCGGGCAGCCGCTGACCGCAATCCAGGTCAAGCGGCTGGTCGAATCGCAAGCGTCGGGGTGTGACGAAGCCGACGGAATCGGTTGGCAGTTCCTTCGACATCCGAGTTCTGCTGACTCCGGTGTGATCGGAAAGACGTCAGAGTCTACTGACGGCTCCCGGGGGGGGCAACAGGACCCGTGTCCCCGTGCATCAGCCCCGTTCCGGCCCGAACTCCGCTGGTCAGCCCACCGCGAACGCCATCTGCTGGAGGGGCGGTACCACCAGCATCTTTACCACCTGGATGCCGATCAGCACCGCGATGGGCGAGAGGTCCAGACCGCCGATGGGTGGAATCAGGCGCCTTGCGGGTCCAAGCAGCGGCTCGGTCAGGCTGTGTAGGAGGTCGACCGCGGGATGGTGGCTGCCGGGATTGATCCAGCTCAGGATCACCCGGATCAGCACGGTGAAGAGGAATACGTTGAGCAGCAGGTTCACCAGCTCGGCCACCGAGTATACGAGCAGAAACCCGGCGTTGATGCTGCGGCCCGCGATGACCACCACCAGCGCCAGGGCGATGAACTGCAGCATGAGCATCAGCACGATCGATGCGGTGTCCGCGCGGCCGATGCTGGGCAGCAGTCGGCGCAGGGGTGCCAGCGGCGGATGCGTGACGCGAACCAGGAACTGGCAAATGGGATTGTAGAAATCCGCCCGCACCAACTGCAGCAGGAAGCGCAGCATGACGGCCAGAATGTAGAGATGGAACAGGGTCTGGATAAGGAATGTCAGCGGATCGCCGACGTAGTTGCCAGTCATTGTTGTTTTGCTCCCTTGCCTTGTGTCCTCAATAAGCGGTGATCCCGAAAGACACTGTGTATTCGCGTACCCATGCGCAAGGGATCACCGCCTCCGCGGTGCGGTTGCGTGGACGGGTCACTGTTCCCCGAGTTCGTTGCCCAGTTCGTCCGCGCGCGAGGCTGCCGCCTTGACCGCCTTGGCGAACAGGTCCCGCAGGCCACCGTCTTCGAGCGTCGC
The DNA here is from genome assembly GCA_007130525.1 of Ectothiorhodospiraceae bacterium. Classification (GTDB taxonomy): domain Bacteria; phylum Pseudomonadota; class Gammaproteobacteria; order Nitrococcales; family Aquisalimonadaceae; genus Methylonatrum. The sequence goes on along the minus strand of SLSJ01000167.1, from coordinate 3,982 downwards.
TACCGCACGTTCCGTGGTGCCGCCGGGAGAGGTCACCCGGTGCCGCAGAGTCTGCGGGTCATCGCCGCTCTCGAGCGCCATTCTGGCCGCCCCCAGGGCCGTTTCCATGGTCAGCAGTCGTGCCGATTCACGCGGCAGGCCGAGGTTCACGCCGGCATCCTCCAGCGCTTCCATGAGCAGGAAAAAATAGGCGGGGCCGCTGCCCGACACCCCGGTGACGGCGTCCATGAGCGCTTCGTGTTCCAGCCAGCAGGTGATGCCCACGGCGCGCATCAGGGACTCGGCCAGGCTTTGTTGCGCTTCGCTGACCCGGGTATTGGCGTAGAGCCCGGTGGCGCCCGTCTTCACCAGTGCCGGCGTGTTGGGCATGGCACGTACCACCGCCGCGGAACCGCCCAGCCAGCGGTTGAGATCGCGTTCGCGAATGCCTGCGGCAATGGACAGGACCAGTACCTTGCCCCCGTTGAGCAAGGCTGCGAGCTCTTCCGCGACGCCGCGCATCACCTGCGGCTTGACTGCGAGGACTACCGCGTCCGCGCCCTCGACACAGGCCTTGTTGTCTTCCATGGTCTCGACGCCGAAGCGATCCCGCAATACCTCGAGTTGTTTCAGGTCCGGGTCGGAAACGCAGATATTCTGCGGTGGAAAGCCATCCGCGACCAGGCCGCCCACCAGGCTCCGGGCCATGTTTCCTGCGCCGATAAAGCTCACAAACCGCGTGTCCATAAGACCTTCCTCCTTACTGGCGGGCTCCGAAGATGTCGGTACCCACGCGTACCAGTGTGGCGCCTTCGGCAATCGCCTCCTCAAGATCGGCCGACATCCCCATGGACAGTGTGTCCAGCGCCATGCCCCCGGAGATCAGTTTTTCCTGCAGTTCGCGCAGGGCCCTGAATGGGGCGCGCCGGGCCGGTTCGTCCCGGGCGGGAGCCGGTATGCACATGAGGCCACGCAGGCGCAGTCGCGGAAAACCGGCGAATTCTGCTGCCAGTTCCGCAACGCCGGCCGGGGCGACTCCCGCCTTCGTGTCCTCGGCGCTGATGTTCACCTGCAGGCAGATGTTCAGTGGTTCCATATCGTCGGGACGGTGGCTGTTCAGGCGTTTCGCGAGTTTCAGCCGGTCAACACTGTGAACCCAGTCAACGCAGGCGGCCACCGCTTTTGTTTTATTTGACTGCAGCGGACCGATGAAATGCCACTCGATCGCGGTGTCTGCGAGCTGTTCCTGTTTTTCGCGGGCCTCCTGCAGGTAATTCTCGCCGAAGGCTCGCTGGCCGCAGGCGAACGCCTCGCGCAGATCCGCCGCCGGCCGGGTCTTGCTTACCGCAAGCAGCTGCACGCTGCCGGGGGCGCGGCGGTACCGTATTTCGGCATCGCGGATGCGCTGGCGGACGGTCTCGAGTCGTTGTGCAATGGTGGTCATGTTGCCTGGCTTGTCGTGATCGCTGTAACGTAAGGCAGCCGCCGAATGCGAGTCCGCCCACAGGTAAACCGCCACTGCAGGGGTCAATGAATGGACATAGCCGATCTGCTCGCCTTCGGCGTAAAGAATAACGCCTCGGACCTGCATCTGTCGGCGGGATTGCCGCCGATGATACGTGTGGACGGGGACGTGCGTCGAATCAACCTGCCTGCCATGGACCACAAGCAGGTACACGGGTTGATCTACGACATCATGAACGACAAGCAACGCAAGGATTTCGAGGAATTCTTCGAAACCGACTTTTCCTTCGAGATTCCCAGCCTGGCCCGCTTCCGCGTCAACGCCTTCAATCACAACCGGGGCGCCGGTGCGGTGTTCCGGACCATCCCCTCTACGGTGCTGACCCTGGAAGACCTGAACGCGCCCGAGGTGTTCAGGGAAATATCCGACAATCCCCGCGGCCTGGTGCTGGTGACCGGCCCCACCGGTTCGGGCAAGTCCACAACCCTGGCGGCGATGGTCAATTACAAGAACGAGAAGTATCACGAACACATCCTCACCATCGAGGATCCCATCGAGTTCGTGCATGAATCCAAGAAGTCGCTGCTCAATCAGCGCGAGGTGCATCGCGATACGCTGGGGTTCGCGGAGGCGTTGCGTTCGGCATTGCGTGAGGACCCGGACGTTATTCTGGTGGGCGAGCTGCGTGACCTGGAAACCATCCGGCTGGCGTTGACGGCGGCCGAAACCGGTCACCTGGTGTTCGGCACCCTGCACACGAGTTCCGCGGCCAAGACCATCGACCGCATCATCGACGTGTTCCCCGCCGCCGAGAAATCCATGGTTCGTTCCATGCTCTCGGAATCCCTGCGTGCCGTAATTTCGCAGACGCTGCTGAAGAAGATCGGGGGCGGCCGGGTCGCGGCGCATGAGATCATGATCGGTACCGCGGCGATCCGCAACCTGATCCGCGAGGACAAGGTCGCGCAGATGTATTCGGCCATCCAGACCGGTCAGGCGCTGGGCATGCAGACCCTCGACCAGTGCCTGCAGAAACTGGTGCGCAGCGGCGAGGTGAGCAAGCAGGATGCGCGCGCCAAGGCGCTCAACAAGGATCTTTTCACCTGAGTCGCGGTGATTCAGGCTCCGCCACGGAGTGACGCATGGATTTCAATGCACTTCTCAAGTACATGGTCGACAAGAAGGCCTCCGACCTGTTCATCACCGCGGGCATGCCCCCGTGCATGAAAGTCTCCGGGCGAGTGACGCCGGTGACCAAGGCCCGACTCACTCCGGAACAGAGCCGTCAGGTCGTGCTTTCGATCATGAATGAACGTCAGAAGGAGGAGTTCGAGGCCGATCGCGAGTGCAACTTCGCCATCAGTGCCCAGGAGCTCGGTCGTTTTCGCGTCAGTGCCTTCTACCAGCGCAACCACCCCGGCATGGTCTTGCGTCGCATCGAGACCGAGATTCCCACTTTCGACGATCTGGGGCTACCCGAAACGCTCAGGGAACTGGCCATGACCAAGCGAGGCATGGTTATCTTTGTGGGCGCCACCGGTACCGGCAAGTCCACCTCGCTGGCATCCATGATCGGCTACCGTAACCACAACAGCACCGGCCATATCATCACCATCGAGGATCCAATCGAGTTCGTGCACAGGCACGGGGGCTGCATCATTACCCAGCGCGAGGTCGGCATCGACACCGAGTCGTACGAAGTGGCCCTCAAGAACACGCTGCGTCAGGCACCGGACGTGATCCTGATCGGCGAGATCCGCACCCGTGAGACCATGGATTACGCCATTGCCTTCGCGGAAACCGGACACCTCTGCCTGGCCACCCTGCACGCCAACAATGCCAACCAGGCCATGGACCGGATCATCAACTTCTTCCCGCCGGAGCGCCACAATCAGTTGTTCATGGATCTGTCCCTGAATCTCAAGGGCGTGGTGGCGCAGCAACTGGTCCCGACGCCCGACGGCGCCGGCCGCGTGGCGGCAGTCGAGATCCTGATCGGGACGCCGCTGGTGCAGGACAAGATCCGCAACGGCGAGGTGCATGAACTCAAGGAAATCATGAAGCGCTCGGGCGAACAGGGAATGCAGACCTTCGACCAGCACCTCTACCGGCTCTATCGCGAAGGCCTTATTACCTACGACGACGCCATCCGCTACGCGGATTCGGCCAACGAAGTGCGTCTCCAGGCCAAGCTCGAGGCCGATAACCGCGACGAACGGATGCAGTCGGCAGCCGACGGCATGTCACTGATGTCGGAGGACGACGGCCGCCACTGACGCGATCGCCGTGATCGTTCAGTGATCCGCTAGCCAGCAGACCACTTCCTCCACGCGCATGGGGGAGGTTGACGACGCGTTCTGCCGGCGCATTTCCTGTTCCGCGATTTCCGCCGCCTCGTCACCGGAATCCGCCTCCAGGTCCGTGACATGGTGGCGGATGCAGCCGCTGTCGTCCCGATATTCGACCGTGCAGTGATACCGGGTCATTGTCCACACCTCCCTTCTGTCCGGGCTTTTCTCCTCCAGGGAGACGCCGATT
>SLSJ01000059.1 GCA_007130525.1 Ectothiorhodospiraceae bacterium | reverse complement strand
TGGGCAACAAGGTCATGGAGTCGCCCCGTTCTATTTTCTACATGCACCAGGCATCGCGGCTGTTTCCGCACCGGGATCCCGGCCCGCCTCCCCGGCCGCCGCTCCCCGACGGTGGGGCGCCGGGCAACTGAACCGACCGCACCAATATGGTGCGCAGGCCGAGCGGGTGATTCCTTCGGTCAGCGTTCCCTCCGTGCATGCACCAAACCGGTCCAAGACCTTCCGGAATCGGGATTTTGCGCGTCACGACATGTACGGGACAGGGTTTCCGCGGCAGCCGTGGGCCCCCGTTCGCGTCGCTGGTTTGGTTCTTGCTAGGAATCCGCCATGACCAGCCGCAGAAACCAGCAGGAAGCCGCCGCACAGGTCGTCGAGCATATGACTACGGCCGTGCTGCTCCTCGATGACCAGCTTCGCGTCTGTTTCATCAATCCGGCCGCCCAGGCCATGTTCGCCGTGAGTGCGCGTCAGGTCACGGGGGGCCGCCTGTACCCGGCCTCGCCGGGTGCCCGGGTGCTGGAGCGCTCCGCACGCCATGCACTGGAACAGGGGGAGGCATTCACGGAGCGTGAACTGCGTGTGGAGGTCTCCGTCGGTCGCCACATCACGGTTGATCTCGCGGTAATGCCCCTGGAGCACGGCCGGGTACTGCTGGAGTTGTCTCACCTCGATCGTCGGCTGCGCATCAGCCGGGAGCACAGTCTCATCACCCAGAACCAGGCAACGCGCCACCTGCTCAGAGGGCTGGCGCACGAGGTCAAGAATCCGCTTGGCGGCCTCCGCGGCGCCGCGCAATTGCTGGACCGGGCGCTGCAGGACCCGGAGCTTCGCGAATATACCCGGATAATCATTGGCGAGGCGGATCGCCTGCGCGCGCTGGTCAATGGCCTGCTGGGGCCCAGCGCCCGCCCCAACAGGCGGCAGATCAATGTTCACGAGGTCCTCGAGCGGGTTCGTCAGTTGATAGAAGCCGAAGCCCCCGAGGGCGTAACGATCGAACGTGACTACGATCCGTCGATACCGCCGCTGCTGGCGGAGTTCAACCAGCTGATCCAGGCCACGCTCAACATTGTCCGCAATGCGCTGCAGGCCGTTGGCGATGTCGGTCGGATCACGCTGCGGACGCGCACGCAACGCCAGTTCACCATCGCCGACACGGTTCACAAGCTGGTCATACGCATAGATGTGGAGGACACCGGGCCGGGAATACCCGCGGAGATGATGGATCACATCTTCTTCCCCATGGTCACCTCCCGGGCTGAAGGCACGGGTCTTGGGTTGTCGATCGCGCAGACGCTGGTCAGCCAGCACGGTGGCCTTATCGAGTACTGCAGCGAACCCGGCAAGACGGTATTCACGATCTGGTTACCCCTGGAGGTCGAGCATGGCGAATGAGGATCAGGTCTGGGTGGTCGACGATGACCGCTCGATTCGCTGGGTCCTGGAAAAGGCACTGCAGCAGGAGGATTTGAGCGTTCGCAGTTTCGAGGACGCCGAAACCGCCCTGGCCGCGCTGATGCGCGTGCAGCCGGGTGTGCTGATCACCGACATTCGTATGCCCGGTATGGATGGACTGGAGCTGCTGAGCCGGGTCCATGAGCGTTGGCCGGCGCTTCCGGTGATCGTGATTACGGCGCATTCGGATCTGGACGCAGCGGTGGCGGCTTACCAGGGGGGGGCCTTCGAGTACCTGCCCAAGCCGTTCGATGTGGATGACGCCGTGGCCCTGGTGCGACGTGCACTGGAAAACAGAAGCCAGGGCGCCGCGGTATCGGCGGAGGATGCGGAGAACGTGCCGGAGATCATTGGCGAGGCGGCCGCCATGCAGGAGGTGTTTCGGGCTATCGGTCGCCTGTCCAGTTCCAACATCAATGTTCTGATCAACGGTGAGTCAGGCACCGGAAAGGAGCTGGTAGCCCGTGCTCTGCATCGCCATAGCCCCCGCAGGGATGGGCCGTTCATCGCGCTCAACATGGCCGCCATACCCAGCGATCTGATGGAATCCGAGCTGTTCGGCCACGAAAAAGGGGCATTCACCGGCGCCCTGCAAAGCCGTACCGGGCGTTTCGAGCAGGCCAACCACGGCACGCTGTTCCTGGACGAGATCGGCGACATGCCGCAGGAACTGCAGACCCGACTTCTGCGCGTACTGGCCGATGGGCAGTTCTACCGCGTCGGCGGACACACCCCGGTGACTGTGGACGTGCGCATTGTTGCCGCCACGCACCAGGATCTGGAGTCCCGGGTTGCCGAAGGCCGCTTCCGGGAGGATCTTTTCCATCGACTCAATGTGATCCGCATCCATCTGCCGGCTTTGCGTGAGCGCCGGGACGACATCCCAAAGCTGGCGCGGTATTTCCTTGCCAGGGCGTCGGAAGAGCTCAATGTGGAGCAGAAGATGCTCAGGCCCGACGTCGAGCGCTATCTGATGGGGTTGGACTGGCCCGGCAACGTGCGCCAATTGGAGAACACCTGTCGCTGGCTCACCGTAATGGCCAACGGCAAGGAGATTCACATGAGCGACCTGCCGCCGGAGTTGCACAACAGCGCTGACCCGGCGCCGGCGCCGGAGGATTGGGAGGGCGCTCTGGCGGTCTGGGCGGAACGCGCCCTTGCCCGCGGTGAAAATGATCTGCTTTCCACCGCCATGCCAAACTTCGAGCGCATCATGATCCAGGTCGCGATTCGCGCCACCGGTGGCCGGCGGCAGGATGCCGCGCGCTTGCTCGGCTGGGGTCGCAATACTCTGACCAGGAAGATCAAGGAACTGAAAATGAACTGCTGAAACGGGCGCCGCCACACTGCGGCGCCCGTTTCGGGGTGAGGCAGGTCACATGTAAACGCCGCCGTTTACGTTGATCTGCTGGCCGGTTATGTAGTCGCCGTCGGCAGCCAGGAAGACCACGGCACGGGCGATTTCTTCCGGCTTGCCGAAGCGCCGCATGGGGATCTTGTCGAGAATCTTCTGCTGGATTTCGTCGGGCACCTTGGCCAGCATCTCGGTCAGGGTGAAGCCCGGCGCGATGGCATTGACCGTAACATTGTACCGGGCCAGTTCCTGCGCCGCGCTCTTGGTGAACGCGATGATGCCGCCTTTGCTGGCCGAGTAATTGGTCTGACCGAAATTGCCGGCCTGACCCACAAACGAACTGATATTGATGATGCGGCCGAACTGCTGCTCGACCATGGTCGGCATGGCGGCGCTCACCGTGTAGTAAACGCTGTTCAGGTTGGTATTGATGACTTCTTCCCAGTCCTCGTCGGTCAGTTTTCGCAGTGTCTTGTCGCGAGTGATGCCGGCGTTGTTGACCAGGATGTCCAGCCGTCCCCACTCGTCGATAACCTGTTTCACGAGCGAGCGTGCCTGATCCTTCTTGCTGACGTCCGCCTGCAGGCAGAGTGCGTCGGTGTCCAGCGCCCGGATCTCATCGGCAACCTTTTCGGCGTCCTGGCTGGCACTGCGATAATTGATTGCAACCTGCGCACCAAGGCGTGCGAGTTCCAGGGCGATAGCCCTGCCGATACCACGGGAGCCACCTGTTACGATGGCCGCTTTACCGTCAAGACGATTCAGCATGGTGGGAAGCCTCCTCCAGTTGTGTGGGCAAGCTTGCCGGCGCGTGCGGCAGGCCGTGGGGAAACGTGTCGTTGTCTGGTTTCGATCTCGCCCCCTGACTTACAGGCTAACCCAGGTCCACCGGGCCTGCATTACGGGCCCAGCTCGGAACGGGCTTAATTAAGATTAGCAGCTGTGGTGCGGCAGTTGGGCTGGTTGCGGTACCGGGGGTGAAGGGATGTTTCATGTAGTCCTGTTCGAGCCGGAAATCCCGCCCAACGCGGGCAACGTCATACGCCTTTGTGCCAATACGGGCGCCTGCCTGCACCTGGTTGAACCAATGGCATTCCGCATGGACGACCGACTGCTGCGCCGGGCCGGACTGGACTACCACGAGTGGGCGACGGTGAGGCAGCACAGCGGGCTGGATGCATTCCTGCGCGGTGTCCGGCCCGCGCGCGTGCTTGCCCTGTCTTCGCGGGGACGCCGGTCCATGTACGAGATGCGGTTCCAGGCTGGAGATGCCCTGCTGTTCGGCCCGGAGACACGTGGTCTGCCGCCCGGCGTGATCGAAAGCCTGCCGGAAGACTCGGTGCTGAGGATCCCAATGCGGCCCAACAGCCGTAGCCTCAATCTCTCCAACGCGGTCGCGGTCACGGTCTACGAGGCCTGGCGTCAACTTGCTTTCAGCGGCGCGGTGGACCCCGGTCCAGATCGACGGCCTCATCCTTGAGGGTCCGGGTCATGAGCTCCCTGACGGCATCCCCCGGGCTCTTGCTTTGCGCCAGCACCGCATATACCTGCGCGCAAAGGGGCATCTCGACGTTCAGGGCCTGTGCCAGTGAATGCACCTCTCGCGCTGTTCTGACCCCCTCGACGGTCTGTCCGATTTCGGCGAGCGCCTGCTCGATGCTGGCACCGCGCCCCAGGGCGAGACCGAAACGGCGATTACGTGACTGATCGTCGGTACAGGTGAGGATCAGGTCGCCCATGCCGGAAAGGCCCATGAACGTTTCCGGCCGGGCGCCAAGCGCGTTGCCAAGGCGCACTATCTCCGCCAGACCGCGGGTAATCAGGCCGGCCCGGGTATTGGCGCCGAGGCCCAGGCCGTCGGCAATTCCGGTGGCCACGGCGAGCACGTTTTTCACCGCTCCTCCCAACTCCACGCCGATCAGATCGTCGGTGGTGTAGGGCCGGAAGACATCGTTGTGGAAACAGCGCGCCATATCGGCAGCAAACTGGCTGTCGGCGGAGGCAATGGTGACGGCCGTGGGCAGGCCTCGGGCGACCTCCGCGGCAAAGCTGGGCCCGGAGATTACGGCCATGGGGTGTCCTGGCAGCCGGTTCTCCACCAGGCTGTGCAACAGCCCGCCCGACGCCGCATCCAGACCCTTGGTGCCCCAGATCAGTCGGCCGCGGGCGGACAGGAGTGGCGCGAGCTTGCTGAGCAGCTCCCCGAAGACGTGACTCGGTGTCACGATCAGCACGTCGCGCACACCCCGTAGCGCGGCCTCCAGGTCCGCGGTGGCACCGAGGGACTCCGGAAACGGGAATCCAGGCAGATAACGGCGGTTTTCGCGGTCCCCGGACAGCGCGTCGGCGTGTGCTCCGGTATGTGCCCACAGCCGCACGTCGTGACCGTTTCTGGCCAGCACCAGGGCAAGCGCCGTTCCCCAGGAGCCGGCGCCCAGTACCGCTATGGATCGACAGTTCTTATCCATGGGCCGATCCCACCGGCTACCGCGTGTTCAGGCCTGGCCGGGCGGGGCCGGACTCTCGGCGGCATCGCCGCCTTTCTGCTGCTTCTTCCGCTGCATATAGAGGGCCTCGAAATTCACCGGCCCCAGAAGCATTTGCGGAAAGCCGCCCTTGCCCACCAGGTCCGAAACCGCTTCACGCGCGTAAGGGAACAGGTTGGCGGGACAATAACTGCCGAGCAATGCGTCCAGCGTGCGTTCATCGAAGCCGGAAACACCGAAAACGCCAGCCTGCAGGACTTCGCAAAGGTACGCGGTACGGTCATCGAGCTTGGCGGTGACTGTTACGCGCAGCGTAGTCTCATAGGTCTCGTCGTCCAGTTTCTTCCAGTCCATGCCCAGGTCGACGTCGATTTTCGGCTTCCATTCTCCACGGAATATTTCCGGGGCGTTGGGGATCTCGAATGAGCTGTCCTTCAAGTAGATCTTGTGTATGGCGAACTGCTGCTTTTCTTCACCGCCCTGGCCCCGGGCGCCCTCGGGCTGTTGCTCTGCCATGCTGAGACTCCTGATGATTGTGTAGATTGCTCGCGCGCGCCGGCTGTCCTTAACCGCCCGCGGCGTCAGCTTCCTCCTAACGCGCTTCGATGGGGAGATTGGCGTCTTCCCATGCCCTGAAGCCGCCCTTTAGCTGATAGACCTTTTCGAAGCCGGCGTTCTTAAGCTGCTTGCCCGCCTTGCCGGAAGTCAGCCCGTTCAGACAGTAGACAATGACCGGCTTCTTCTTGTGCCGGTCGAGCCGCTTTGGCCGCGATTCGATATTGCCCTGTGGAACATTGACGGCCGCGGGCAGGTGGCCCTTGCGAAACTCGGTTTCTCCTCGGAGGTCCACGAACAGTCCGTCTTCCTTGTTGTAAATGCGCGTCGCCGTGACGGTATCCAGTGCGGGCACACCATGAGCCATGCGGGTGAATTCGGACATTACGATCCATGCCAGGACGGCGGCGAGCGCGACGAAAAGCACCCAGTTGTTGGCGATAAACTCGAGCAGACGATCCATGGAATACGAACACCGGTTGTTGCGTTAGGCGGCTCATGCGGGATGCGGCTGGCATTCTTCGCGGATGACGACAGCGACTGGCTCCCTGCGCGGCAAAGCCCGTATTATACAGAGCGCCCCCGTTGAGTGAATGGCCGATCCCGGATTGCCGATACGCCCCGTCATGAGATTGCCCTGCACCCTGCTGGCTGCCTCGCTGCTCTGGCTCATCGCGGTGCCGGTCGACGCCGGGGAGTATCGTGAGCGCAGCCGCCAACTGGAAGCCCTGCAGGAGGAAATGCGGGAGGTGGAGGAAACGTTGGCCCGGAGCCGCGACGAACGCGACAGCGTGATCGCGGAACTGCAGGCGCTGGAACAGGAGATCGGTCGCGCTGCCCGTCGGCTCCATGAACTCGACGCCAGTCTGAACGCTAACAGGGCGCGGATTGACGAACTCGAAGCCGAGCGCGAAGTGCGTGAGGCCGGCATCGAGGAGCAGCGACGGCAGCTTGCGGAGCAGATCCGCGGCGCCTACGTCATGGGCCGGCAGGAATATCTCAAACTGCTGCTCAATCTTGAGGACCCGGCCAGCGTCGAGCGTATGCTCGAGTACTTCGACCGTGTCGGCAAAGCTCGTAACCGACGTATTGCAGGCGCCCTGGAAGCGCTCCGGGCGTTGGCCGACGTGCGCCGTGAGCTGGACTCCGAACGCGATATGCTGGCCGGCCTGCGGCGCGACCGGGAGGCTCAGACGGAACACCTGAAAATGCGCCGTAGTGAGCGCCGGGAGTTGCTGGCGCGGGTAGAATCCGTCATCGAGAGCGATCGTGATCGCCTCGATCGGCTCGCGGCCGAGGAACAGCAGTTGCAGAGGCTCATCGAGGAATTGCGGGAAGCGCTTGCGGACCTGCCGGAACGTGCCGAGGAGCGCGCTCCCTTCGCCGAACAGCGCGGACGACTGCAATGGCCGCTCAGGGGCCGGGTCGCCGCCGCCTATGGCAGCACCCGCGGCCGCGGCGGCGACCGCTGGCGGGGCGTGCTGCTCGCGGCTGAGCGCGGCACGCCTGTGTCGGCAGTTTCCCATGGCCAGGTGGTCTTTTCCGACTGGTTGCGGGGGCTGGGCTTATTGTTGATCATCGATCATGGCGACGGATACATGACGTTGTATGGATACAACGACAGCCTCTATCGCGATGTCGGAGACTGGGTGGACGCGGGCGATATTATCGCCGGCGCCGGTGACACTGGTGGTGCCGAGCGGGTTGGTCTGTACTTCGAACTACGGGAAGGGGGAGACCCCCGCAACCCGTTGACCTGGCTGCGTGACAGGCCAGACAGCGACTCCTGAGGCATCAGGTGGAGCATCGGCTGCCGGCGCAAAGGTCCCTAACTCGGGAGCAAGGTATGCAAAACCGGAACACGGTGATCGGATTGGCCATCGGCCTGGTCCTCGGCGCCGTACTGACATTGGCGGGCGCGGTGATTGCCGAGCAGCGTACCGGGGCGGCCGAGCAACTGCCGCTGGACGAGTTGCGGACGCTCAGCGAGGTGTTTTCCCGGGTCAAGTCGGATTACGTGGAGGAGGTTTCCGATTCGGAGCTGCTGGAGGGGGCCGTCCGCGGCATGCTTCAGGGCCTGGATCCGCACTCCAGCTACCTGACACCAAGCGAGTTCGAGGATCTGCAGGCCGGCACCAAGGGTGAGTTTGGCGGCCTGGGTATCGAAGTGGGTATGGATGACGGTCTGCTGCGGGTCGTGGCGCCCATCGACGATACGCCCGCGGCGCGCGCCGGAATTCGTGCCGGCGACACCATCATCCGGCTCGATGGGGAACCGACCCGGGGCATGGATCTGAACGAGGCGGTAACGCTGATGCGCGGTGAGCCCGGATCCGACATCACGCTCACCATCATGCGCGAGGGTGAGGACGCGCCCCGGGAGATCACCATCACCCGCGACGTGATCAAGGTGGTCAGCGTCCGCTCCCGACTGCTTGAAGACCGTTTCGGTTATGTGCGTATCAGCCAGTTCCAGTCACGCACGGGCCCGAGTCTGCTGGAGAACCTGAAAGAACTCGAGGAGAGCGCCGGTGGCAGGCTTGACGGGCTGGTGCTGGATCTGCGCAACAATCCCGGAGGTGTCCTTCAGGCTGCGGTCGCGGTCACGGATGCGTTTCTTCCGGAAGGCAATATCGTCTACACCGAGGGCCGCCTCGAACAGGCGCAGATGCGTTTTGACGCCAGTTCCGGCGACAGCCTCGACGGCGCCCCCATCGTGGTGCTTATCAACGGCGGTTCGGCCTCCGGGTCGGAAATCGTCGCGGGTGCGCTGCAGGATCATCGGCGTGCCGTGATCATGGGCAGTCGTAGTTTCGGCAAGGGGTCGGTGCAGACTGTGCTGCCGCTGGGCAGCGGAGCGGCGGTCAAGTTGACCACCGCTCGCTACTACACCCCTGACGGCCGCTCCATCCAGGCCGATGGCATCAAGCCCGATGTCGAACTTGATCGTGTACGTGTCAGCCTGGTGGAGGATGACGAACTTCCCGGCGTCACCGAGCGGGACCTGCGTCGCCATCTGGACCCGGAGCGGCCATCCGAGGAGGAGGCGAGGGATCGCGCCCGGGCTGTCGATGATTACGCGGTGTTCGAGGCGCTGAACCTGCTCAAGGGCATGAGCATCCTTCGCCGGTGACGATGCGTAACCTCCTTGTCATGGCCATGTTGGCGATGGCCATGCCGGCATCGGCGGCCGACTCCGGCAACGGTAATCAGGCTCGACACAAATCCCCTGTCATCAGCCTGATCATCGACGACCTGGGGCCGTCCTATGCCGACGGCCGGCGCGTGCTCGAGCTGCCCGGCCCGGTTGTCGTCGCGCTCCTCCCCGGGACCCCCTACGCCCGCAGGTTGGCCCGTGACGCCGGCAACGCCGACAGGGAGATCCTGCTTCATCTGCCCATGCAACCGATCAACGGTGCCGACCCGGGGCCCTGCGCCGTGCTGCTGGACATGGAGGAGCGCGAGCTCCGCGATGTCCTGGACAGGGCGTTTGCCGAGATTCCGGGAGCCATCGGTCTGAACAACCACATGGGCAGCCTGATCACGCAGCACCCCGGGCACATGACCTGGCTGATGCGCGCCCTGCGCGAGCGGGATCCCGAGCTTGTGTTCGTTGACAGCAGGACCTCGGCGCAGTCCATTGCCGTTCTCATCGCGGAAGAGCATGCCGTACCCCACCTCGAGCGGGATGTTTTCCTGGACAATGAGCGTGATGAAGCCAGTATCCGCCGGCAGTTCCGGCGACTTGTGGCCAGTGCCCGGCGCAATGGTTCGGCCGTCGGGATAGGACATCCCTATCCGGAAACCCTGGACATGCTGGAGCAGGAATTGCCGGTGTTGCTTGACGGTCAGGACGTGAAACTGGTGTCGCTCCGGGAACTGCTGGAGCGGCGATCCGCCCTGCCTCATGCATATCCTGGTCGATCATATGGCCGCGCACGGCCGGAGTAGGCTTGTTCCCGCAACCCTCCCTTCGATCATTTCCCTCACAAGTAACTGAATTCACGAGACATACTCCGGAGACTGTCACATGTGACAGGTTGAGACGGTGATGCCCCTAAAAGAAAATTCAATGACGGCAGGCTTCGTCCGGAGACTTGCGCGCGAATGACGAAGCGCAATGGCGCTGCCGCAATAGGGGCCGTAGGTCAAGTCCGGGCGTGGTGGTCGACGCAACGGTCAGGTGGGCCGGGAAGGATCAACCCATTTGGGTACAGTTCACTGGCTGTCAAGGCTTCAGGGGAGTTCGATGTCGGGTGACAAGGGCGAAACACGGGGCACCCTCGGCCATCGACTGCGAAAGCTTCGTGGACGGCAGTCACGTGAACAGTTCGCTGCGGCGCTCGGCATCCACAAGAATACCCTGGCGCGCTACGAGATGGGTGAACGCAAACCCGACGCCGCCTTTATCGGGCGGGTCTGCGAGTACTGCGACGTGACTCCGGACTGGCTGCTTACCGGAAACGGCCGGTCCCGGCGTAATGGCGACGTGGATGATTATTACCCGCCCTCCACTCTGCCCTCGGAAGGCGCCGCGCCCGTGATGCTGCACCAGCAGTGGCTGGAGAAGGTGAAGCTGGATCCGCGCAGCCTGCTTGTGACCACCATGGCTGGGGACAACATGGTGCCCACACTCCATGATGGCGATATCCTGCTGGTCAGTCGGGAGGGCAATGGACGCCGCCGCGAGGGCGTTCACCTGCTCGAACTCGACGGTGCGCCCGTAATACGGCGGGTTCGCAGGATCGGCAGCCGATCACTGCAACTTCTCAATGACAATGCCGGCTATCCGCCTGTGCACCTGCCGGCGACGGATGTCTGCGGCAGTGGCCGCTGTCGGCTGATCGGGCGTGTAGTCTGGCAATTGCGCAGGGTATGAGGCCGAGCCCGCATATCTCACCGCCCTTCCGCCACGCACGCCGAACTGCTTGCTGTGTCGGGGCCGTACTCCCTGCAGCCGGCTCGACGTAGTGTCAGCTACGCCTTCGCCGTCTTCCGGTCCGTCCCCCCCGCCACAGCGGCATCTCGACGCCCTCGCGACGAACGGCGGTGAGAAATGCGGGATAGCCTTTCGCCGTGGTGTCCGGGCTGATACTGTCCCGGTTTTCCCCCGGACATGATCGGCAGGTGCTCATGCATTGCTCTGTCTACAAGGGCCGCAACGTTCCCGACACCTACCTCTTTACTTCGACCCGTGGCGATCTCGACGCGGTTCCTGCCGCGGTGCTGGAGCGATTCGGCGCTCTGGAACATGTCATGGATCTGGTGTTGACTCCGGGCCGCAGACTTGCCCGCACCGATAGCCGGACCCTGTTGCGGGCGCTGCTCCAGAATGGCTGCTACGTGCAACTGCCTCCCCGCGACGAGCAATAAAAGCCCGATTGAGCCGGTCCGCACCCTCAGCCGCGGCGATCAGCGCGTCCCCGCAGTGGTCGAATCAGACCTTCCTGCGCAACCGACGCCAGCAGATGTCCGTGGCGATCAAAAATGCTTCCGCGGGTGAGCCCACGGGCGCCGGAGGCACTGGGGCTGTCATTGTAGTAGAGCATCCAGTCGTCCATGACCGGTGTGCGGTGAAACCACATGGCATGATCAAGGCTCGCCATCTGGGTATGTCCCTGGAAGAAGGTGCGCCCGTGCGGCAACAGGCTGGTGCCGAGCAGCCGGCAGTCGGAGGCATAAGCGAGCAGGGCCTTGTGGATTAGGGGATCATCGCCCGCCGGCCCCCGCAGCCGGAACCAGCTGTGACGTAGTGGTTCATGCGATTCGGGCTCCAGTGGGTGGAAAGCCTCCACCGGCCTGAACTCGATGGCCGCAGGCCTGGACAGGCCCTCGCGCAGGAATTGGGGCAGCCGATCCAGGTAGCGGTCGAGGATTGTACGCTCGTTTTCCAGTTCCTCGGGGCCGGCCAGATTGGCGGGGTATGGGCACTGATGTTCCGGCCCCGGCTCATCCCTGTGGAAGGAGGCGATCATGGTGAAGATGGGGCGGCCCCGCTGCAGTGCGTCGACCCGGCGGGTCGTAAAGCTGCCACCGTCGCGCAGTCGTTCGACGGCATAGTCGATGGTCAGTGAGGCATCGCCGGGGCGCATGAAGTAAGCATGCAGGGAATGCAGACGGCGCGCGGCCTCCACGGTGCGGCCCACAGCCACGACAGCCTGCCCCAGAACCTGGCCGCCGAATACGCGCGGCCCGACAATGTCCAGACTGTCGCCATTGAAGTGGTCATGACCCGCTGCCTGTACGTCAAGCAATCTGATCAGAGCTTGCAGAGGTGTCGGCATGGCATTGCTCCGCTTTCGGTCAGCGACGGAGGAATCCGGCCAGGAGTGCGGAAAACCCGGCCAGAGCCAGTATGAGGGCAATCACAGCGTCATTTAACGGCAATCCGGGGAGAAGATTCCGGCCGTACATGACCAGCAGCGCCGCCAGCAGGAGCAGCACCGCGGTGAACAATCCCAGGCGTTGCCGGTTACCCTGGGCAAGGGAGCGGCGCAGCGCAGCCAGTTCGTCATTCTGTTTCTCCAGCGCGTGGCGGCTTGCTTCCAGGTCCTGAAGTGCCTGGCTGATTCTCGCCGGCAGACCCGGGAGTTCCGCGCTCCAGGCCGGCATATTGCGGCGTATCCGCCGGAACAGTGCCGCGCCGCCCAGTTGCTCGCGCATCCAGCGTTGCATGTACGGGCGCGCTGTGCGCCATAGGTCCAGGTCCGGGTATAACTGCCGGCCCAGGCCCTCGATATTGAGCAGCGTTTTTTGCAGCAGCACGAGCTGCGGCTGAATCTCCATGTCGAAGCGGCGCCCGGTTTCGAACAGCCTGAGGAGCACCGCTCCGAAGGAGATGTCGCGCAGCGGCCTTTCGAATATGGGTTCGCAGACGGTGCGTATGGCGGACTCGAACTCGTCGACGCGGGTGCTTGCCGGAACCCAGCCCGATTCCACATGCAGTTCAGCCACGCGCCGGTAATCGCGGTCGAAGAAGGCCAGAAAATTCTCCGCCAGGTAGCGGTGATCGACGGGGTTGAGCGTGCCGACGATGCCGAAGTCCACCGCGATGTATCGTGGTTCGCCGGGGTTGGTCGGATCCACGAAAATGTTGCCCGGGTGCATGTCGGCATGAAAGAAGCTGTCGCGGAATACCTGGGTGAAGAAGACCTCCACGCCACGCTCTGCCAGCACCTTGAGGTTGACGTCACGTTTCACCAGCGCCTCGATGTTGCTCACCGGGATTCCGCTGATCCGCTCCATGACCATGACGTTGCGCCGGGTGTGGTCGAAGAGTACGTCGGGAATATACAGCGAGCCGGAGTCGCGGAAGTTACGTCGAAGCTGCGAGGCGTTGGCGGCCTCGCGCATCAGGTCGAGTTCGTCCATGAGGTTTTTTTCGAACTCTGCCACAACCTCGCGGGGTCGCAGCCGCCGGCCGAGCTCCCAGTAACGCTGGGCCAGGGCAGCAAAGGTGTGCATCAG
Source organism: Ectothiorhodospiraceae bacterium (assembly GCA_007130525.1). Lineage (GTDB taxonomy): Bacteria > Pseudomonadota > Gammaproteobacteria > Nitrococcales > Aquisalimonadaceae > Methylonatrum. The sequence goes on along the minus strand of SLSJ01000059.1, from coordinate 6,314 downwards.
GTCCAGATCGCGCCGGATCACGCGCTGGATGTCGGGCCGTACCACCTTGACCACGACCTCACGCCCGTCGAGCATGCGCGCACCGTGTACCTGGGCGATGGAGGCCGACGCGATGGGCAGGTCATCGAAGCGGGCGAACACGGAATCCAGCGGGCGGCCATAGGCCGCTTCGATGATGCGCCGGGCGTCATCTGCGGGAAACGGAGGCACCCGGTCCTGCAGATAGGACAGCTCCTCGGCGATGTCCGGCGGAAGCAGGTCGCGCCGCGTGGACAGGATCTGTCCGAATTTCACGAAAATCGGCCCGAGCTCTTCCAGCGCCAGCCGGATGCGCTGTCCCCGGGTTCCGGCGCTGCGACGCAACCATACCCAGGGCATGAACCAGAGCAGCCAGCGCAGTGGCCGGAACAGGCGGGTTGCGAGGATGACCTCGTCCAGTCCGTGCCGCATGAGCACCAGATTGATACGGGTAATGTGCAGCAGGTGTCGTGGTCGAATCATTCGTCCTCGCTTGGCTGCGAACCCACCGCGGCCTGTAGCCGACGCAACCGGGCCTCAAGACGGTCGGCATCTTCGCGCAGGCGATCAACGCCCGAGAGAAACAGGTCCACCTCGGCCTTGGTGGGCAGCTCGCGCCGTTCTTCCGTGAGATACTCCACAACACCGGTTTCGGCGGCACGGCGGGCATCGTCAAGCCAATGCCGGAAGTGCCCTGCGGCGCGGCCAAGCTGATGCGCGGGCATATCGCCCATGACGCCGGCCAGCAGCTCCTCCCAGTCCAGATCGGTTTCCGCCAGCAGCGAGCGCAGGTCGCGCACTACGCCGAGGTCGCCGCTGAATTGCACGGATTCCCCGGCGCCGTGCGGATCACGGGCAAGCGCAAGCAGGGCCAGCGGGGATCCGCTGACCGTGGCATCGGGCTTGTGCTCCGTTGTCGGCGGTGTGCCGAGCAACCGCAGTGTGGTGTCGGCGAACAGCACGTGGACCGTGATCTCCGGCGCCGTGATCCGCACGGCGAGCGACTTGCCTTCCAGCCTCGCGAGTCGCCCTGCCGATCCGGGGTCGAGCGCCAGTACGCGGTTCAGCGTCGTGGCCAGTGGTCGCAGCAGCGGGTCAAGCCTGCTCATCAGCTCTTCAATAGACGTGACCTCGATGGACCGCCACCACACCACCGCTCATGTTGGTGTAGTCGCAGTCCTCGAGTCCCGCCTCCTCCATCATTGTTCTGAGCGTCTCCTGGTCCGGATGCATGCGGATGGATTCGGCCAGATAGCGGTAGCTGTCGGCGTCGCCCGCAACCAGTTCGCCCATGCGGGGCAGCAAATGGAACGAATACGTGTCGTACAGGGGTTGCAACGCCCGTATGTACAGCCGGGAGAATTCCAGCACCAGCAGCAGGCCGCCGGGGCGAAGGACCCGGCGCATGTCTCTCAGGGCGGCCAACTTGTCGGTAACATTGCGCAGGCCGAAGGCGATGGTCACGCGGTCGAACCGGGCGTCCGCAAAGGGCAGCTTCTCCGCGTCGGCCAGCACATAGTCGATATTGCCGGCGATGCCCTGGTCGAGCAGGCGCGCCCTGCCGAGAGAGAGCATGGCTTCGTTGATATCCGACATCACCACCCGGCCCCGGTCGCCGACCAGCGGTGCCATGAGGCGGGTCAGGTCGCCCGTGCCCGCAGCCAGATCCAGGACCCGGTGCCCCGGGCGGAGGCGGGCCATGGCCACAGTCTGCCGTTTCCACAACCGGTGCAGCCCGGCCGACATCAGATCATTCATGATGTCGTAGCGGGATGCGACGGACTCGAACACGCCGCGCACACGCCGCGCCTTTTCCCGCAGCGGCACCCGCGCAAAGCCGAAGTCGGTGGACTCGCCGCCGTCGTCACCGCGGGTCATGAGTCGCCTTCCCCGCTCTGCCGCCGGTAACCGGCAGCCTGCAGACGCTCCAGGTAGCGCTGCCAGTATTCGTCCTGACGGCTACCCAGTTCATAGAGATAGTCCCACGAGTAGAGCCCGCTGTTATGGCCGTCATCGAAGTGCAGTCGCACCGCATACTGTCCCACCGGCTCGACACGGCTGATGTTGACGTCCTCCTTGTTGACCTGCAGTACTTCCTGGCCCGGCCCGTGACCGCGCACTTCCGCCGAGGGCGAGTGGACACGCAGGTACTCGCAGGTCATGCGGAACGTGTTGCCGTCGTCAAAGCTGACCTGCAGGACACGCGAGCCCTGCTGCAGCTTGAGTTCCGTCGGTATGGGCATGATCAGACCGCCTCTTGGTAGTCCCGCGGGAGCCCTATTCTGCCAGACCCTGTGCGCAATACGAGATGCGGACGCGTGGACGGACTTGCCCGGGACCGGGTCTGGCCTGGCGCTTATCTGAGGCGGTGGTGGGACAGCGGCCCATTTTTCGATCCTTTTCTTCAATGAGAACCACTATTCTCTGCGACCATCCGAACGGATGGTCGCGCTTTGCTTCGCGGCTTCGCCCAAACTCCCTGACTCACCGTGTCTCTACAGGATATATCGGCTCAGGTCCTCGTCTCCGGCCAGGTCTGCGAGGTGCTCATCCACGTATGCGGCGTCTATGGTGACGGTCTGCCCGCCCTGGTCGGGTGCCGTGTAGGAGATCGTGTCCAGCAACCGTTCCAGCACCGTATGCAGGCGTCTGGCGCCTATGTTCTCGGTGCGCTCGTTGACTTCCCATGCCACCTGCGCCAGTCGGGCGATGCCGTCATCGCTGAATTCGAGAGTGCAGCCTTCGGTGCCGATCAGGGCCACGTACTGTTCGGTCAGCGAGAAGCTCGGTTCGGTGAGAATGCGGACGAAATCGTCCACCGAAAGAGCATCCAGCTCGACGCGGATCGGAAGCCGGCCCTGCAACTCGGGAATGAGGTCGGATGGCTTGGACAGGTGGAATGCGCCCGAGGCGATAAAGAGGATATGATCGGTCCGGACCATACCGTGACGCGTCGACACCGTGGTGCCCTCGACCAGCGGCAGCAGATCGCGCTGCACACCTTCCCGGGAGACATCGCCGCCACTGCTGACGCCACTTTCGGCGCGCTTGGTGACCTTGTCCAGTTCATCGAGAAAGACAATGCCGTGCTGCTCCACCAGCTCCACGGCGGCGAGCTTGATTTCCTCCTCGTTGACCATGCGCGCTGCCTCTTCCTCCCGGAGCACGCGCATGGCATCGCGGATCTTCATGCGCCGGGTTCGCGTCCGCCGTCCGCCCATGTTCTGGAACAGACTCTGCAACTGGCTGGTCATCTCCTCCATGCCGGGCGGCGCCATGATTTCCACGCCCGGCAGAGAGGCCGATACTTCGATGTCCACCTCGCGGTCGTCGAGATCGCCGAACCGCAGCTTGTTGCGGAATTTGTTGCGCGTGGCCTGGTCCGGCGGTTCCTTGTCCTGCTCCCAGCTGTCGGTGCGCGCCCGCGGCAGCAGGATGTCGAGTAGCCGTTCCTCCGCCGCCTCTTCGGCCCGGTGCTGCACCTTCTGCATTTCCCGTTCGCGGGTCATCTTGATGGCGCTGTCCACGAGGTCGCGGACGATGGACTCCACATCGCGGCCCACGTAGCCCACCTCGGTGAACTTGGTGGCCTCGATCTTGATGAATGGTGCGCCGGCCAGTCGTGCCAGCCGCCTGGCGATCTCGGTCTTGCCGACGCCGGTGGGGCCGATCATGAGAATGTTCTTGGGCGTGATCTCGCGGCGCAGGTCCTCGCCAAGCTGCATGCGCCGCCAGCGATTGCGCAGGGCAATCGCGACCGCCCGCTTGGCCCTGGACTGACCGACGATGTAGCGATCCAACTCCTGGACGATCTCGCGTGGGGTCATTTCGGACATGATGTGGCTTCCCTCACTGGTCCGGGTCGGGACCGAGTTCCTCGATGGTCAGATAATGGTTGGTGTAAATGCAGATATCGCCGGCAATGGTGAGCGCTTTTTCCACCACCTCGCGGGCTGAGAGTTCGGTGTTGCTCATCAGCGCCGTGGCGGCGGCCTGCGCAAACGGCCCGCCGGAGCCGATGGCGATGAGATCGCGTTCGGGCTCGATGACATCGCCGTTGCCGGAGATCATGAGCGTGTCCCTGCTGTCCGCCACCACGAGCAGCGCCTCCAGACGTCGCAGCGCCCGATCAGAGCGCCAGTCCTTGGCCAGCTCGACCGCGGAACGAGCGAGATTGCCACGGTGCTTCTCCAGCTGTCCCTCGAAACGCTCGAACAGCGTGAAGGCGTCCGCCGTTCCGCCGGCGAAGCCGGCCAGGACCTTGTCATGGAACAGCCGCCGCACCTTGCGTGCGTTACCCTTCATTATCGTATCGCCCAGCGAAACCTGGCCGTCGCCGCCGACGACGACGCGGCCGTCACGTCTCGCGGCCAGAATGGTTGTGCCTCTGAACTGCTCCATGGGGTCTCCGTGGGGGTGGCATTGATACCGGCTAACGGTATGGGGGACGAAGGATGGATGTTCAAGGTGCAACGGTCAAAGTCCGCCGCTCAAGCTGAACGTGATGCGGTCCGGCGCCACCACGATCCGTTGGGGACTTCACCTGGAGCTTGAGCGGTTCCCGGCTTCATTTCTTCTTCGCCCTCGGATGCGCTGCATCGTAAACCTCTGCGAGGTGCTGGAAATCGAGATGAGTGTATATCTGGGTGGTGCTGATATCGGCATGGCCCAGCAGTTCCTGGACTGCACGCAGGTCACCACTGGATTCCAGCAGATGACTGGCAAAGGCATGGCGAAGCATGTGCGGATGAACATGCTGCTCCAGACCCGCACGTCTGGCCAGGCGGTCGAGGCGTGCCTGGATGCTGCGGTGGGACAGGCGTCCGCCACGGCGGCTGACGAACAGTGCCGTCTCGTCGCCGTGGGCGATCAGGCCGCGTGTCTGCAACCAGGACTGCAGGCGCGCCCTGGCCATGCGACCAACCGGCACGATGCGCGTACGGGCTCCCTTGCCGGTCACCTCGATGACGCCCGATGCCGCGTCAACCTGCTCCAGGTCAAGAGCGGCCACCTCCGCCAGCCGCAGGCCCGAGGAGTAGACCAGTTCGAACAGGGCAGCGTCACGCAGATCGAGCGCGTCCGACGAATCCGGACCCCGGTCCAGGAGCCGCGCGGTCTGGTCGGGGTCGAGGGTCTGGGGAAGACGCCGCGGTGATTTCGGCAGCGGTATGTCCGAGGCGGGATCGAGTCTGCAGGCCCCTTCGCGCAGCAGGAACGCGTAGAAGCTTCGGATCGCCGACAGGCGGCGTTGCAGCGACCGGCCGGACAAACCCCGGCGATGCCCGGCAGCGACAAACCGGCGCAGAGACTGACCGTCGATGTCACTCCAGTCGTTGATGCCCTGTTGCCGACACCAGTGGGCCAGGCCGTCCAGCTCGCGCCGGTAGTGCTTGCAGGTGAGGGAGGATAGGCGGCGTTCGCTGACCAGGTGCCGCTGATAGCGCTCCAGCCAGCCCAGCGCTTCCGGGGTCACGACCGGTCCAAATGCGGGCGCAGTGCGCGACCGGCGACCTGTCCGAGTTGGCGGAGAAAGACCGTGCCCTGGCTGGGATGAAAGCGGTCCCGCACGTAACTGCCGATCGCCAGCAGGCCCATGATCCTCTGGTCGGCCACCGGAATGAGCGCTGCCGATGCGACCTTGCGCGCGCTGTCGCCGAACAGGAAATCCGCCTGCTCGGACGGCAGATTGCCGCACACCGGGCGCTCGTCCTCGATAAACCGCCTGAAGTGCGCGAGTGCCGCATCGCCCGACGCGATGAATTCCTCGTGACTGTCCCGTAGTCGGCCGGAGTCGAACAGCCGGACGGCTACCATGTCGGCGTCGAAATGACCGCGCAGGCCCTCCCTGAGGGCATGCAGCACACTGTCAAGATCGCCGCTGTCCATCAGGTCCAGGGTCAACCGGTGCAGGCGTTCGGCCAGGCGATCGTTTTCGCGTGCGACCTGCACCAATTCATGGAGCCGCCTTTCCTGCCAACGGTTTCTTTCCCGCAACCGTTCGACCTGGTAATTGAGCAATGACACTGCGTCGCCGCATTCGTGGGGAATGCGGATGCGCTCGCTGAGTTCGGGATGGCGGATGAAGAAGTCCGGGTGATTTTCCAGATAGGAAGCGACCGTCTCGTCCGGCAGGGCATCCATGAGGTCGGCCTCGTTCCGACTGCTGGTCATTCGACACTCCTCCAACCTGCAGGTCCACACGTGGTAAGGCAAAGGTTGACGGGAACTGGCCCGCATATCTCACCGCCCTTCTACTACGCACGCCGATCTGCTCGCCGTGACGGGGCGTACTCCCT
>SLSJ01000075.1 GCA_007130525.1 Ectothiorhodospiraceae bacterium | reverse complement strand
TGGAGGCCGGACGCAACAGCTCCGTGCTGCCCAGGGGCAGGCCGCACACGGCCCGCAACTGCTGTTCGAACTGGCTGGTGATGCTGGCGTCGAAGGTGAAATGCCCGGAATTGTGCGGTCGTGGCGCCAGTTCGTTGACAAGGAGGTCGTCATGGGGGCCGATGAAGAACTCCACGCAGAGTACCCCGACCACATCCAGCGCTTCGACTATGCCGCGGGTGACATCGATTGCCTGGTCGTGCAGGGCGGCGGAAAGCGGCGCCTCCGGCGTGGACACGTCGAGGATGTGATCGCGGTGCTCGTTCTCGACCACGCCCCAGTGGGCGAACTCACCGTTCAGCCCGCGCGCCGCGATCACCGAGACCTCGCGCTGGAAGGGCACGAAGGCCTCGAGCACGGCCTGGGCGCCGTCCATCCGGGCCCAGGCCGCTTCAAGCCCGTCGCGGTCGCGGATCACCGTCTGGCCCTTGCCGTCATAGCCGAAGCCGGCGGTTTTCAGCACCGCCGGCAATCCGAGCTCCGAGGCCGCCCGGGAAAGTTGTTCCGGCGACGACACGGACCGGAAGGGCGTGACCGGAAAGCCGCGATCGCGCAGGAAGGTCTTCTCACGCAAACGGTGCTGGCATACCTGCAGCACCACGCCCGCGGGCCGAACCGGCGCGTGGCTCGCGGCGCAGTCGGTGGTGGCGGAAAGCACGTTCTCGAATTCGAAGGTGACGACGTCGACGCGCCGCGCGAAATCGGCCACCGCGTCCAGATCGTCATAGGGGGCCATCACTTCACGGTCGGCCAGGTGGCCGGTGGGCGTATCCTCGGCCGGCGAAAACGTGTGCACGCGGTAGCCCATGCGGCGCGCGGCCACGGCGAACATGCGCCCCAGCTGACCGCTGCCGAGCACGCCGATGGTGGCGCCCGGGAGGATCACCCGGCTCACGGCAGGCGTTCCTTGCCCACGGCGCGTTCCTGCTCATCGCGGAACGCCTGGAGACGCGCCCGTAGCTCCGGCCGGCTGGCGGCAAGGATGGCGATGGCCAGAAGCGCGGCATTACGGGCGCCGGCCCTGCCGATGGCCAGGGTGCCCACCGGGACGCCGGCCGGCATCTGGACAATGGAATAGAGCGAATCCAGTCCTTTCATGGCCTGGCTTTCCACGGGGACGCCGAGCACCGGCAGCGTGGTCTGCGCGGCAACCATGCCGGGCAGATGCGCGGCGCCACCGGCGCCGGCGATGATCACTTCCAGCCCGCGCCGCTCGGCCTCACGGGCATACTCGCGCATCAGCTCCGGGGTACGGTGGGCGGACACGACCCGGCACTCGTGGGCGACACCGAACTCGGTGAGCACTTCATCCGTGTTGCTCATGGTCTCCCAGTCCGACCTGCTGCCCATGATCACGCCAACCAGTGGTGTTTCGCTCATACCTTGATCCAACCCGTGGGGGAAAAGGCGGGGATTTTACCACTAGTTAACGTAATGCGTAGACCGGGCGGGGGTTCCGTCCTCGGCACCGGCAGTCGAAATCGACTCCGGCGCGACCGCCGGAACGGATCAGCGGCTCCGAAACGGTTGGCGGCGACGCCCCGGGAAGCGATACTGACGGTTTTTACCTTTCCTGCCGACGGAGGACCCGGGTGGCCAACGTATACCCCCTGCTGGAAACCATCGACAGCCCCGAAGACCTGCGCCGTCTGCCGGAACCGCGGCTCGCGGCCCTGGCGGGGGAACTGCGCGCTTTCCTGCTTGACACCGTATCCCGCAACGGCGGCCACCTGGGCGCCGGCCTGGGGACGGTGGAACTGACCATCGCCCTGCACTACGTGTTCCAGACTCCGCAGGACCGCCTGGTCTGGGATGTGGGCCATCAGACCTATCCGCACAAGATTCTCACGGGACGCCGGGACCGACTGGCCAGTATTCGCAAGACCGGCGGGCTGGCGCCGTTCCCGAAACGCGACGAAAGCCCGTTCGACACCTTCGGCACCGGTCATTCCAGCACGTCCATCAGCGCGGCCCTCGGCATGGCGCTGGCCGCCCGGCGACAGGACAGTTCCCGCAAGTGCGTGGCGGTGATCGGCGACGGCGCCATGACCGCCGGCATGGCCTTCGAGGCGCTGGACCAGGCCGGCGACGTGGGCGCCGACCTGCTCATCATCCTCAACGACAACGAGATGTCGATTTCCCCCAACGTCGGCGCCCTTTCCGGCTACCTGACCCGGCTGCTCTCGGGACGGCTTTATTCGGGGCTTCGCGAGGGCGGCAAGCGCGTTCTGCGTCAGCTGCCGCCGGCCCATGAGCTGGCGCGCCGGGTGGAAGGCCACGTCAAGGGCATGACGGCGCCGGGAACCCTGTTCGAGGAACTGAATATCGACTATTACGGCCCGGTGGACGGCCACGATCTGGATGCCCTGGTGCCGGTGCTGCGTAACCTGCGCACCGCCGGCGGACCCAGGCTGCTGCACGTGGTCACCCGCAAGGGCAAGGGCTACGAGCCGGCCGAGAGTGACCCGGTTGGCTACCACGGAGTCAGTCCGTTCGATCCGTCACAGGGGCTGAGCGCCGGCAAGGGTCCCTCGAAGGTGACCTACAGCAAGATTTTCGGTGACTGGCTCTGCGACATGGCAAAGGCGGAACCGCGCCTGATGGCAATCACTCCGGCCATGCGGGAAGGGTCCGGGATGGTGCGCTACTCGGAAGAGTTCCCGGAGCGCTATTTCGATGTCGGCATCGCCGAGCAGCACGCGGTGACCCTGGCCGCGGGCATGGCCTGCGAGGGCCTGCGTCCGGTGGTGGCCATCTACTCCACCTTCCTGCAGCGAGCCTACGACCAGCTCATCCACGACGTGGCGCTGCAGAACCTGCCGGTGCTCTTCGCCATCGACCGCGCCGGCCTGGTGGGCCCCGACGGTCCGACCCATGCCGGCGCCTTCGATCTCAGCTTCCTGCGCTGCATTCCCAACATGGTGATCATGGCGCCGGCGGACGAGGCCGAGTGCCGGCGGATGCTCAGTACCGGCCTGGGGCTGGAGGGACCGTCGGCGGTGCGCTACCCGCGCGGCGGCGGCCCGGGAACGGCGGTGCCGGACGACCTCGAGCCGCTGCCGCTGGGCGAGGCGGAACTGCGCCGCAGCGGTGGCGGCGGGATCGCCCTGCTTGCCTTCGGCAGCATGCTGACGCCGGCCCTGGAGGCAGCGGAAGACCTGGACGCGACGGTCGCGAACATGCGTTTCGTCAAACCGCTGGATGGCAACATGCTGCAGCGCCTGGCAAGCGGGCACCGCCTTCTCGTCACCATCGAGGAGAACGCGGTGGCGGGCGGAGTGGGAAGCGCTGTCGCCGAATGGCTTGCGGCACGCGATCTGAATGTTCCGGTGCGCCATATCGGCCTGGAGGACCGCTACCTGCCGCACGGCAGTCGTGAGGATCTGCTGGCCGCAGCGGGTCTGACGGGCAGCGGGATCGTCAAGGCCGTGGAGGGGTGGGTGAGAGAGGCGAGAAGCGAGAGGCGGGAGGCGAGAGGCGAGGGATGAGAGGCGCAGGCCGGACTCGCGCCTCGCCGCGAACCGACAGCCGGGACGCCCGCACCTGCGCCTTCAACTCCCCGCCCTCGCCGCTGACCTGCCGAGCTCCGCTCAGCAGGCCTCCTCCTTCACGTAGCTGCCCGGTGCATCCTCGATGGGCTTGAGTTTGCCGTCGCCGGGCTTGCGCGCATCCACCTTGGCGCCGGAACGACGTGTGAGCCAGCGATTCCACTCCGGCCACCAGGAGCCTTCGTTATGCTTGGCGCTGTCGAGCCAGGCATCGGGGTCTTCCGGATTGCGGGTATTGGTCCAGTAGCCGTACTTGTTCTTCTCCGGCGGGTTGATGATGCCGGCGATATGCCCGGATCCGCCGAGGATGAAGGTCGCCGGCCCCGAGAGGAGGTGTACACCCCGGTAGCAGGTCTTCCACGGCGCAATGTGGTCCTCCGCAGCCGATACGAAGCAGGCGGGCGTCTCGATCTTGCGCAGATCGATGGGTTCGTCATCCAGGGTGATGCCGCCCGGGTCCTTGAGCGCGTTCCGCTGGTACATGTTGCGAAGGTAGAAGCCATGCATCTTCGCCGGCATGTTGGTGCAGTCCTGGTTCCAGTACAGCAGGTCGAAGGGGAAAGGATCGTCGCCCCGCAGGTAGTTACTGATGAAGAACGACCAGACCAGGTCGTTGGCCCGCAGGCTGCTCATGGTGGCCGACATGGCCGGGCCTTCCAGGTAGCCCTTGTCATCCATGCGCCGCTCGAGCGCCGCCAGTTGCTCCTCGTCCACGAACACCTCGAGTTCGCCCGGACGATTGAAATCGAGCATGGCGGTAAAGAACGTCGCGCTCTTGATGCGGTCATCCTTCTTCGCCGCCATGTACGCCAGGGTGGCGCCGAGCAGGGTGCCGCCGAGGCAGTAGCCGACGCAGTTGACGTCGGTTTCGCCGGTGGCCTGCTCGATGGCGTCGAGCGCCGCCAGCGGACCCTCGAGCATGTAATCCTCGAACCGCTTGTCGGCATGCTCCCGGGTCGGGTTCTTCCAGGAGATGACGAAAACCGTGTGTCCCTGCTCCACCATGTAGCGGATCAAGGAGTTCTTCGGCTGCAGATCAAGGATGTAGTACTTGTTGATCCACGGCGGCACGAACAGCAGCGGCCGCTTGTACACCTTGTCGGTGGTCGGGTTGTACTGGATAAGCTGGGTCAGGTCATTCTGGTAGATGACCTTGCCCGGCGTTATGGCCAGATTCTTGCCAACATCGAAAGCCTCGGTGTCGGTCATGCTGATGCGCAGCTTGCCGTCCGCGGCCGACAGGTCATTGAGCAGATTCTTCAGCCCCTTTAGCAGATTGTGACCCTTGGTCTCCAGCGTCTTTTCCAGCACGGCCGGATTGGTGGCCACGAAGTTGGTGGGTGACAGCGCGTCCACGAACTGGCGGGTATGGAACGAGATCTTGCGCGCGGTCTGGTCGTCCAGGCCGTCCACATCCTTAACCGTGGAATGGATATAGTCGGCGGCAAGCAGGTACGACTGCTTGATGAAATCGAAGATCGGGTTCTCTTCCCAGGCCTCATGGCGAAAACGCTTGTCGGTGGGATCCGGGGAAATCACGGGATCCTGATGATGGCCCCAGAAACGCAGCGCAGCCTTGCTCACCAGCTGCAGGTAGTCCTGCCAGAAGGCCATCTGCGCCTGCGCAAGCTGCATGGGATTCGCCATCAGCCGGGTGGTGAGCTGCTGGAACAGCCCGCTCATGTGCATGGCGTCATCCAGGTTGATGATGCCCGCGCCCTGCTTGTTGTCCAGGAAATCCTTGACCATTTCCTGGCTACGCACGCTGATGTCCACCAGCGTGCGGGAGAGCTCCTCGGCATCGGCCCGGATCTCTTCGTTGGATTTGTCCGACATATTGCTGATTCCTCGCGGCGGTGCCCCTGAGGGCATGGGACCGGCATGAGTCTCATCCGATCCTGATAGTGTATCCGCAAAACGGTACGGTTCATCGGGCATGGGATCATACTGCAGAGCAACAAACCGGCACAAGCGAGCGAGCATCCGCTCAAGAGATTGAATGAAAAACGAATTTCAGAAAGGCGCACAGAAGTCCCTGATCACGGTGCGCTTTCCGGACACGGCAGAAAAAGCCAGGGCCAGGGCCCTGGCGCAGCAGCTTGGACTGCCGCTGGCAGGCCGTAGCGAGGCGCTGTCGGCGCTGGTCCTCGAGTACACGGAGCAGGGGCTGCAACTGCGGGACACGCGCCCGGGAGCGCCCGGCCCCCTGCGGGTCGAACTGCTGGAC
>SLSJ01000083.1 GCA_007130525.1 Ectothiorhodospiraceae bacterium | reverse complement strand
CCCGGCGGACGATCCTGGCAGGCAGGCCGTGACCGCAGTCCGCAGCAATTGGTGCCGAATCCGAAAGTCCCCGGTGCCGCCCCGGTCGGAGACACACGCTGTCTACGCTATCCCGAAGCAGTATTCCGAAACCTGAACAGAGCCCGTAGCGGATGAGCCCTTCATGCCGGTATTTCCCGAGAAATTTCATGAGCTGCGCATTGACCGAAATGTCATGGGGATACGACACGACGCCGCCATCCTTCCATCATAGGTCATGGCAATTTGCCAGCCCGTGAAACACCACGGGAAACCCGAAACCAGACAGCCAGCGGATAATCCACATTGCAATTATTTGCTATCTCCCTATTTTATAAGTTTTTTTCTTCCTGACATTCAGTAACAGCAAACCATTTACAGGGGACAGTCGTGCCGGTCATGATGACTCGGCACCCCCCTTGACAACACAGCGCGATCTCATGCCGACGCCGCCCCCCTGCAGCACAGGCTGGTGTACATTCGAAGCTGCCAGCACGGGTTAAGCGCCCATAGCCGTAATCGTGCCGTCACCATCATCGCCGTTCGGAGGATCAGTCATGTCTGAAGCGCAGAGGCTTACCGGTCGCTGCCTGTGTGGCGCCGTCACCATTACCGCGCAACCGAAAAGTCGTCACCTCGATGCGTGTCACTGCACCATGTGTCGCCGTTGGGGCGGCGGCGCGCTAATCGTGGCGCAATGCGCGGACGACGCGGACGTTGGCGGTGCGTCAAGCATCACAACCTACGACTCGTCCGAATGGGCGGAGCGTGCGTTCTGCAGCCGCTGCGGCACGCACCTTTATTATCGTCTGAAGGCAGGCGGCCTCCTCGCCATACCGGTTGGAGTGCTGGATTCGGACGGGAACTGGCAGCTGGTGCAGGAGATCTTCATCGACGACAAACCACCCTACTACGATTTCGCAAACGCGACGGAGCGACTCACCGGCGCGGAGGTCATTGCCAGGTTCGGCGCACCCTGAGTGATACCGACGGCGGCGGCACCAGCGTCCTGCATGGTTCTAGCCGCAGCACCCCATGAAGGGCACCCCCACGCAATGCCGTGGGGGTGCCCTGGATTCGCGCTTTCAAAGGCGCTTCAGATCAAGCAATCCGCGTTCCCCGAACCATGCATCGTCGAGTTTTTCGGTGACGCGCCGCTCGGCGCGTTCGTCACCGCTCAGCCGATACACCTGCTGTAATCCATACAGGGCCCAGCCATTGTTCGGTACCCGCTCCAGGCTTTGCCGGAACGCCAGTTCGGCGTCGTCTATCCGTCCGCTGCGCAGCAGCACGGCGCCGAGCGACTGGCGGATGGGGTAATACCAGTATGGCGGCTCCATGTAGGCCAGGGTGTCCTCGACCGCAATCGCTTCGCGATAGGCATCCGCCGCCGCTGTCAAATCTCCGCGGGCATCGGCGAGGCGCCCTCCGGCAACGATATGCGCGATCTGCACCACTTCCCGCCCCGGCACGCCCGACTCAGTCAGTGGTCCGAAATCTGCGACGGATTCGATGGCGGCCAGTGCGGCGATCTCCCCTTCCGCCTCGTCAAACCGACCAGCCGTGGTGTAGGCCAACGCGCGAGCGTAGTGCCAGAGCGCTTTCATCAGCACGAACTCGTCGCCCGGATCGGGTAGCGCGAAGATGGTCTCCGGTTCGCTGAACTGCGCATGGGTGAAATACGGTGCCGCCTTTATCGGCTGCAGGGCGGCGGCAAAACGAACAAAGTCGAGGTCGATCACATCATCGAGCTTGTCCGCGGTCTCCAGGGCAGTGGCAGCGTCCCCGCCCATCTGCGCCGAGACCATCAGGAAATGCAGGTTGTGCGGATAATAGCCGTTGCGATAGAAGGGATCGCTGGCCGACTGCTCGAAGTAACGCTCGTCCGCAGCCACGGCATCAATGTTTGCCTCCAGGGACTGCCGGTACAGGCCGAGCCGATAGTAGATATGAGCCGGCATGTGTACGATGTGGCCGGCCGCCGGCATCAGGTCCGCGAGTCGCCGCGCATGTGGAAGAGCCCGCTCCGGCGCAGCCGAGGCCTCGACGGCGTGAATGTAGAGATGAATCGCGCCCGGGTGATCCGGGTTGCGATCCAGCACCTGTTCCAGCGCCGCGATCATCTCACCGGACCGGCCCTTCGGCTTTTCCCCGCCTGGATGCCAGTAGTCCCAGGCCGAGAGATTCATCAGTGACTCCGCGTACAGGACCTGAACTTCGTCGTCTTCCGGAAAGCGATCCGCCACCTCGGCCATGGCATCGGCGTAGGCCGTATCCAGCGCGGCCCGATCGGCATCGGGACGATCGTCATAACGCTGTGCGAGCGCCCCGATCAACGCCTGCTCCCTGTCACTGGCAGCGCCTGCCAGGGCCTGGGCGCGAAGCACCGCTGCATGGGCCGGCTCGACCGCTTCCGGAAACATCGGCGCGTTGATGTTCGGCCCGAGCACCAGCGCTTCGCCCCAGAAACACATGGCGCACGCCGAATCGAACCGCCGGGCGGCCTCGAACGCGCGCCGGGCCTCGGCATGATTGAATGCGTAGGATAAACGCAGTCCCTGGTCGAAATACCGCTGCGCAGCGTCCGAATCGGTCGTGACCGCCATTCTCAGGGTACCGAGATCATCGAACAGCGGTGGCAGGCCCTCGGCAGCTTCACCCGTCGGAATGACATCCGCGGTAAACGGCCGGGTTTCAGCTTGCCGCAGCAAGAACGGCAGGAGCAATGTCGACTGCGCGGTCACACCGACATGGCACGCATTCCGGTCGGGCACTTGCGGAAGCGGCTCGCCCGCTCCACGCTCCGAGCCAACAACGACTGGCGAGACAGACAGCGAGCACACTAAAAGCGCAACACACGGGAAATCGGTCCGCATCACGGCATCCTCCTGGCGAATCCGTTGTCACGGGATAATCTTGTATAGCACCGTGGACGTAATTCTCCGAGTCCGGAACACCCGGATAAGGCATGTGGGCGCCGTTACCCGGTTGCCCGGGGGCAACAGCCCCGGTTCCGATTGATGGAGGCTATGAGGACGACACTATCAACGAATTGGACTGAACGGTCCGTTTGACGGATCCTGATACCAGAATCACTCCCATGCTGATGGAGGCAACTCATGGCACAGCTTAAAGATCCCGGAATGCGCAAGGCTTCCCAGCCGCCGATCGACATCGGCATCGACGAGGCCTCCCGGCGCCAGATCGCCGACGGTCTCTGCCACTTGCTGGCGGATACCTACACCCTGTACCTGAAGACGCACAATTATCACTGGAATGTCACCGGCCCCATGTTCCAGACTCTGCACCTGATGTTCGAGGAGCAGTACACGGAACTGGCAACCGCCGTCGACGAGATTGCCGAACGCATTCGCGCCCTGGGCTATCCGGCACCGGGAAGCTACAAGGAATTTTCCGAGCTCAGCTCCATAAAGGAGAATCCCGGCGAGATTGTTGAAGCCGCGGACATGGTCAGCCAACTGGTCCAGGACCAGGAAACAGTGGTGCGCACAGCCCGCAGCATATTCCCGCCCGTGGAGGCAGCAAGTGACGAGCCGACAGCGGATCTGCTGACGCAGCGGATGCAGGTGCATGAGAAGACTGCGTGGATGCTGCGCAGCCTGCTGGCCTGATCGGTCCGACACACGTGGCGGCGGCATCGTAACCGGTTGGAACTCGGGGCCGACGCGGAGTACCTGATGGTTGATTACTTTCCGGGGAATGGCTGAAGACGGCTGGTTTTCGGCACGATGATGCCACAGGCTCTTATCACGGTTTCATCAATCGGCGCCGCTGCCACCACCACACTCCCGCAAGCAGGCCAAGCGCCGGCAGGAAGAACCACTCCGGCGCGGGCCGGTCGGCAGGCACCAGCACGCGTGTAACCCGCCAGCCGTAATCGATCCTCGCGCGCTCCGCGGGACTGCCGTATTCCACATCCTGGATGCGATTTTTGCCATCCTCTTCCACCAGGCTGATCCCTGCCAGGCGCAGGCGCTCTTCGGCGGTTTCCGCTTCCGGCAGGGGCAGCATCACGGCTCTGGAGACTTCCCTGCCCTCCGCATCGTCCCCTTCCACCCAGAAACGCAGATTGCCGCCGTCCGGCAGCGCCTCCACAACCTCGGTAAGCCGGGCCGCATCCAGATGCTCGTACGGGGCGTGAATGCGGTCCATCCAGAATCCGGGGCGCAGCAGAGTAAAGGCCACCAGCAGCAAGGCGGCCGCTTCGTACCAGCGCGTGCGGGTAACGAAGAAACCCTGGGTGGCGGCGGCGAATACCAGCATGGCGACGGTCGCGGAAAATATGATCAGCAGCAGCCCCGGCACCGTTTCCACCCCGATCAGCAAGAGCTGGGTATTGAAGATGAAGATGAACGGCAACGCGACCATGCGCAGGCTGTACCAGAACGCGTGAACGCCGGTCATGATCGGATCGCCGCGCGAGATGGCCGCAGCGGCATATGAGGCGAGCCCGACCGGCGGAGTCAGGTCGGCCATGATGCCGAAGTAGAAGACAAACAGGTGGACGGCGATCAGCGGCACCACCAGCCCTGCCTCCGCACCCAGTTCGACGACCACGGGCGCCATCAGGGTTGCCACGATGATGTAGTTCGCAGTGGTCGGCAGCCCCAGCCCCAGGACCACGCTCATCAGCGCCACCAGAACGAGTATCAGCAGCAGATTGCCCCCTGACAGGGCCTCTACCACTTGCGTAAGCACCAGGCCAACGCCGGTCATGGACACGGTGCCGACCACGATGCCGGCGGTGGCCGTGGCCACGGCTATGGCGATCATGTTGCGGGCACCCATGACCATGCCATGCAGCAGGTCCGCCCCACCCCGCACCGCCGCGGCGAGATAGCCGCGCTGGCCGCGGAACAGCGCAAGCAGCGGCCGTTGCGTGAGCAGAATGAATACCAGCAGCATCACGGCCCAGAAAGCCGCTACTCCCGGCGACAGCCGTTCCACCACAAGCGCCCAGACCAATACCACGATCGGAAGAACGAAGTGCAGCCCGCTGTTGATGGTGGGCTTTGCAGCCGGCAGCCTGGTCAGAGGCTCGTCGGAGCGATCCGCCGGCAAAGGCGGAAAACGCGACGCATTCCAGAGCAGACCGAGGTAGGCAATCAGCAGCAACAGCCCGGTGAATACTCCGGTTACCCGCCCGAGCATGGGCTGCAGCCAGAGCATGCCGTAGTAGATCACACCGGCAAGGAGCAGCAGGCTCAACACCGTGAAGGCAAGGGTCAGCAGGCGCTGAACGCGCGGCGTTTCCGTGCTCGGCGGGATGCCCTGCATGCCTGCTTTCAGCGCCTCCAAATGCACGATATAGAGCAGCGCCACGTAGGCGATGGCGGCAGGCAGTATGGCGTGACGGATGACCTCCACGTAGGAGATCCCCACGTACTCCACCATCAGGAAGGCGGCAGCACCCATCACCGGCGGCATAAGCTGGCCGTTTACCGAGCTGGCCACTTCCACGGCACCCGCCTTGTCGGCACGGAACCCGACGCGCTTCATCAGCGGTATGGTGAAGGTGCCGGTAGTGACCGTATTGGCAATGGACGATCCCGACACCACACCGGTCATTCCGGAGGCTACCACCGCCGCCTTTGCCGGCCCGCCGCGCATGTGACCCAGCAGCGAGTACGCCACCTGGATGAAGTAGTTGCCGGCCCCCGCCCGATCCAGCAGTGCGCCGAACAGCACGAACAGGAACACGAAGTTGGTGGACACGCCCAGGGCGATGCCGAAAACCCCCTCCCCGGACAACCAGTACTGGGAGGCCGCGCGGGCAAAGGACGCCCCGCGGTGCGCGAGCACATCGGGCATGTGCGGCCCGGCAAAGGTGTAGAGCAGGAATACCGCCGCGATCAACGTCAGCGCCGGCCCAAGGGCCCGTCGGGTGGCTTCCAGCAGGAGCACCAGACCGACACCGGAGACGGCCAGATCCATGAACAGCGGTCGCCCCGGACGCATCGCCAGTTGCTCATAGTAGAGATACAGGTACAGCGCCGTCAGGGCCGCGGTCACGGCCAGCAACCAGTCGATTGCCGGCACCGGGCGTCCGTTCTGCTCGCGCATGGCAGCAAGGGCGACGCCGGCGAGCGCTACCCCCGTGAGTACCAGCAGACCGGGCCGCACACCGTCCACAAGGCCAAGGTAGAGCGCCGCCGCATACGCCAGAACCGCCACCGCGGCAGTGAGGAAGCACCAACCGGCGACCGGCGAGCCGTGACGGCGGGAGGCAGCGGGATGAACCAGGTAGGCGAGCACCAGCGCGAAGGCCAGATGTATGGAACGCGACTGTGTCTCGGTGAAAACGGCGAAACCCAGCACATATGGAAGCGGCGACGCTATCCAGATCTGAAACAGTGACCAGCACAGCGCCAGCACGAACACGATACGCGCGACGAACCTGCCGGAGCCGTCGGCCTGTCCTGGGCTCTCTTCAACCATCAGTCCCCGAATCCGTGTTCGCGGTAGTAGCGTCTGGCGCCCTCATGCAGGGGCGCGGACAAGCCGTCACTGCTCATCGCCTCCGGCTCGAGAACAGAGAATGCCGGATGCAGGGCGCGAAATCCGTCGAAGTTCGCGAACACTGCACGGGTCAGTTCATAGACCACGTCCGCGGGCACCGCCGTGGTGGTAACCAGGGTCGCCGCCACGCCAAAGGTTGGCACGTCCTCGTCCTGCCCCGGATACATGCCGGCGGGCAGGGTCGCGCGGGCGTAGTAGGGATTGTCGTCCACCAGGCCGTCCACCACCTCCCCCTCCACCGGCACCAGCCGGGCGTCGCAGGTGGCGATGGGTTCCTGGATGGAACCGGAGGGATGACCGACCGTAAACAGGATGACGTCAATGCGATTGTCGCAGAGCGCGGCGGCCTGCTCCCGGGAGGGCAACTCCGAAGCCAGGGAAAAGTCGTCCATGTCCCAGCCGTACCCCCGCATCAGCCTCTCCACCGTCCCGCGCTGACCGGACCCCGGATTGCCCACGTTCACGCGATGGCCGCGTATATCCTCGAAACCGCGTATCTCCGAGTCTCTGCGGACCAGCACCGTAAAGGGTTCCGGATGCAGCGAGAAGACAGAGCGCAGTTCCTCGTGCGGACCCTCTTCGCGGAAATCGCTGCCGCCGGTGTAGGCATGATATTGCCAGTCGGACTGCACGACGCCGAAGGAAAGGTCTCCGGTGCGCAGGGCATTGAGGTTGTAAATCGAGCCCGCGGTACTTTCGACCGAACAACGTATGCCGTGGCGCTCCCGTTCACGATTGAGCAGCCGGCAGATGGCGCCGCCGGCCGGGTAGTAGACGCCGGTGACGCCACCGGTGCCTATGGTGGTGAAACGCCGCTCCACATCCGCGTAATCCGTCAGCACCAGGGCAAGGGCGGCCAGCAGCAGCCCGACCACCAGTGCACTCGACACGATGGCCAGTCGCCGGGACCGCAGCCTGCTTATCCGCCTTCGCACCGCAAACAACCCGCCTTTACCGAGATGCACCTAAGCTAACGGAAACACCGATCCCACGCACGACCAAGGGCGGAATGTCGCCACCGGCGCCGCCAGGGACTACCATTCGGATAAGCGCCGCCTCGGTCACGTGGCCGGGAGCAGAAACCGCAGAAGAACGGAGAGGGAGTCTCATGAGCGCGATCATCGTCCTCCTGGCGGGCCTCGGGGCCATGGCCCTGGGATATTTCGTCTATTCCAAGTTCATTGCGGAAAAGATTTTCCAGCTTGACCCGGACTACCGCACGCCCGCCCATGAAATGGAAGACGGTGTCGATTACGTGCCGACCAACCGTTTCATACTCTGGGGCCACCATTTCACCTCGGTCGCCGGCGCGGCGCCCATAGTCGGACCGGCCATTGCCGTAATCTGGGGCTGGGCTCCGGCATTCCTGTGGGTGATACTCGGCACCATCTTCTTCGCCGGCGTTCATGATGCAGGGGCAATCTGGGCCAGCGTTCGCAACAAGGCCCGCTCCATCGGCGCGGTCACGGGCGACGTGGTCGGCGCGCGCGCCCGCAGCCTGTTCATGATCGTGATCTTCCTGGTACTGCTGATGGTGAACGCGGTGTTTGCCGTGGTCATTGCCAGCCTGCTGGTGAACAATCCATCGGCGGTGATACCGGCCTGGGGCGCCATCGTCGTCGCACTCATAATCGGCCAGATGATCTATCGCTGGCGAATCAACCTGCTCACGGTGTCGATCATCGGCGTGGTCGCCCTGTATGCGCTGATCGGTATCGGCCCCAACGTGCCAGTGGAACTGCCGGCGTCGGTTGCCGGTCTGCCGCCGAACAGCCAATGGATCATCCTGCTGTTCCTCTACGCGGGCATCGCCTCGCTGCTCCCGGTCTGGATACTGCTGCAGCCGCGCGACTACATCAACGGACTGCAGCTGTTCATCGGCCTGGGGCTGGTCTACGCGGCGGTCCTGCTATCCAATCCGACGATCGTGGCGCCCGCCTACAACGCGGATGTGCCCGCAGGCACGCCGTCGCTGATTCCGCTCCTGTTCGTGACCATCGCCTGCGGGGCCATATCCGGTTTCCATGGCCTGGTTTCATCCGGAACCACCTCGAAGCAGATCAACAGGGAAACGGACGTGCGCTTCGTGGGTTACTTCGGTGCCATCGGCGAGGGTTGCCTGGCGCTGGCCGCCATCCTGGCCACCACCGCCGGTCTGGCCACCCTCGGCGAGTGGCGTGAAATGTACAGTGCCTTCGGCGAGGGCGGGGTCGGTGCCTTCGTCCAGGGTGGCGCCACCATCGTTTCCAACGGTACCGGACTGTCCGAAGCGATCGCGGTCACCCTGCTGACGGTCATGACCGTGCTGTTTGCCGGTACAACCATGGATACCGGTGTGCGCTTGCAGCGCTACATTATGCAGGAGTGGGGCAACATCTATAACATTCCCATGCTGAAGAGCGTACCGGTTTCCACCGTGGTCGCAGTTGGCGCGTGCGTCGCCCTGGCGTTTGGTGCCGGCGGTACCGATGGCACCGGCGGCATGCTGCTCTGGCCGCTGTTCGGCACCACCAACCAGTTGCTGGCCGGCCTGACCCTGCTGGTGATGACGGTGATCATCGTCCGCCTTGGCCGGCCAATGTGGTTCACGCTGATACCACTGGCATTCCTGCTGACCATGACCACGTTTGCCCTGCTCGTACAGCTGAGAACCTTCTACGAGGCAGGAGACTGGTTCCTGCTGACGCTGGATGTCATCATCCTGGTGGCCGCCGTGCTGGTCCTGCTGGAGTGTGTCGGTACGTTGCGCAAGCATTTCCGGGAGGCTCGAACCGCCGCCTGAGCAACGGCCTGTCGGAGCAACATTGACGATGCGGGATCGGGACCACAGGAACAGGCATGAGAGAACCCTCGTCGGTCTGGATCCCGAACGTGTCCGGGCCTGGCTGAGACAGGCCCGGTACGTTGCCGAGGAATTCTATTTCGGCCGTTACCGGTCCACCATCGCCCGCGCCCGGCGGGACGAGGAGGACCTGTTCATGCTCCTGGTCTTCTCCGAGATGATGGGCGTGCCCAATCCGGCCACCTATTACACGCTTGAAGTGCAGCCGCTGCTCCTGGAGCGTTTTCACGAGTGGCACCTGCGCATGGGCATGGAACGCTCTCCCCTCGACCATTTCCGCTGTTGCTGAACACCAATGGCTGACCTGCACACGCTGACCGAGCGCCGCATTGTCTTCGTCGGGGGCAAGGGCGGCGTTGGCAAGACCACCACTGCCGCGGCCCTGGGCCTGCTCGCCGCGGAGCGGGAACGCACCTGCCTGGTGGTGTCCACCGATCCGGCGCATTCCCTGGGGGACGCCTTCGATCGCGAGATCGGCGATCGCGAAACCTGCCTGGCCGCAGGGCTCTGGGGTCTGGAGATCGACCCCGAGGCCCAGGCCAGGCGCCACATCGATAACGTCACCGAGACCATGAAAAGCTTGGTTTCCCCGGACATGCATGGCGAGATCGAACGCCAGATGGCCCTGGCGCGGCAGTCCCCCGGCGCCATTGAAGCGGCCATGCTGGAACGCGTGGCGCAGATCATGCTTGACGGCAGGGACCGCTATGACCTGGTGGTGTTCGACACCGCACCGACCGGCCATACCCTGCGCCTCCTGACCCTGCCCGAGGCCATGGCGGCCTGGACCGACGGGATGCTCTCCCATACGCGCAAATCCGAACAACTGGGCAAGGTTCTGCGACACCTGACGCCAACCGGTGCCCGGGCCGAGGTGCCGACGCCATTCGATGAACCCGACGAGGATCCGTTCGAAGGCATGGACCGGCGTACGCGCCGGATTACCGAAACCCTGCTCAACCGTCGCCGGCTGTTCCATCGTGCCCGCCGACTGCTCACGGATGTCGAGCAGACGGCTTTCCTGTTCGTGCTCACGCCGGAGCGCCTGCCCATTCTGGAGACCCGAAAGGCGCTGGAAGTCCTCAGGCAGTTCGATATTCCCATTGCCGGGGCGATAGTCAACCGCGTACTTCCGGACGACGTCGATGGCACTTTCCTGCAGCGGCGCCGACGGCAGGAGGCCGACTATCTCCGGGTTATCGAGCGCGATCTTGGCGACCTGCCACACGTCCGCGTCCCGATGCTGGAACATGACGTCCAGGGCATGGAATCCCTGAAAGCCATTGCCCACCATCTGGCCAAGGCGGGCATATAGGCGGACACCGGCCCGTTCGGCGCGATCAGGTCCCGGGGGGCGGCGCCGCCGCACTAACGTGTATGATGCACGGCCCCACCGATCCGGAGCGCGATATGGAAAATCTTGCACTGCTTGCGCTGTGTATACCGACGCTGGCGGCCATGGGCTATGCCCATCATCGACTGCCCTACCACACACCGGACACCAGGCAACTGCGCATCGCCCGTGCCGTACTGCTGGTGACAGGCGCCGCGTTCGGCTGGCTGATGGCACGCATCTATGGTGCGCTGACGGACCTGAACCCCATCCTGATCTTTCTGACGTCCATGGCGATAGTCCACGTACCCGCCGCGGCCATCCTGTTCATAAAACGTCAGCGTCCGGGAGAATAACGCACGGCGCCTCATGCGGTGACCGGGTACCGGACTTAGTCGCCGACTTCCCCGCCGGGATCAAGCTGCTCGATCAGGGTTTCCAGGTCCACCTGCAATTCAAGGGGGGGCACCTCGATTCCCTCCAGATCGTCCGTCCAGTCGATGCCTGCCAGATAGCCGTCTTTTTCAAGCCCCGGTAGCCAGGCTTCCAGGAGTTCGTCCAAAACGATCGGCTCGGCGCGGTAATCCGCCCAGTCCTCGGTGGCACAGGCCTCCGCCATGGACTCGACCGACCACAGCGGCAGCACCAGGCGCGAATCGTTATCCGCGGATGGCGCCAGGGCCCAGCCATCCCAATGATGCAGCGCCCAGACCATGCCCTGGTCAATGACGCGCTCCAGAAAGGCTCGGACGTCCGGCTCCAGGGCATGCTGATCGGTGTCGATGGTCATGGCCACGGTCTCGGTGCGACGCTCGGGCGCTCACTGCAGGCAGAGCTTCGGATCAATTCCGGTCATGGCAGCAAATGTTGCGGTGTGTTTGAATACGCGCCCCTGGTCAGGAGTATGGCATGTCGGCGGAAACCAGACAGGAGCTGCTGGCCTGCACAGCACTGGTATTCGCAACCCTGTTCTGGGCGGGCAACGCGGTAACCGCTCGCGGGCTGGTGGGCGAGGTGCCGCCCATGGCACTATCATTCTGGCGCTGGGCGCTCGCATTCCTCTTGCTGGCGCCGTTTGCACTACCACATCTGCGACAGGCCCGGCCCACCATCTGCACGTACTGGCGCCGGTTCGCTCTGCTCGCCTTTCTCAGTGCCGGCGCATTCAACACCCTGCTTTATCTGGCCGCCCAGACCACCACCGCCGTCAACATCAACCTGGTGACCGCGGCCATGCCCGTGTTCGTTGGCCTGTTCGCCTTCGCCATCGGCCGCGAGCGACTGCGGCAGCGGCAAGTGCTGGGCATCTTCATTACCGTGCCCGGTACACTGCTGGTAATCAGCCAGGGTTCACTGGATGTCCTGCTCACCATTGCCTTCCGCCCCGGTGACCTGTGGATGCTTCTGGCGGTGAGTTGCTGGGCGCTCTATTCGGTGCTGCTCCGACGGCTGCACCCGAATGTGCACCCACTGGCATTGTTGCTGGTCATAATCGCCATGGCCCTGCCCATGGTGTTGCCGGCATATGTGCTGGAACTCGCTCTGGGATACCATTTCACGCCGAGCCTGCAGACGCTGCCGCCGCTACTGTACGTGGCCATCTTCCCGTCGATTCTGTCCTATCTCGGCTGGAATTACGGGGTGTCGGTTCTTGGCCCGGCGCGCTCATCCATGTTCATGTACCTTTTGCCCGTATTCGGCGCGGTGCTGGCCATGCTGTTTCTCGGCGAACGCCTAAAGGTCTACCATGCCATGGGCGCCGTACTGATCCTGTGGGGCCTGTACCTGGCGACGCGGCCCGCTGCCGTCGCCGGCGGTTCCCAGCCTGCCCGCGAGGCCTGAACACCGGACTCCGGCATGCCCATGAGTTGAAAAGCCGGATCGGCGCCTGCATTTCGTCCGGATACACAGCACGCCCGCGGTCCGGGAAGGCAGCCATGAGACGTATTCAGATGCAGATGAATTCAAGCAATCCGCTGGTGCAGTTTTTCACCGTGGTGGGTGGCATCCTTCTCTTCACCGCGGCCCTGTTCGTCGGCGCCTTCGTGTTCATCGCGCTCCTCGGTATCGTGGTGATCGCCGGCTCCGTGCTTTCGGTGCGGCTGTGGTGGTTACGGCGGCAGTTACGACGCCGCGCTGCGCGACAGCATGGCCGACAAGCAAACGGCGATAGTCGGTCACGTACGTCGGTGCGGGTCATAGAGGGCGAAGTTATCCGCCGCGACAAGTCCGACCGTGATCACCGTGATCACCGCGATCAGTGAGCAGCTGCCTCCATCCGCTCGGCAACTTCCGGCCAGTGGCGCCACACGGGTGTGACCGAACTCGGCAGACGTTGCAAACGCCCCAGCTCGATCCAGGGATTGTCCGGGTCGTGAAAGTCGGAACCCACAGAACCAAGTAGCCCCGCCCGCAGTGCCTGCCCGGTGGCAGTTGAGATACGCTGTCTGTCGGTATTGCCGCACACAACTTCCACGCCCTCGCCCCCTGCATCCCGAAACGCCTCCAGTGTTCTGCGCAGCCAGGCGCCGGTCATGCCGTAAGCTAGCGGATGCGCGAGCACAGCACGGCCACCACCGCGGCGGATCAGCGTGATCACCTCCCGCATCTCCGGCCACCGCGGCCTCACCCAGGCGGGTCTGCCGCGTCGCAGATATCGATCGAAAGCCCGCTGCAGGCTGCTGACATGGCCGGCGCCCACCAATGCCCGGGCGATGTGCATGCGCGTCGGCATGCCGCCGCCAGCGAGGTCCCGAGGATCATTCCCGAGATCATCAATACCGGCGCGGGCGAGCTTGCGCAATATCTCCTTCAACCGGGCTTTGCGCAGTTCCCGGACCCTGGCCAGGCCCTCGCGAAGACTCCCGGCCGCAGGATCAATACCCAATCCTACGACATGCAGTTCCCTGCCCTGCCACTGACAGGAGAGTTCCGCCGCCGGAATCAAATGAACCCCGTGACTGGTCGCAGCACGCGCAGCCTCGTCGATGCCGTCGACGGTGTCATGATCCGTCAACGCCAATACGCGCACACCCTGCGCCGCGGCACGGACCACCACGGCGGCAGGTGTCAGCGCACCATCCGATGCGGTGGAATGACAGTGCAGGTCGATGGGTGAGCAATAGCGGGTGTCGGGAGACATAGGTGCTTTGTATCACTGCAACGGCATGCACCACAATCCATGCCTGCCGCCATTGCGCCCGCCTGTGGTAGTTTCAGTGGCGGATGCCCACTGAGGAAGCCATCGTTGCCCACCGAGCCACAGACATCCCGCATAGAGCCTGCAGGCTTCGTGCACGACAGCCGGGATAAGGTGTTCCGCTGTACCGGTGACTGGACACTCCAGGGTATTGGCCAGTTGGAGCGCCGCATATCGAGGTCCCGTGACTTCGGCCGCGAACGAATCCTGGATGGCTCCGGCATTCGCCGGCTGGACACCGCCGGTGCGCTGCTGCTGGAACGGTTGCGCGGCCGTATTGCCGAGAGGCCCATTCGTGGACTGAGTGATCGCCATGCCGCCCTACTGAGCATGGTTGCACATTACCGTGGTGAAGACGCCGCCGTTTTCCGCCGCAGTGGACCGCTTACCCGACTCGGCAAGGGTGCGATTGACGGCGCCACGGAACTGATGGCGCTGTTCACCTTTGTCGGCCGGGTTGCCGCCGACTCCCTGCCGCAAGTGCTGCTGCCGGCACGCCTGCGCTGGAAGCAGGTCTTTGCGGAGATCGAACATGCCGGCGTCCGGGCTCTGCCGATTCTGGGAATGCTGGCATTCCTCACCGGGGTGGTCATCGCCTACCAGGGCGGTACCGCGCTGGAACAGTATGGCGCCAACATATTCATCGTCGATCTGCTGACCATCACCATGCTGCGCGAAATGGCGCCGCTCATAACCGCCATTATCGTCGCGGGGCGAACCGGATCGGCCTACACCGCGCAGATCGGCACCATGAAGATCACCCAGGAAATCGACGCACTCCGCGCCCTCGGCATGTCGCCAGTGAACGTGCTGATACTCCCCAAGGTGCTTGCCCTGCTGCTGGTCCTGCCCCTGCTCACGTTGTTCGCGGACGGGTTCGGCATGCTCGGCGGCATACTGGTGGCAGACATCATGTTCGGGGTCGGCTACCAGGACTTCCTGCAACGGGTGCCGGCAGCCGTGGCTGCAAGCCATTTCTGGGTGGGCATTGCCAAGGGACCGGTGTTCGCGGCCCTGATCGTCACCGTGAGCTGCTACCAGGGCTTCGCCGTTCAGGGGAGCACGGAGAGCGTGGGCAGGTCCACGACACGAAGCGTGGTCCAGTCCATATTCCTGGTCATCGTCGCCGATGCGGTGTTCTCCGTGCTGTTCAATCTGGCAAACCTGTAGCAGACATGAGCGACGAAGCCGTCATCAGGGTAAACCGGCTGACTACGCGGTTCGGCGATACGGTCGTTCACGACGGCCTGGACCTTGAAGTGCGGCGTGGCGAGATCCTCGCCATCGTCGGTGGCAGCGGCAGCGGAAAGACGGTGCTGCTCAGGCACATGGTGCTGCTGGACACGCCGCGCGTTGGCACAGTCGAACTGTTCGGCGAGGATTGCACCAACCTCGGTTCAGGCAGGCTGCTGGTGATGCGGGAGCGCATCGGCGTCATGTTCCAGCATGGTGCACTGTTCACGGGCCTGACCGTGCACGAGAACGTCATGCTGCCATTGCAGGAGCATACCCGCCTGCGGCGAGCCATGATCCGTGAACTTGCCATGATCCGAATCCGCATGGCGGGCCTCCCCGCCGAAGCCGCGGTGCGCTATCCGAACGAACTCAGCGGCGGCATGATAAAACGCGCTGCGCTGGCCCGCGCGCTGGCGCTTGATCCGGAACTGCTGTTTCTGGACGAACCGACCTCGGGCCTGGACCCGGTCAGCGCGGCGGCGTTCGACGACCTGATCCTGGAGCTGAAGTCGCTGCTTGGGCTAACCGTAGTCATGATCACCCACGATCCCGATACCTTGTGGCGAACCAGCGACCGCATCGCGTTCCTTGCCCGCAAGCGGGTGCTGGAAACCGCACCGGTTGCCGAACTGGTGCAGTCCACACAGACTGAGATACAGGGTTACTTCGCGGGTCCGAGAACCCGTGACAGGAGGCAGGACTGATGGAGACACGCGTCGGCTATGCGGCCGTGGGGCTGTTCGTGATCCTGCTGGCGATGGCGCTGGTGGGCGCCGGCCTGTGGTTCAGCGCCGATCTGACCGGCCGCGAGTATCAGCGCTATTCGGTGTATTTCACCGAGGCGGTCACCGGACTGACTACCGGCGCCACCGTGCGCTACCGGGGCGTCGACGTCGGTCAGGTCCATGCAATCAGCCTGGATCCGGAGCGCCCTGACCGGGTGCATCTACTATTGGACATCGAAACCAACACCCCGCTCCGCGAGGATACTGTCGCCCGCCTGTCCATGCAGGGGCTCGCCGGACTCGTGCACCTGGAACTGACCGGCGGCACGGTGGATGCGGGGCCACCGATTCAGCCGGAGGATGAGCCGTACCCGGTGCTGGAAACGGCTCCTTCACTGATGAGTCGCCTCGACGATGCGCTGGACAAGGGGCTGGCAGCCCTGGACCGGATCACCGCCCAGGTGGAGAAACTGCTCACCGACGAAAACCTGGAAACCTTTGGAGGCACCCTGCGGAACCTGGAAACCCTTACCAGTAGCCTCAACAACAGCGCCAGTCGTCTGGACAGCGTGATGGAACAGGCCGGGACGACACTGGACCAGGGCGGGAAACTCACAGCACGGCTCGAGCAGGAACTGCCGGAACTGGTCGCTCGCCTCGACCGCACCCTGGATGGGGTTGACCGGGCAACCGCCGCCCTTGGCAAGGCCAGCGAGGACGTGGGCTCGGCGGCCACGGAAGGCTCCGCCAGCCTGCAGGCCATCACCGACACCACCCTGCCGCAACTGCTTTCCCTGATGCGGGAACTGGAGGGACTCACCGACAGCATGGGCGTGCTGACCAATGAGTTGATCGAAAACCCCAGCCTGTTGATCTATGGACGTCCGCGGCGTCCCCCTGGCCCCGGTGAGGAGTAAGCCATGCATCGTCCCTTCCTGCTGTTGACGCTGGCTCTGCTCTGCCTGGCGCTGACCGCCTGCGGCGCCCTCCAACGGGGCGAGGAAAGCAGGCGAACATACCAGTTGCTTCTGCCGGATACGTTACCAGCGGAGGTTCCCCGTGTGGACAAGGACCTGCTCGTTTCCAGGATCAGCGCGCGACCGGGCTACGAGACGGCGGACATCGCCTACCGGATGACGGATTACGAGGTGCAATACTTTGCCCGCAGCATCTGGTCCGAACGTCCCGCCCGCATGATCCAGCCGGCGCTGGTATCGTGGCTGGAGCTGAGCGGTCCGTTCCGGCATGTGGTAACCCGCGACGCGGCTGTGAGCACGACCTACCGCCTGGAAACGGAACTGCTCCGCCTGGAGCAGGATTTCCGTGAACAACCCAGCGTGGTTAGGCTGGCCCTGCACGTGCGCCTCATCGACCAGGAAGCCGGGGAGGTGGTGTTGAGCCGAACGCTGAGCCACAGCGAACAGACGCCTTCCGACGATCCGTCTGGTGGAGTGCGGGCCGCCAACGCGGCCCTTGCGGCGCTGCTGTCGGAGCTGCCGGAGATATTGGCGGATGCCCTTGAAGACTGATGACCGTATGCTTCAGTCCGTCTGCCGTTCCAGGTCCGCGGCCACACACCGCAATACCCCGTATGGGTAGCGCCCGTCCAACTGCCTGTACACCGATGTCAGGCTGGCGGAGTTTGAATGCTGCTCCAGCATGGCATCCCTGAGTTCTCCCAGTTCCGCTCCCGTCACCCCGGTCGCGGCCTCGACCGGCAGTTGTCCGTCGCGGACGAGTTGCGCGAGGTGGGTATATACCGTGCCCTCCACCAGTCCCCGGCGCCGGGCAATGGCATCCACACTCATGCCCAACCGGAACAGTTGCAGGGTTTCCTCAACGGTATCCGAGCGCATTTCCGTGTCCGCGGACCGATGCGCCTGCAGGACATCAAGGAAAGCCTCGCCGTATCGCTCCAGCTTGATCTCGCCAACCCCGCTCAGCGCCGCCATCTGTTCCAACGTTAGCGGTCGGTGCTCCAGCATTTCCATCAAAGTGGCGTCATGGAAAATCAGATAGGGCGGCACCTGCTGCTCAGTAGCGAGTCTCTGTCTGCATGCCCGCAGGGCATCCCAGAGCCTTTGTGTATCCGCATCCACGAAAGCCGCCGCTGATTTGCGCCCGCCAGTGCCCTGCTTTTTCCCGACGACCGCATCCTGTCGTAGCTCCAGGGTCATCTCGCCCCGCAACACGGGGCGGCATTCCGGGGTAAGACGCAGGGAGCCGTGACCCTCGGCATCCACTGTGAGCAGCCCGCGAGCCACCAACTGCCGGTAAACCGAGCGCCAGACCCGGGCATGCAGATCCTTGCCGATCCCGAACACGGGGAGGCGCTCGTGCCCCAGGCCGCGCACGCGCTCATTGGGCTTGCCCCGGAGCACATCCACCAGGTGGCTGACACCAAAACGCTGACCCGTGCGGTAGGCGCAGGACAACGCCTTGCGGGCCGGCTCGGTGGCGTCCCAGGTGCGGGGCGGTTCAAGGCAGGTATCGCAATTGCCGCACGCTTGCGGCAGCGGATCCGAAAAATAGGCGAGCAGATGCTGGCGTCGGCAGCCGGTGATCTCGCAGTACGCCAGCATGGCTTCCAGCTTCTGCCGCTCCACCCGCTTCTGTTCCTCGGGGGCGGTGGAACTCTGCAGCATCTGCCGAAGCATCACCACGTCCTGGTAGCCGTATACCATCCAGGCGTCTGCGGGAAGACCGTCGCGACCGGCACGGCCCGTTTCCTGGTAGTAGGCCTCCAGACTGCGCGGCAAATCCATGTGCGCGACAAACCGCACATTGGGCTTGTCCACACCCATGCCGAAGGCGATGGTGGCAACCATGATCACGCCCTCCTCGGCCAGAAAGCGCTGCTGGTTCCGCTCGCGCAAGGCCTGGTTCAGCCCCGCATGGTAGGGAAGGGCCCGGATACCCTGCCGTTCCAGCCAGGCGGCGGTTTCGTCTACCTTGCGGCGACTCAGACAGTAGACAATACCCGCATCACCGCCGTGCTCACTCCTGATGAACCGCAACAACTGCTCTCGCGCGTTGTTCTTCTGCTTCACCGAATAGCGGATGTTGGGCCGGTCAAAGCCCGCAATGAACTGTTCCGCGCGCTCCATTTGCAGGCGGACCAGGATCTCGTCACGGGTGCGCATGTCGGCGGTAGCCGTAAGCGCGATCCGCGGGACGCCCGGAAAACGTTCGGCCAGAAAGGACAGCTTCAGATATTCCGGCCTGAAGTCATGACCCCACTGCGACACGCAGTGCGCCTCGTCTATCGCGAACAGCGCCAGCGGAACACGGTCCAGCAACTGCAGCATTCGCGGCATCATCAGCCGCTCCGGCGCGACGTAGAGCAGATCCAGC
Source organism: Ectothiorhodospiraceae bacterium (assembly GCA_007130525.1). Classification (GTDB taxonomy): domain Bacteria; phylum Pseudomonadota; class Gammaproteobacteria; order Nitrococcales; family Aquisalimonadaceae; genus Methylonatrum. Next base: position 430 of record SLSJ01000083.1, on the reverse strand, counting down.
TCCCCGCCCAGCAATTGCCGCTCCACCAGTCGCTGTTCGTCCGCCGGTCGCGAGGAATTAAGGCACGCGGCCCTGACACCCGCCTGGACCAGACCGCCGACCTGATCCCGCATCAGGGCAATCAGCGGTGAGATCACGACCGCGGTACCCGGCCTGACCAGTGCCGGAACCTGATAGCACAACGACTTGCCACCACCTGTCGGCATCAGCACCAGCGCATCTCCGCCGTCGCAGACATGGGCGACCACATCGCCCTGCAACGGCCTGAAGGCCGGATAGCCGAAAACACTGTGAAGAATCTGGTTTGCCCTGTCGTGAATGGGCGTCGTACCGTCCGTGGAAGTTGTGGAGTCGGGAAACATAGGGATTGTTTTCAGTTTTCAGTTTTCAGTTTTCAGTTTTCAGTTTTCAGTTTTCAGTTTTCAGTTTT
>SLSJ01000122.1 GCA_007130525.1 Ectothiorhodospiraceae bacterium | reverse complement strand
TCCACGGCGAAGCGCCGTATGGACAGCGTGGGGCCGTCGATGGCCAGGGGCGGGATGATGGCGTTGACCCGGGAACCGTCCCGCAGGCGCGCGTCCACCATGGGTGACGATTCGTCGATTCTGCGGCCCACGCTGGAGACGATGCGGTCGATGATGGTCATCAGGTGGCGGTCGCTGTCGAAACGCAGTTCCGTTTGCTCCAGCTTCCCGTGCCGTTCGACGTAAACCTTGTCGGACCCGTTCACGAGGATGTCCGCCACGGTCTTGTCCGCCAGCAGCGCTTCCAGGGGGCCCAGGCCAAGGACCTCGTCCTGCAACTCCGAGATCATGCGCTGACGCAAGCCCGCATTGAACGGCAATGCCTCCTCGGCCATGATGGTTTCGCAGACCTGCTGGATCTGGGAACGGGCCTCCTTGTCATCCAGCCCGCCGAGCAGTGACAGGTCCAGCATCTTCACAAGCCGCTGAAAGATCCGCTGTTTGCATTCCTGTTGCGCTGCGGTGAGGCCCGTTATCGTGTCGTCACGCTGGGACCGCTGGGCCCAGCTTGTTCGTAGGGCCTCGGCCGCTTCACCGCTTCCGAACCGCTCCTTCAAAGTCATGGCTTCACTCCTCAGTACGAGCGCGTCCAGCCGAACAGGCTCCAGCCGCTGGATTTTCTGCTGCTCTGGTGTGGGTCTTCGCGGAGCCTGCGGGACAGCGTCACCAGGTCCCGGGTCACCGGGGCCTTGCGGGCGAGCTCCAGCAGCGGACTGCCGACGTTTATGCTCTCTGTCACACGGCGGAAATCATTCGGCAATGTGACGATTACCTGTTCCGGCAGAGCTTCGCGGATGTCGCCCAGCCCCACAGGGCTGCGCTTGTCGTAGCGGTTGACCACGATGGTGACGCGGGAGCCCCCGATCTGGAGTTCCTGCCTGAGAATGCTCATCAGGCGCTTGGCGTCGCGCAGGTGCGCGACGCTCTGTTCGAGCACGACCAGAATACGGTCGGCATGCTCGAGCACGACGGCAGTGGAACCGCTGATCCAGCGAGGCAGATCGACAACCAGATCGTCGTAGGCCTGCCCCATCACCTGCAGCAGAAGCTCCACCCGGGATTCCGGCACGTCGGCAACGCTCACCAGTTCATCGGGCGCGGATGCCAGCAGGTCCAGGCCGCTCCGATGGGGCTGCACGTAGCCCTCCAGGGCCACCGCGTCCAGGCTGTCCACCAGTTCCAGCGCGCGCACCAGCCCGTTGCGGGGCGTGAGGTTGAAGTAGAGGGGCAGGGCGCCGAACTGGACGTCCAGGTCGATGAGCGCGGTCCGCCGCTCCGACGAGTTGGCCAGGATATGGGCGAGATTCGCGGCCACCGTGCTGGCGCCGGAACCGCCCTTGGCATTGATGACCGCGGTCATGTGCGCCGTGCGCCGGGCCGATTCCGCCTGCCTGTCGCGCGCGAGCTGCTGCAGGAAACCGGCGATTTCGTCCTCGGCGACGGGAGGGGTGAAAAAGTCTCTGGCGCCGGCGCGCATGGCGACGCGGATCAGTTCGACGTTGCCCTTGTGTCCGATCACCAGCAGCGGGGGGCGCTCGGTGGCCGGGCGCTCGCTGAGTGCCGACAGTTCCGCCTCCCAGTTCTCGCTCACCACCAGCACCAGCGCGTCGGGCAGTGGGTGGACGTCGTGAAGCGGATCGGTATGCCCGTTCGTGATGTGTCGCACCGACGCGTTGACGTCACCCTGCTGACCCAGCAGATCCCGCAGCATTACAAGCTCCTCCCGGGAACGGCCGGCCACAAGAATTTCCAGTCGGTAACGCATGTTTTTCACCCGTCCTCAATGGCTAAAATTGACAACCTGGTTTCCGGCGCACTCCCACCGCCGGTGCACCCCGGCGGCAGGGGCCGCCCGGTATCACCAGGCGCTATTCAAACCCCATCAGTCCCCGCCCGAAACGGTCGGGGTTGCCCACGTCGGTGCGGTAGGCCTCCATGGCCGCCGCCGCCTTGTCTCCCTGAAGCGGCGGCACCTCGTCGCCCGGCGAGTAGGTCTGCACTCGGATCATGTGGTGTACGGACTCGCCGAATTCGGGGCGCTCCCCACCGGGCGTCAAGGCGCACGCGGTGAGCAGAAGGGGCGTAAGGACCAGCATTGAAATCCTGAATACGTGCATGATTCGCTCCTGGCGGTAGTCGTGAACCCTCAAAGGTCGTGACCGAAACGTCCCGCGGTACCGCCTTCGCGGCGATTCGCCAGGGGATCCGGTTCACGGTCGTTCCTGTCGCGATCAGAGTCCCGCCACGGCAGCCTGCCGAGCAGGTAGAACTCCAGATCGCTCGGCGCGACGAAGCTGCCGGTGGGCAGGCGTGCCTGCTCCGGTGTGATCGGTCGCGCCAGGCGCGGAGTCACAAAGATCACGAGTTCGGTCTGATCCTTGACGAACTCCTGGCTGCGGAACAGCGTGCCGATGATCGGCAGATCGCCCAGGCCGGGAAACTTGTCGACGTTGTCGCGCGTGTTCTCGTTGATCATGCCGGCGATGGCGATGGTCTGACCGCTGCCCAGTTCCACCGTGGAACTGGCGCTGCGCTTGACCAGCGCGGGTATGAAGAACTGGGGCGAGACCTCGTCGCCCAGGCCGAGGGTAATGCCGCCGTCCGCCAACAGGTCGGATACGGAGACGTCCACCTTGAGGTTGATGACGCCGGAGTCCAGCACCACCGGGAGGAACCGCAGGCCGACGCCGAACTCCTTGTGCTCGATGGTGATCCGGCCCAGGTCCTGGGGCACGGGAATGGGGAACTCGCCACCCGCCAGGAAGTGCGCCTCCTGGCCGGTGAGGGTGGTCAGGTTGGGTTCGGCGAGGATCTTCGCCACCCCTTCCCGATGGGCCGCATCAAGCATGAGGTTGAGCAGAAAGTCTCCGCTCTGGTACCGGGCGAACAGGCCGGTATCCTGGATGAATGTCGTATCGGCCACGAAGTCCCCGACTTGTCCACCGGGGAATGCCGCACCGCCCTTGACCGCGCCGATCTGCCAGGGGGCGCCGGCGTCGAAGGCGTTGAACTGGATGCCAAGCCGCTTGATCAGGGTTCGCGAGACTTCCGCCACCTTGACATCAAGCATCACCTGCTGGGCGCCACCTACCTGCATCAGGTTGAGTACCGATTGCCCGCCCTTGTCCCGGCCGGCCTCGGCATAGCTGTTTGCCAGTCGCAGGGCCGCATCCATGCGCGCCTTGCTGGAGACTGCACCGCTGAGGATGAGGCTCCCCTGGGCCGACCGCACCTCGATGGGTTCTCCCGGGAGCATCTCGTGCAGGTTGCTCTTGAGCGTCTCCAGGTCATGGGTCACCTCCACATTGAGCACTCCCTGTACGCGCTCGGACTCGTCCCACAGCACGACGTTGGTGGTGCCGAGGGACTTCCCGAGTACGTAGATCTGCCGGGCCCGCATCACCACCACGTCCGCCACGTCCGGATTGCCGATGGACACCACCCTGACAGCGCGCGGGAATTCCAGGACCTGCGACTTGTTCAGCGGGACCGTGATGGAGACGGTCCTTCCGTCCTGGGGCATGGGTGCCGTGGTACGGGCTCCCGGCCGGTCATTACCGACGGTCTGCGCCTGAACCCCGACCGCCCAGCCGAGAGCCAGCCAGACCGCCAGCCCGAGAACGACTCGCAGTCCGATCCGGTTTCCTGTCACTTGCCTGTTCATCACACCCACCCCTCTGGTACTTTTCCGTGTCTGCGTCTCGTCATCCGGTACGGTTCTATTCCCGGACGGTGGTGGTACTGCTCTCGGTGCCGCGGATCACGGTGACGTTGAGCTGGCGCGGCCGCCGCGGCGCCGGACGTGCCCGAACCGGCGCAGGTTTGGCCTCGGGTTCCGGTTCTGCCTCGGCAACCTCCTCGTTTTCCTCTTCGTCCTTCTCCAGCGGGTTGCGCAGGGTCAACTGGACCCGGCCTTCTTCGGTAGCCTTCACCAGTCGCTCCGCCTGGGACGGGGTCACCCCCAGGGTGACCGCCCGCACGATCACCGGGCTGTCCCGCTCCGGCGAGGCGATCTGGTCCACCGCCAGCACCTTGATGTTGGTGAGGATGGTCTCTGACTTTACGGTGCGATTGCCGCCGCTGCGCTGGCTTGAGACCACGTCCACCCGGTTGCCCGGCAGCAGGAAGCCGGCAACCCCCACGACGTCGTCCACCCGTACCGTGATGGCGCGGGTTCCGTGATCCAGCACCGCCGCAAGCGCACTGCCGCCGAGGTGCTCCGCGACCCGCTCCTGCAATATCACCTCACCTGAATAGATGGTCTGGGCGGCCACCCGGCCCGCAACGTCGTCGATGCTGTTGAAGCTTCCCCTCGGAACCGCCTGTGGAGGCAGCTCGATCAACCTCAGGTCCTCCACCTGTACGGTCTGGCCGAAGGGGATCTGCGACGCGGCCGCCACCACGGACGATTCGTTGGGCGTGCCGTCCCGCCCGGCCATGCGGTCGTCCAGCCAGTTCTTCGCCAGTGCCGCGGCACCGACGGCCATCAGCACGGAAACCATCAACATCAGCGCGATTCCACTTTTCTTCATGACGCCTTCTCCACGGACTCATCGAGCCCCACGAAATAGGTCTCCCATGCCCAGCGCAGGGCGCCGGTCGAGAGCGTTTCCTCGTCCATGTAACGCGTGTAGTCCACCGCCAGGTCGATCAGGTCCCGCGGATGGCAGGGCAGCAGGGGCACGCCGTGGCGCCCGTGCAGCTCGCTCAGCGCGAAACGTGGCAGGGTCGGGTCCTGTTCAATGCCCCGCCGCCGGCATTCCTGCTGCCAGATGGCGGTGTACTCGGATTCATCCAGGTAGTCGAAGCGAATCTTGTAGCCGACGCGGCGCAGGAAGGCCTCGTCAGCCAGTTCCAGCGGATTGCGGTTGGTCGAAAGCACCAGGGCGACGTCGAACGGGACCTGGAAGTGCTGCCCGTTGCGCAACGTGAGGAAGTCATGTCGCTCTTCCAGCGGTACGATCCAGCGGTTGAACAGTTGCAGCGGCTCGACGCGCTGCCGGCCCAGATCGTCGATCACCAGCATGCCGCTGTTGGCCCGAAGCTGAACCGGCGCCCGGTGCACCCGGGTGGCCTCGTCGTACTGCACCTCGAGCATGTCCAGGGTGAGCTCGCCGCCGGTGATCACCACCGGCCGCTTGCAGCGCACGTAGCGGGGATCGTGACCCCGATCAAGCTGCAGTTCCGACTCCGGATAGGCCGTCTCCAGCGGTTCGTGCATGCCCGCGTCGAAGCACTGAATGGCCTTGCCCGCAACGAGGATGGCGTGGGGAATCAGCACCTCGCCCGGCAGCAGCCGTGCCAGGCGCCGGGCGATGAAACTCTTTCCGGTCCCGGGCGCGCCGTACAGGAACATGGCGCGGCCGGAGTGCAGCGCGGGACCAAGCTGGTCCAGCAGCTCCGGCCGGATCACGGTGTCGGCGAACGTGCTCTGAATCGCGTCGCGTCTGACCGTCTGGGCGCTCAGGGCCTGACCGGCCACGATGCGGGCGTACTGGTCCAGCGGTACCGGCGCCGGGCCCACATAGCCGTCACGGCCGAAGGCTTCCAGCGCTGCGGCGCGACCCCGGTCCGTGAGGCCGAAGCGCAGCACGCCATTGTCCGGATTGGTGCCGCGGACTTCCGCCCGGCCGTCCGCGCGCAGGAGTGCGAGTGTGTCTTCCAGCAGTCCGCCGGACAGCGCGGCGCGCCGGGTCAGCTCGCGCAGGTCCAGAACACCGCTTTCCAGCAGGTGTTTCGAAACCAGGTCCGCCAGGTAGAGTTCGGTGAGACCGGATTCGGCCACCGAGCGTGGGCGGGGCGCCCGAGGCGTGGTCGGC
>SLSJ01000215.1 GCA_007130525.1 Ectothiorhodospiraceae bacterium | reverse complement strand
TCGGGAGTCGGGTAGCGTAACGTCATGCGAGGGCACCGTTCATGACATTCATTCGCCTGCTGATGGTGAGTCTGCCGCTGGCGCTTGCCGGGATTGCGGTTGCCGCGCCCGATAACGAATTGCCGGAACCGATAAGCCGCGTGCTTGACTGGCAGAATCTCTCCAGGGCGGACGTCAGTCTTTGGGTGCAACCGGTGGATGGCGGACCGCCGTTGCTCGAACTCAATGCGGACGTGCCGCGCAATCCCGCCTCCGTCACCAAGTTGCCGGTCAGTTTCGCCGCCCTGGAGGTTCTGGGACCCGCCTACACCTGGAAGACCGAACTCTATGTCGACAAGGCGCCCAGGGACGGGGTGCTCGCGGGTGACCTGTGGATTCGCGGCGGCGGCGATCCATACCTGGTGGCCGAGGAGATGTGGAAACTGGTCGGCGCATTGCGCCAGACCGGGATCCGGCGGATCGAGGGCGACCTGATCCTTGACGACAGTCACTTTGACATCGTGCCCCGGGACCCCGCCGCCTTCGACAATGAACCGTTTCGGGCCTACAACCAGCAGCCGCATCCGTTCCTGGTGAATTTCAACGTGCTCAGCTTCCACGTGTGGCCCGATAACGAGGGTGGCGGCATACGGGTCCAGGCCAATCCGCCCCTGCCCGGCCTGACGCTTGAGAATCGGCTGCGGCCGGCGTCGGGGCCCTGCGCCGGGTTTCAGCGCGGTGTCAGCTACCATGTGCCGGCGCCGGGCCACGTGGTTCTCGAAGGCAGGCACCCCACTGCCTGCAACGGCTACAGGCTGAACCGCGTCGCGTTGCCGCCGGAGGAATATGCCTACCGGATGTTCAAGATGCTCTGGGAGCAATGGGGCGGTGAGTTCGATGGCGGCTGGCGGCGAGGTGTCCGCGCTGTATCCGACGAGCAACCGCTGCTCGTGCACGAATCGCGCCCCCTGGGAGAACTGATCCGGCTTGCCAACAAGTACAGCAGCAATGTCATGACCCGTCATTTCAAGCTTGCCCTGGGCGTCGAGGTCTACGGTGAGCCGGCCACGGAATCCAAGGGCAATGCCGCCATACTGCGTCACCTGGCTGACAGGGGCGTGGATGTGGACGGCATTCGGCTCGACAATGCCGCCGGGCTGTCCAGGAACAACCGATTCACGGCCCGCCAGATCGCCGCGACCCTGGCTGCCGCGCGCGAGAGCCGGTACATGCCGGAATTCGTGTCCTCACTGGCGCTTTCCGGCATGGACGGCACCGTGAGGCGACGTTTCAGGGATGAGGCCGAAGCCGGGCACATGCATCTGAAAACCGGACGTCTGGACCACGTCTCCGCCGTGGCGGGTTACGTACGTACCTTGTCGGGCCGTGACCTGGCGGTGGTGGTGTTGGTCAATGCGGAGGACGCGCATCGGGGACCGGGTGAGGCCCTGCAGGACGCCGTGCTGCGCTGGGCTTACCGTCAGTAGCCTCGGCCCCGAAACGGCCGGGTCGCGGGGCCCCGCTGTCAGTCCAGGGGGTCCAGTCGCACGGCCCTGCTGCGACCGCTGTCGCCATCCATGCCATAGGCCGCAATCTGGCCGGCGTCATTGATTGCGGTGGCGGCATATAGCGTCAGACTGTCGTTGTCGGCGATCAGGCTGTCCAGTCGCAGCATCCCATGTTCTGCTGTCCAGACGAAGGCGCGCATGCCGTCTTCCGTATCGCTGCGGCCCACGACCACGCCGCTGGCATTGACCCCATGGGCATCGGAATACGGCCGTGTGCGGTCCAGATAGCCGAGAAGGCGCATGTCGCCGATGGGCAGGCGCATGAAGGCCTGGTCATCCAGGCGGCCGGCCACCGCGCCGGCGTCATTGACGGCCCGCGCAACCCCGGTACCGGTTCGATCCCCGATCCGGTCAACGCCGCGTCCGGGGGCGAGCACAAACGCGCGCCGCCGGCCGTCCACGATCTGGTATCCTGCTACGTGATCACGGTTGTTGATGGCCAGCGCCTGGGTGTCGCCGTCCTCGGTGACCTCGCGACCGATGTCACGCATGCCGTCGCGGTCATTCCAGAGAAACGCCCGTTTCCCGCCCTGCCAGGAGGCGGTGCCAACTACGGTTCCGCGGTCGTTGACGTCCTCGCCGCGCGCGCTTCCTTCCCCGGCCTCGAGATCCCCCAGCTCCCGCAACCCCTGTTCGGCATCCCAGATGAATGCGCGCTCGGGGGCTCCCGGTATTCCGGTACCGATCGACCCGGTGACCTGCGAATGCTCGTTGATCGCGTGAGCCCGACCCCGGGGCGGGCCGTTACCGGGGCCGGGAAGTTCATGCAGCCCGTCTGTCGGGCTCCAGATGAAAGCACGTTCTCCGAAGCGGGTGTCGGCGTGACCGACCACGGTGCCGTTGGTATCTATCCCCGAGGCGAACACCGAGTCCGCCACGTCGACCACTGTGCCCAGCGTGGTGGCCTGGTAGCGGGGGAGTTCGGCGGCGAGTGCCGCGGGCAGCGTCAACAGGAGGCTGATGGCGAGGACTGGACGGCCCATGAGTCGACCTCCGGCAGACCGGAACAAACCCGACGTCTCCCTGATAGAAACTGGTCCACGTCCCTCAGGAGGTCAAGGGTTGGGGGGCATACGCTTACGTTCCAGCAATTCCATATCTCGCTGATACAGCGACCAGGCCAGGTCATGCGGAACAGATTCCGCCCCAGGCTGTCGCGTACTAGCCCGCACTTCTCACCGCCTTTCTACTACGCACGCCGGTCTGCTCGCTGTGTCGGGGTGTACTCCCTGCAGCCGGCTCGACGTAGTGTCAGCTACGCCTTCGCCGTCTTCCGTCCGTGCCCCCGGTCACAGCGGCATCTCGACGCCCTCGCGATGGACGGCGGTGAGAAGTGCGGGCTAGGTCCTCCGTGGTCATGCGCGAAGTGCAAGCGCCATGGTCAGCAGTCCGGCCAACGGCGGCAGCATCAGGCAGGCAAGCAGCCGCAGCACGGTCGGTCGCCAGCCCAGCGTGGGGATCTCGAACACCAGCACGCGATGCAGGGCAAGCACGGACCAGGCCGTGATCAGCGTCACCATCTGCGCCAGGCCCACGCCGGCGCTCAGCAGTACCAGCGCCAGAGGGAAGGTGATCATCGGGCCGCCGGGCATGATCGCTCCAACGGCGGTGGCCAGCAGTATGCCCTGCAGCCCCGAGGCATCCCCCAGCACCGCGGCAACCACGGCCTCGGGTATCAGGGCCGCGAGAAAGCTGCCCGCGATCAGCGCCAGCGGGATGCGCGTGATCAGTGGCTGCAGTTGGCGCCAGCCCTGCAGGGCGACGTCGAGATGCCCGGGGACGGGGTGCCGTTGCCTCAGCAGCACCAGCGTCAGCAAGAGCCCGGCGATGGTTACATAGGCGATCGTCATGGGCGTTCAACCGCCAGCCATGGTGAGATCAGACGCGTGAGCAGACCGGCGAGTATGGGCAGTGGCAGGGAGATCAGTATGCGCACAAGCGTGAAGTCGTAACCGAGCAGCGGCAGTTCCCAGACCAGGGCGCGATTGACGCCGATCAGGGACCAGGCGGTCAAGTAGGTGACGCAGACAGGGAACGCCGCCCCGGCGCGGTATAGGCCGAGCACGATCGGAAATGCGGCGAACGGCCCCCCGGGTGTCAGGGCGCCCGCCACCGTGGCGATCAGCAGCCCCCGCATGCCGCTGCTTCTGCCCAGCCAGCGTTCCATGGCCGATCGTGGTACCAGCGCCTGCACGTAGGCGCCGATGAGCACGGCGCCGACCACGATGGGAGCGATGGCGACAATCATCCCGATGGCCGTGCTCAGGGAGGCGACGAATTCTCCCGTCCCGCGCAGCATCCAGACCGCGGTTCCGCCGACAAGGCTCAGCGCCAGAAAAAGCATGGTGGTGCCGTCGACCCAGGTCCGCAGCTGCGCTCGTCGTGTGCCCGTATTGTCCGCCATTCCTGTTTCCGTGCCGCTGATGAACGCTGAAGTCAGCGCATGTTACCCGTCTTCCCGGGCGTATTGTCACGTTTCGCGGCGTTTTCCACGGTCTGCCCACAAACGGCCGCAACACCTTGCGTCAGTCGCGGCAACGTTCCGTGCGGCCCGCTGAAGCGTGACAATACCAGCGGCAGCCCGGTGTCCCATGCCAGCGTTTATCATGTGACGCTGAACCGTGACCGTGCGCGGGGGTATGCGGGACACCACGCGCGAACATACCGGGGCTGCCAGGAGAATGCCGGTGGATCCGCACTACATGTCCGCCCGACAATTGTTGCAGGGGCTGCGAACCGGGAAGTGGAGCAGCGTAGAGCTGCTCGCGCGCTGTCTGGAACTTGTGGAGCGTTTCAACGACGTCGTCAACGCGGTGGTGATCCTGGATGCCGAGCGCGCCCGTAGCCGGGCTCGAAAGGCCGATCGGGCGCGTGCCCAGGGCAAGCATGCGGGACCGCTGCACGGTCTGCCCATGACCGTGAAAGAGACCTTCGAAATGGACGGCCTGCCCACCACCGCCGGGGTTGCCTCGCAGGGAAGTTACGTGTCGTCGCGAACGGCGGTGGCCGTGCAGCGCCTGCAGGATGCGGGCGCGGTGGTTTTCGGCAAGACCAACACCGCGCTGCTCGCCGGCGACCTGCAGACCTACAACAGCCTTTACGGGGTCACCAGCAACCCCTGGGATACCGAGCGCACCGCCGGCGGCTCGTCCGGCGGCTCGGCGGCGGCTCTCGCCGTCGGCATGACCCCGCTGGAACTGGGTAGTGACATCGGTGGCTCCATCCGGATACCCGCCCATTTCTGCGGGGTCTGCGGCCACAAGCCCAGCCACGGCATCGTGCCGGTTCGGGGCCATGTGCCCGGGCCGCCCGGCTCGCTGACCAGGCCCGACCTGGCGGTTGTCGGCCCCATGGCGAGAACGATCGACGATCTGGCGGTGGCGCTGGACGTGCTGGCGGGAGCGGACGAGCCGGAGGCCGCCGGCTGGACGTTGCGGCTGCCGGCGGCACGCAAGGGCGGCCGGGTCGGTGGATACCGGATTGCGGCCTGGCTCGATGATCCGGCCTGTCCGGTGGATGCCGCCACCGCGGATCTGCTTGAAGGCCTGGTGGACAGGTTGCTTGGCACCGGTCTTGCCGTGGACACCGCGGCGCGCCCCGAGGGCATAAACCTGGCGGAGTCCCATGAACTCTTCTACCGACTGCTGATCGGAGCCATGAGCCCGGGCGTGTCACGGAGCCGGTTCCGGACCCTGAAGGAACAGGCGGAAATCACGCAGGCGGACGCGTCCGACTACAGCGTCCGGCTGGCAAGGAGCGTTATCCAAAGCCATGCCGACTGGCTGCGCCTGCACGAGAGACGACTGCAGCTGGGCCGGTTATGGGCGCGGTTCTTCGAGAAGTTCGACGTCCTGCTGTGTCCGGTGACATCCATGCCGGCGTTTTCCCATGATTGGTCGGAACCGGTGGAGACACGCGTAGTGAGTACCGGGCAGCGGACGCAGGCCTACCTTGACCTGCTGATCTGGCCGGGCCTTCCCGGCGTGGCGTATCTGCCGGCGACGGTAGTGCCCGTGGGGCGAACCCCGGCGGGATTGCCGGTGGGCGTGCAGGTGGTGGGATCCTATCTGGGCGATCACACGACGCTGACATTCGCCAGGGAAGTGGAGCGTTTGTGCGGCGGTTTCGTCGCTCCGCCGGGCTATGGCGCCTGATCCGCGGCGCCGTGTGCCGGAAATCAATGCCAGGGCTGCTAGCCCGCATATCTCGCCGCCGTTCGTCGCGAGGGCGTCGAGATGCCGCTGTGACGGGGGGCACGGACCGGAAGACGGCGAAGGCGTAGCTGACACTACGTCGAGCCGGCTGCAGGGAGTACGCC
>SLSJ01000192.1 GCA_007130525.1 Ectothiorhodospiraceae bacterium | reverse complement strand
TGCAGCCGGCTCGACGTAGTGTCAGCTACGCCTTCGCCGTCTTCCGGTCCGTGCCCCCCGACACAGCGGCATCTCGACGCCCTCGCGACGAACGGCGGTGAGGTATGCGGGCTAGTTCCGCTTCCCGCCCATTTGACCTGAACTCCGGGAAACGCGCGATGCGCCGGGGATGGCGCCTTGATCGAACTGTGGGCTGCGTCCTCGCTGCGCCGCCGGATGGCGGGTATACTTGCCCGCCATGACGGTCGGGCGCCCGCCGTACGTGTTCAGTCACGGGTTCACATCCATGCGCACCATCAACAAATCGCACAAGCTGGCCGAAGTCTGTTACGACATTCGCGGTCCTGTCCTGGACGAGGCAACACGTCTCGAAGAGGAGGGGCTCCGGATCATGAAACTGAACATCGGCAACCCGGCGGCTTTCGGTTTCGAAGCGCCCGACGAGATTCTCCACGATGTCATTCGCAATCTGCCGACGGCGCAGGGCTATTCTGCCGCCCGCGGCATCTTCTCCGCGCGCAAGGCGGTCATGCAGCAATGCCAGCAGCAGGGAATCCGGGATGTTGACGTGGATGACGTGTACCTGGGCAACGGCGTCAGCGAACTCATCGTCATGGCCATGCAGGCACTGCTGAACAATGGCGATGAGATGCTGATTCCGGCCCCGGACTATCCGCTCTGGACCGCGGCCGTGAGCCTCTCCGGGGGGCGCCCGGTGCACTACCTCTGCGACGAGGCTGCGGGTTGGGAGCCCGATCTCGCGGACATGGAGTCACGCATCACCGATCGTACCCGCGGTATCGTCGTCATAAACCCCAACAACCCCACGGGTGCGGTTTACAGTCGCCGTGCCCTGGAGCAGATCGTGGAGCTGGCGCGCCGTCACGATCTGGTGCTTTTCAGCGACGAGATCTACGACAAGATCGTATACGACGATGCCCTGCACATACCGCTGGCGTCCCTCAGTGATGACGTCTTCACCGTCACCTTCAGTGGGCTGTCCAAGGTTTATCGGGTGGCCGGCTTCCGATCGGGCTGGATGTTCCTAAGCGGTGACCGCAGTCAGGCCGGCGACTACATCGAGGGCCTCAACATCCTCGCCTCCATGCGTCTCTGCGCCAATGTGCCGGCACAGCATGCCGTACAGACGGCGCTGGGGGGCTACCAGAGCATCAACGACCTGATCCGGCCGGGTGGTCGCCTTTATGATCAGCGGGCGTTGGCCCACGAAATGGTTAGCGATATTCCGGGCGTCTCCTGCGTGCTGCCCAGGGGCGCGCTGTACCTGTTCCTGCGCCTTGATCCCGAAGTCTACCCGGTCAACGACGACCGTCAGGTGGTGCTCGAACTCTTGCGTCAGGAGCATCTGCTGCTGGTGGAAGGCACGGCCTTCAACTGGCCGCGACCGGACCACCTGCGCATGGTATTCCTGCCGCACCGCGAGGATCTGCAAAGTGCCGGGGAACGGCTCCAGCGCTTCCTCGCCAGGTTGCGTCGTGATGCGCCAAAGGGGCGCGTGGCCGGAATCTGAGCCGACCGGCGCCAGCGTAGCCTGCAGGCCGTCGCTCTCTGCGGGGGTTGCCGGCCGGAGTTCCGGAGCGGACTTGAGCCAGGCGGCATGAATGAGTCAGCATCTCCTTGAGCCATGGGACAGTGGATTCGCTACTTCGCATATGGTTCCAACATGCTGGCGGCGCGCCTGCGCGCACGTACGCCGTCCTGCCGATGGGTGGGTGTGGCGCAACTGCCCCGGCACGTGCTGCGCTTTCATCAGGTGAGCGCCACCGACGGGTCTGCCAAGTGCAATATCATTCCCACGGCTTCCAGTGACGATGTGGTGTATGGCGTGGTCTACGATATCCGGCGCAGCGAGCGCGCCAGGCTGGATGCCGCCGAGGATCTGGGTGGCGGTTACCGGATCGCCGAACTGTGCGTACGGATGGGCCGGCATGGCGAAGGCGTATTCTGTTATGTGGCCGCCGACGACAGGGTGAATGATCGTCTGCGGCCGTTTGCCTGGTACCGCGATATCGTGCTGGCGGGTGCCCGTGTCCACGGGTTCCCCGATTCCTACGTGAAGGCCATTGCCGCGGAAGCCGCGGTAGCCGATCCCGATGAAGTCCGTCACGCCTATCACATGCGGCTGCTTGGTCGTTACTGAGAGCATTCCGCCTGATAAAAAGTTCTTTATTCCAAGGGTCTTTTGTGTTTAAGGTTAAGTAGTTTCTAGGGGGGTGGCCTGCATGACGGTTCGCGGTACAGTTCCGAAATCCCTGCTGCGATCCCTGGTCGTCCTCGGGCTGTTGCTGCCGGCGTTACTCCCAGGCTCCCTGTTCGCGGCCGGCGACATGGAGCGCGGCGCCGAACCCGACCCCAGATCCATATTCCTGGATGCCTGGAAGCGTCTGGCGGCTGGCAGTTCGGTTGACCTGGACGCGGTCACCGCGGAACTCGGGGACTACCCGCTCACTCCCTATCTCCAGTGGCAGGCGCTCCGCCACCGCATGCACAGTGCATCGGCCGACGAGATCAGGCGTTTCACCGAACGATATCCCACCCTGCCGGTAACATCCCGGCTCGAGTTCCAGTGGTTGCTTCAGCTTGGGCGCGCCGCGCGCTGGCGTGAGTTTCTTGATGCCGACAACGGACGCCATGGCGGCGCGACGCTCGACTGCTATCGACTCAGGGCGCTGGAAGCGGATGCCGGGATCGATGACGGCTGGATCGAGGCCGCACGCGAACTCTGGACGGTCGGTTACTCCCAGCCTGAGGCCTGTGACCCGGTCTTCGCCGTCCTCTACGAGCGCGACTTGCTGACGCCCGAGCGGCGCTGGGAGCGTATCCGCCTGATCATGACCGCCAACGATACCCGCCTTGCCCGCGCACTTCGCGGCAGGCTGTCTGCGGAACAGCAGGGCAGGCTTGACAGCTGGCTGAAAGTGGCGGGCGCACCGGCCAGGTCGCTCAGCGATCCGGATTTCGAGCCTGATACCGAGTGGGGCCGGCAGATCGTGGAAGACGGCATCCGGCGCCTCGCGGTGCGGGATCGTGATGCCGCCGGACGCCTGGTCGAGCAGTATGCCGACCTGCTGGGGCCATCTACGGTGGGGGTGCTGCAACGGCGAATTGCGCTTCGGGCCGCGTGGTCGCGGGATGCCGATGCCCTGGAACTGCTCGATGCGCTGCCGGCGTCCGCGGTGGACAGCCAGGTTCGGGAATGGAGCGCGCGCGTTGCGCTGGGTCGCCAGGACTGGGAGCGGCTGCTGAGGGCGATATGGGCACTCCCCTCCGGTGAGCAGCAGCGCGGGGAATGGCGCTACTGGAAGGCCGAGGCGCTGAGGCGGACCGGGCAGCGCGAGCAGGCCGGCATACTTCTGGCGGAGCTGGCCCGGGAACGCAGCTACTATGGCTTTCTGGCAGCCGACGCAATCGGTTCTCCCTATTCGTTGAACCATCGGCCGGCGACAGCCGGCAACAGTGAACTGGACGCTCTGATGGAGCGACGTGACCTGCTGAGGGCACACGAGCTCAACGCCCTCGGATTGCAGGAAGAGGCGCGCAGGGAATGGCACGCCGCGTTCGCCCGCCTCAGCGCCGACGAACGGCGGCGGGCCGCACTCCTCGCGTCGCGCTGGGGTTGGCATGATCGCGCCTTGCACGCGGCCAATCAGTCGGGTTTGACGAACGATCTCGCTCTTCGTTTTCCCGTTGTATGGCCGGAGCGCTACAGGCAGCATGCCGAAGAGCACGGTGTTGATCCGTCGCTGGTGTACGCGATCAGCCGGAAGGAGAGCGCGTTCACGCCGGACGCACGCTCTCCGGTGGGGGCGCTTGGTCTGATGCAGGTGATGCCGGGGACCGCGCGCGCGGTCGCCGAGCGTCTTGGCATGCCTAGGCCGGCGCAGTCGACACTTGTTGATCCCGACATCAATCTGCGTCTGGGAGTGGCCTATCTGGCGGAGATGCTGGAGCGCTTCGACGGTAACGCCATCCTTGCCGTGGCCGCCTACAACGCGGGGCCATCCCGGGTGGAGCGCTGGCAGGAGGCAAATGCGGGTCAGCCGGCGGCCGTCTGGATCGAGAACATAACGTTCGCCGAAACCCGGGACTACGTGAAGAGCGTGCTCGCGTTTCGCGCCGTCTACGACTGGCAGCTAAGGGGCGAATCACGTTCCCTTGCCGGTCTGATGCCGACCATGCCGTCGCCCGGAGAGGCATTGCCCGGGCTGGCACTGTACGAAGCCGGCAAACCCTGAGCCGGCCACGGCGCGTTGACTTCGGCCCTTGCCGCGGACGCGATCGGCACCGGCCCGGGTCTCCCGGAACCATTGACCCGAAGGTTTCACCAATGCCTGCACTGCCGCATCGGGATTCTCCATGCGTTGCCCCATGCCGGATGGACTCGGCAAGGCAGCCAGCCCGCATATCTCACCGCCCTTCTACTACGCACGCCGATCTGCTCGCCGTGTCGGGGCGTACTCCCTGGAGCCGGCTCGACATAGTGTCAGCTACGCCTTCGCCGTCTTCCGGTCCGTGCCCCCGTCACAGCGGCATCTCGACGCCCTCGCGACGAACGGCGGTCAGACTTGCGGGCTACTCATGGGATGTGCCCGTACACTTGATGAGATTGCCGCCCTGGGGCGATATGGGCGTGAACGCGAAGGGTAGCGTACTGTCACAGCTTTCGCGCCGCCGCGGAATCGGGGATTCCCCATCGCGGCGGGAGGGCTTCGCCTGACATGGTCAAACTGACACGCATCTATACGCGCACCGGTGACGATGGTCGCACCGGCCTCGGCGACGGCAGCCGGGCGGACAAGCATGGAGCCCGCGTCACCGCGTGCGGGTCGGTTGATGAGGCCAACTCGGTGCTCGGGGTCGCGCGTCTTTATACGGACGGGAACATCGATGCCATGCTGGCCCGTATCCAGAACGATCTTTTCGATCTGGGCGCGGACCTGTGTACGCCGGAGGTGGATGATCCTCCCTGTACGCCGCTGCGTATCGTTGAGTCACAGATCCGTTGGCTGGAGGACGCCATCGACGAACTCAACGCCGATCTGCCGACGCTGCGTTCATTTGTGCTGCCGGGCGGTACACCCCTGGGCGCGCACCTGCATCATGCGCGTACGGTCGTGCGCCGCGCGGAACGCGACATCTCCGCGCTGGCGGCCAGGGAAAAGGTCAATCCACTGACCCTGCAGTATATGAACCGGCTTTCGGATTACCTGTTTGTCGCTGCAAGGGCGGCGAATGGCGCCGCCGGAGGTGACGTTCTCTGGGAACCCGGCAAGAATCGCTGACGGAGCCTGCGAATCAGCGTCTTCCAGAAGAAGACACCTCAGTATTTTCTTAACAGGCCATGGCCGGAATTCTGGCTGCGCTGCTGCACGGCCTCCGCCAGGCAGATAATGTTGTCGTTCGGCGCTGATGCGGTGTAACGGATCTCCGAGCGCCGATGCCCGAGAGGTTGGCCGACGAACTGCAACCAGGCCATGGCGGTTTCCGCCTGAAGTGCTCCAAGCCTCCTGGCGTGATCCACCAGCAGAACATTGACCTGATGCGCGGCAAGTGTGCCGATCGCGAACTGGCGGCTGGTGTGTGTGATGATCTTCCCCAACATGTGCAAACCCCCCGGCAGAGTTGTTATTGGAATTTTCCGTTACCAATGGTAACGGCGCACCGCTTCCCAGCATCATACCGGGTGCTGAGGGAAACGAAAGCGTCATGTACACTTCTGCGTTGCCGGCTGGCCCGCATTTCTCACTGCCGTTCGTCGCGAGGGCGTCGAGATGCCGCTGTGACGGGGCGCACGGAGCGGAAGACGGCGAAGGCGTAGCTGAGACTACGTCGAGCCGGCTGCAGGGAGTACGCCCC
>SLSJ01000151.1 GCA_007130525.1 Ectothiorhodospiraceae bacterium | reverse complement strand
TTCAGTTTTCAGTTTTCAGTTTTCAGTAAGAGGGTTGGGGGTCGGAGCGCCGGACAACCAGGCTGTGGCCGAAACGGGCTGATCTTCCCCGAATACGGAAAACCGAAAACGGAAAACGGAAAACGAGATACTTATTTTCGCGCCAGCGCCGGCAGATCCCCGCGATAACCCATTGCGTATTCCGTAAAGCGCCGCTTGAGCAACGGCAGCCGGTCGGTCAGTTCGAAGCCGAGATTGCGGACGCCATGGCGAACGGGATCCCGGTTGCTGAACAACCAGTGGAAACCGTCCATGGCGACCTGCATGGACAGGTTGTCTCCCCGGCGCCAGCGTTCGTAGCGGCGAAGCACCAGCCGGCCGCCGGGGTCGCGACCACGTGCAACGGCCGCCTGCACAACCTCGGCCAGGGCGGCGGCATCGAGCAGACCGAGGTTCACGCCCTGCCCGGCCAGCGGATGGATCACGTGCGCCGCGTCGCCCACCAGGGCCACACGCTCATCAATGTAGCGTTCGGCGTGCAGCGCCTGCAGGGGAAAGGCGCGCCGCGGACCGGTTTCGACCACAGGCCCCAGCACCTCTTGCGTGGCTTCGCTGAGCGCGGCCATGAACCCGCCGTCGGCGGCGGCCAGCAGCCTTCGGGCGTCCTCGGTGGGCAACGACCAGACAATCGAACAGGCGCCATCCGCCAGCGGCAACAGCGCGACCGGGCCCCCGGGGAGGAAGCGCTGACGCGCCACCCGGCCGTGATGAACTCGGGTGCGGACGGTGGCTACAAGCCCCTGCTGGCCGTAGTCGCGGCGCCTCACCGGAATGCCGACCTGCTCCCGCACCACTGATCGTGCCCCGTCGGCTGCAACGAGCAGACGGCTGCGCAGTCGGCGGCCATCGTCCAGTCTCACCCGCACCTGGTCCGGACCGGCGTCCAGTGACCGAATTCCAGCCGGGCAGAGTAGCCGCACGTCGTTACAGCCGCCGGTGACGTGTTCGTACAGCATCCGCTGGAGCAGGTCGTTCTCGACGATATGGCCCAGCCAGGCCTCACCGACATCGGCGGCATGGAAATGCACAGCGCCGCCGCCCGCGTCCCAGGCATGGATGGCCTCGAAAGGGCTCACTCGCCGCGCCGCCACGCTCTCCCACACGCCCAGCGCCGCCAGCATCCTCCGGCTGGCCGCGGTTATGGACGATACCCGCAGATCCGTGCGCGCCGGATCCCATGGAGGAGGCTCACGAGCCTCGATCACGGCGATGCGCAGACCGCGACCGTCAAGCGCGGCAGCCAGTGCCAGGCCGACGACACCGCCGCCGCTGATGACCAGGTCCGGTTCGCGATCTGCCATTGCATACCTCCATCCGGGACCCCGCCTGGCATGACCATGCGCGAACCCGGGGTCCGCGGCCTACTCGTGCGTCCGCCCATCCCGCGGGTCCGCCAGCGGCAGGCCGCGGGCAAGGCGGGAAGGACGGGCTCCCCGCCCCATGGCCTGACGCATGAACCAGCGACGACCGGCCGGAAACAGCTCCACGGCCATCAGGCCCAGGTTTCGTCCGAACACCATCCCGGGCAGCCTGTTCGAGAACAGCCGCACCAGGCCGTCGGTGAAGTTGATCGTGCGGCGCTCATCCGCCTTGCGGGCCGCCAGGAAGCGTGCCATTACGTGTTCCGCAGCCGGATCATCGCCGATGACCGCGGCGTCATGAAGCCGCTCCGCCAGTTCCGCCACGTCGCGCAGCGCCAGGTTGAAGCCCTGGCCGGCGACGGGATGCAGCGTGCGCGCCGCGTTCCCGATAAGTAGCGCCCTTCCCTTGCGACGTTCACGACTGCGCAACAGGCGCAACGGCCAGGCGGAACGCCGTCCAGCCCGCAACAGCCGGCCGAGCCGGAAACCGAAGGCCTGTTGCAGTTCGTCAAGGAATGCCTGATCGGAGAGCCCCATCAGGCGTTCGGACTCGGAACTGCGCACGGTCCATACAAGCGAACAGTCGCCGCCGGGCAACGGCAGCATGGCCAGGGGCCCGCGGGCGGTGAAACGCTCGAACGCCCGGCCCTGCGGCGACCGCTCGGGTGTGACGTTGGCGATGATGCCGGTCTGACCATAGTCGCGTTCGGTCACGGCGATACCGAGCCGTTCGCGCAAACTCGAGCGACTGCCGTCAGCGACCACCACCAGGCGCGCATGAACCAGCCTGGTGGTATCCGCCTCGCGTACCGACAGCGAGATGTGATCACCGGCATCCTGGATTGCCGCAACATCTGCCGGTTGTCGGGTCTCCAGGTTGCGCTGCCCGCTCACCGCCTCGGCCAGAACCTCTCCGAGCAGGCAGTTGGGCACCACATGCCCCAGGGCGTCCATACCCTCGTCGTCCGCACGCATGCAGGCACGCCCGAACCCGCCCTGGTCGGAAACATGAATCTCCGTAATCGGCGCCGCCCCGGCAGCAATCTCCTGCCAGCACCCCAGGGCCGAGAAGATCTGCCGCGAACTGGGTGACAGAGCGGTATTGCGATCGTCATGGTCCGGCGCCGATGGCGCCGGCGCCGGATTGGATTCCACCAGGCACAGCCGCAGAGGCGTATTCGCCAGCGCGCGTGCGAAACTGAGCCCTACCAGACCGCCGCCGACGATCACCACATCGCAACCGCTCCCGGGGGCCACCGTGCTCATGCCCGCATCAAGGCCTCGATGTCGTCGGGCGCCTTGGGCACGCCTTCGCTGAGCAGTTCGGGGCCGTCAGGTGTGACGGCAACGTCATCCTCGATCCGGATTCCGATATTATGCCAGCGCGGGTCGACACCCTCGATCCGGTCCGAGATGTAGAGCCCCGGTTCCACCGTGAGCACCATGCCCGGCTCCAGTTCGCGCCACTGCCCATCCACCTTGTAATCGCCGACATCATGCACGTCCATGCCCAGCCAGTGGCCGGTGCGATGCATGAAGAACGGCCGGTAGGCCTCGTGTTCGAGCAGGTCATCTACGTTGCCCCGGAGCAGACCCAGCTCCACCAGGCCCTCCACCAGCGTTCGCACCGCCACCTCGTGGGGACGGTTCCAGTGGTTGCCGGTGCGAGCGACATCAATGGCGGCAAGCTGTGCCGCCAGCACCACCTCGTAGACAGCGCGCTGCTCGGCCGAGAAACGACCGTTAACGGGAAATGTCCGGGTGATGTCGGATGCGTAGCAGTCCAGCTCGCAGCCGGCATCGATCAGCACCAGGTCACCGTCGGCCAAGCGCGCGCTGTTCTCGATGTAATGCAGAATGCAGGCATTGCGCCCGCCGCCGACAATGGGCGGATAGGCATGCTCGCCGTTGTAGCGGCGGAAAAGCCCCGTGAACTCGGCCTCCACCTGATATTCGTACATGTCGGGACCGCAGACTTGCATTGCCTGGCGGTGGGCTTGCGCCGATACCTGCGCAGCCTCGCGCATCAGTTTGAGTTCCGCCGGGCTCTTGAACAGACGCATCTCGTGCAGGAGATGCTCGAGGGACACGAACTCCTCCGGGGCTCTGGCACCCAGACGAGCGCGCGAGCGGATACGGTTGACCCAGCCGAACAGGGTCTGATCCATCTCCGGATTCCGGCCCATCATGCTGTAGACCTTGTGCCTGCCTTCAAGCATGCCCGGCAGGATCTCGTCGATGTCATCGATGGGGAAGGCGTCGTCGGCGTCATACTGCTCGCAGGCGCCGTCCTGGCCGGCGCGGGGGCCGTCCCAGATTTCCCGCTCGGGATCGCGCTCCCTGCAGAACAGCACGAACTCGCCATGCTCACGCCCCGGAATCAGCACCATCACCGCCTCGGGCTCCGGAAACCCGCTGAGGTAGTGAAAATCACTGTCCTGGCGATAGGGATAGTGCACATCGCGATTGCGGATCTGCTCGGGAGCGGCCGCCAGCACGGCAACCGAATCCGGTCCCATGAGTTGCATCAGCTCGCGCCTCCGGCGCCGATACTCCTCGCGATTCATGCCACCTCCGATCCCGGACCGGGGGTCCGGTGTAGTACGTTTCGGGAAACACTCCGTCAGGCTTCCGTCCCCCGGCGCCGCGCGCCATTCGGTTCAGTGCGACTTGCCCTCCGGCGGCAGGCGCACGTCAACGGGGGTCGTTCGCCGAAGCGGCTGCATGTGCTCGTGGATCAGCAGAGTTGCCACCCGGACGAATTCCACCAGTTCCGCGTAAGCCGCCTCGTCATCCTCGTCGTTGGCGTCCGGATCGACCCGCGCGATCTCGGCGAGGCTGGTAACCGCCTCGCGCACATCCTCGGGAAGCTCGTGCTCCTGCCCCTCGGGATCGTGTCCCAGCCCGTAAAGCGCGCCCTGACACCAGTGCCCCAGCGCCGCCGCCCGCCGGGACAACGGTTGTTCGTCACCCGGCAGCATGAGGTTCAGTTCCAGGTTGGAGTCGCCAAGCCCCCGGTTGGTTTCCTGCCAGGTCGCGGTCAGCAGTTCCAGCACGTGACGGGCGGCATCGCCACGCGGCTCGGTATCCTCCAGCACGCGTGCGATCCAGCGCGCGGTATCGGTATCATCGCTGGCACTGCGCATGCCGCAAAGGAGGCCCTGCGCCTCGGCGGCGCCGACATGGGAGGACACCGCCCGCAGCGCGGCCTCGAGTTCGTCGAAAGGAGGTAGGCTCATGGCACTCCGGTGTCGCAGTGAAAACGCGGCCACAGGCATGACAGGCCGGGCCCGTTGAGCGCGCATTCGTCATCGAATGATGACCGCATCACAGAACGCATCTATGCAGCGGCAGACCGGTATCCTAACATTGACAAGGTTGAGGCTGGGATCCACGGCCCGTTGCATGACGAAAACCATGAATAACAGAGACGCCGGAAAAATCAGGGAAGACCTTCAACGCCTGGAACAACAGGTGGAACGACTGGTGCAACGCTGTGCCCGACTGCAGGAAGAGAACCGTGTTCTGAGGCAATCCCAGGACAACCTGAACGCGGAGCGTGCCAGCCTGCTGGAGAAGAACGAAATGGCGCGCTCCCGGATCGAGGCCATGATCAGCCGCCTCAAGGCCATGGAGCATCACTGATGAAAGCGTCCGTGGAACCGGTCAAGGTCAATATTCTCGACAAGGAATACCTCATTGCCTGTCCGGAGGATGAGAAGGCGGAGCTGATGAAGTCCGCCGCCTACCTGAACCGCCGCATGAAGGAAGTGCGTGATAGCGGCAAAGTGGTGGGCGCCGACCGTATCGCGGTGATGGTCGCGCTCAACATCACGCACGAATTGCTGCAGGCCGGTGAGAACGCGGATGACATCACGCGCCTGGTGGAAGACCGCATCGAGGCCATGAACCGCCGCCTCGCAGGTGCTCTGGCCGAAGGCGGCAATACCCCGTCCGGATAGGAATACCCCGCGATCACGCAATGGCCTCCGGAAGCATGAAGTACGTCCAGGGGTGTTGCAGTAATCGGGCTTTGCCCCCACCATGACCCGGGTGACATCCCCTGCGGCGTTCGAGAGCGGGAAAAGCGATTCTTGAGCCTACAACTTTGCGCCAGGGGAACTGCGTGGTGACTTCCGGTGTGCAGGTCCGCCCCGAGCGGAAAGCCTAAGGTGTCATCCGTGTTCCCCACCTGAACCACAGGGTTCAAGGGGCGACACCCGCACGGCGCAGGCGGGGGATGTCCTTTCATTCATTTGCCGCACCCTTTCCGACAACGATCCTGTTGGTCGTCCGGGATCCCCCGCAGTCTCCCGTTGTTGCACGTTCAATATTCAACGTTCAACGTTCATGATTCCGGGCCCGGAGAATCCCGTCCCAGCCCGCATATCTCACCGCCGTTCGTCGCGAGGGCGTCGGGATGCCGCTGTGACGGAGGGCACGGACCGGAAGACGGCGAAGGCGTAGCTGACACTACGTCGAGCCGGCTGCAGGGAGTACGCCCC
>SLSJ01000188.1 GCA_007130525.1 Ectothiorhodospiraceae bacterium | reverse complement strand
GACGAACGGCGGTGAGATATGCGGGCTAGAGGCTGATGGAGGGGCTCAGTCTCGGCCGCGTTCAAGCGATTCCGTTGACGAGGAGTCCTCTGGCTGCTCTTCCGTCGTCACCGATCTCCCGGCCCCTTCATCATCGCCGTCCCCGGCGTTCCTGAAAGCCTCGGTGGACCGACGGCGTCGCGATGGGCCGGATGAAGGCTTGTCGGACGCATCCCCGGCTGATCCCTCCCGGTCCTGCGCCCTGGCGGCCTTATCCTGCTCTTCATCACCGGACGTTGCCGCAGGTTCCGGTTCGGAGTCGTCCAGCGGTTCCCAGGCAACGGTGCGACCCGGCGTCCTGGCGGATTCCGGATCGCCGGTGGTTTCTTCGGTTTCGGAATCCGCCTGCACCGAACCGGTCGCGGGGGCGTCATCGCTGCCCTCGGTGGTTTCGGCGGTGGTGTCGTCCCGGGCAGTGGTTTTCCTGCTCCGTGAACGGCGACGTGGTCGCTTGCGGGCCTCGGGGGCTGGCCCGGTTTCATCATCGGCTGCTACGGTAACCGCCTGGTCGGTCGCAGTGGACTCCTCGGTATCCGTCGGTGCTGCGACATCGCCCTTCGACGTGTCCGTGGTCTGCCCGCCGCCGTCGGGGGCCGCTTCGTCCTGCTTCGGCCCGGCCGGAATTCTGGGACGACCCTGACGCATTCTGGGGTCAGAAGCGGCCGGAGTGGTTGTTGTCTCCACTTGTTCCGGCTGCTGTTTTGTCTCGCCCCCCTGTTGGTCCTTCTGTTCGTCGTGTCCGCGGGTATCCGCAGCTCCGCTGCGGGCGGCGGTTTCGGATTCCGCGGAAGCGGTTTCCGCAGGCGCGGCATGCTCGTCCGCCCGTTCCTTGCGGATGTCTCCCCCGGCGGATTCGCCCGAGTCTCGGGACGGCTGAGCGGAATCCTCGGCCGTTGCCCCCGCGCCGCGTCTGCGTCGCCGACCACCGCGGCGCCCACGCCTTCCCCGTCCGGAACCGCCCGCCCCAGCCTGGGCCTCATCGCGATCATGCTCGCCGGCGTCAGAGGGTGCACCGCTATCTGCTGACGGTTTGTCCGCCTGTGCGCTTGTTGCCGTGTCGGTCTTTTCGACCTTGGCCGGGGTTTTCCCGTCACCCGCTTCCTGTGTCTTATCCGGCGCAGAGGGTTGTTGGCGGTCGCGGCCACGACCACCCCGGCGGCGACCACGACCGCCGGACCTGTCCGCCTGTGCGCCGGTCCGACTGTCACGGCGTCGCCGCGGTCCGGCTGTGCCGCGTTCAGCGGCCTCGCGTTCCTTCTCGCCTGGCTCCGCAGCGGGGACTTCCGGGGTCGAAAAAATGGATCCGATCCAGCGGAAGAATCCCAGCATTCCACCGCCCTGCGCGCTTGCCGCACCCGTCGTCGGTGGGGCTGCCCGCGGCTCATCCGGAACAGGGGAGGCGGGAGGAGCAGGGGGTGGCGTGCTTGCGGCATTGAGCGCGCGCACTGCCGGCTGTTCCGCTCGCGGCCGCTCCGCTGATGCAGGCGGGAGCACCGGTTCCTTTTTCTCGGTCACCAGGTGGTAGCTGCTTTCATCCGCGGATTCATCATCGGAACGTATGCGCTGAACGGAATAGTGCGGTGTTTCCAGCGTGCGGTTTGGAATCAGCAGTACGTCCACGCCGTGGCGTTCTTCGATCGTGCTTACCGCGGCGCGTTTCTCATTGAGCAGGAAAGTGGCCACGTCCACCGGCAGCTGGGCCATTACCTTCGCGGTCTTCTCCTTCATCGCCTCTTCCTCGACGATGCGGAGAACGGACAGGGCCAGCGATTCGACGCTGCGTACGGTGCCCTGGCCATTGCAGCGGGCGCAGACCTCCTGGCTGGCCTCGCCGAGGCTCGCGCGCAGCCGCTGGCGCGACATCTCGAGCAGTCCGAATCGGGAGATGCGGCCCAGCTGGACACGGGCACGGTCCATCTTTACCGCGTCACGGAGGCGATTTTCGACTTCGCGTTGATTGCGGTTCGGACCCATGTCGATGAAATCGATCACGATGAGGCCGCCCAGATCGCGGATTCGCAGCTGGCGCGCGATTTCCTCGGCGGCCTCGAGGTTGGTGTTGAGCGCCGTCTCCTCTATATCGCTGCCCTTGGTGGCACGGGCGGAGTTGATATCAATGGAGATCAGCGCCTCGGTGTGATCGATCACGATCGCGCCGCCGGATGGAAGCTGTACCTGTCGGTCAAAGGCGGACTCGATCTGGCTCTCGATCTGATAACGCGTGAACAGGGGGACGGTGTCTTCGTACAGCTTGAGCTTGGACAGGTTGTACGGCATGACCTGACGCATGAAATCCTGCGCCTGGCTGTAGATCACCGCGTCGTCGATCAGGATTTCACCCGTGTCCGTGCGCAGATAGTCGCGCAACGCCCGGATAATGACATTGCTTTCCTGATAGATAAGGAAGGGGGCGCTGCGCTCCTGGGCCGCCTTTTGGATCATCTCCCAGAGTTGCAGGAGATAATTCAGGTCCCACTGAAGCTCCTCGATGTTGCGGCCAACGCCCGCGGTGCGGACGATCAGGCCCATGCCTTCGGGGGTCTGAAGCTGGCGCAGTGCTTCCCGGATCTCGTCGCGCTCTTCGCCCTCGATACGACGGGATACCCCGCCGGCGCGGGGGTTGTTGGGCATCAGCACCAGGTAACGGCCGGCCAGGCTGATAAAGGTGGTCAGGGCGGCGCCCTTGGTGCCGCGTTCTTCCTTGTCCACCTGGACCACAACTTCCTGGCCTTCGCGAATCACGTCCTTGATACTGGAGCGACCGCCGCCGTTGCCGCCGTCACTGTAATAGCTGCGGGCTATTTCCTTGAACGGGAGAAAGCCGTGGCGTTCGGAGCCATACTGCACAAAGGCTGCCTCGAGGCTGGGCTCGACGCGCGTTATCTTGCCTTTGTAGATGTTGGACTTCTTCTGCTCCCGCGAGGGTGTTTCTATATCAAGGTCATAGAGTTTCTGGCCGTCTACCATCGCCACTCGCAGCTCTTCGGGCTGCGTGGCGTTGATGAGCATTCTTTTCATGTTGTTCCTGTCTCCGACGCTCAACCATGCGGAGATCCCCGGGTGACTGTCGTCGGCTCGAGCCGGGGCGCACCAGGGCCATCGGGGGCCACGCGCGCCAGACCTGTGCCGGCTCTGGCAGAAATACTGCCAGGTGCCAGAGATACAGGTGACTCAGTAATTCCCGGGATAACATCATGGGAGCATCTTGCCGGATCGGCGTTGGGCCGACCCAATGAATAGTGTCGAATCGTGTCGGTAACACCGGCGTCCGCCAGTGTCGCTAAAACCTGAATCGTTCTCTGTACGTTGCTGCGACGCCCGCCATGTTCGGGAGGGGCACCGCCAGCGTGACGGCAGTATAGCGACGATATTGTGGTGCATCAATTGCATTGCGCGCTGTATCATTGCGCCGTGACCGGCAATAACCATGACACGACGCCTCCCGCAGCGGTGCGCCACATTGTGGTAACGGAATCCAGTGAAGGCCAACGTGTAGACAACTTCCTGTGGCGGGAGTTGCGTGGCGTGCCACGCTCTCGACTCTATCGTCTCTTGCGCAAGGGAGAGGTGCGCGTCAACGGTCGCCGCGTTCAGCCGACTTATCGCCTCAAACTGGATGATTCCGTCCGTCTTCCGCCGGTGCGCCAGGCGGTTCCGGTCAACGAGGATGTCGCCATTCCCGACAGCCTCAAGGAACGCCTTCGCCACAGTATCCTGTACGAGGATTCCCGATTGCTGGTGGTGAACAAGCCGGCGGGGCTCGCCGTGCACGGGGGCAGTGGCCTGCGCTACGGTCTGATCGAAGCGCTGCGCGCCATGCGTCCCGACGAACCATACCTGGAGCTGGTTCATCGGCTGGACCGTGAAACCAGCGGTTGCCTTCTGATCGCCCGCAAGCGTAGCGAACTCCGGAGCCTGCATCACTTGCTGCGCAGCGGCGCGGTGCGCAAGCAGTATCTGGCGCTGCTTGCCGGTCGGCTGCCGAGAGGTGCAACCCCGGTGGAGGCAGGGCTGGACCGAAGCGCAAAGGGGGCAGGGGGCCAGGTGCAGGTGCGTGCCGAGGGCAAGGCCTCACGGAGCGTGTTTCGTCGGCTCCAGCGCTTCCGTGATCCCGACTGCACGCTTGCCAGTGTCGAGATCGATACCGGGCGTACGCATCAGATCAGGGTCCATGCAGCACATATCGGGCACCCGGTGATCGGCGATGACAGCTACGGGGACAGGACAATGAACCGCGTTTTCCGGAAGCGGGGGCTGCGGCGGTTGTTTCTGCACGCCCAGACGCTTGGCTACGATGATCCCCGGACGGGGAAACATCGCCTGTTCAGCGCCGATCTGCCGCAGGATCTGCGCGCTGTCATCATGGAACTCGAAGAGTACTGATCGGACAATGCGAACCTTCACGGCAGGGCGGCGGTCGTAGCAGCATGCCATGGGCCTGCAGGACGCTCGTGGAACAGAGGCGATAGCGTGAAATGGCGAGGTCGTTTGACTGCTCGTTCGGCGATAATGGTGGAGCTTCATGTAAGGAGAAGCTCCGAATGAATGGACCGATCTCTCCTTTCCGCGGACAATTCAGCCTGAGTCGGATAGGCTTCGAGTAACTGTTGAGTGAGCAGGTACGCGCTTTCATGTGCACACGGCCGCAGTGGGACACGTTTCCACTGGCTGCCGGGAGAATTCAGTCATGACAGATGATCGTTGGGAACGTGACGCCCTGCGCGAAATTGCGCTGGAGGGCATAAGGGAAAGGCGTATTGCGCGACGCTGGAGCATTCTGTTTCGTTCGCTGTTTCTTGCCTACCTGGTATCGCTGGTGTTTCTGGCACGCGGTTGGGATCTCGGCCTCGGTGTCGACCCTGACGAAACCGCGCCTCACGCGGCGGTGGTCAAGGTCAACGGTACGCTGGTGGCGGATGGGAGCAACCGCGCGGAGAATATCATTCGCGGCCTGAGGGACGCTTTCGAGGACGACCGAACCGCGGGTGTCATTCTCCAGATCAACAGTCCGGGCGGCAGTCCGGTGCAGGCCAGCCAGATCAACGATGAAGTCCGTCGCCTCAAGGAGCGCTATCCGGATATCCCGCTGTATGCCGTGGCTGAAGACATGTTTACCTCCGGCGCCTATTACGTGGCCGTTTCCGCTGACCGGATATTTGTCGACAGAGCCACCCTGATCGGGTCCATCGGCGTTCTCATGAACAGCTTCGGTTTTCACGAGGCCATGGAACGCCTGGGGATCGAACGGCGCCTGTACACCGCTGGTGACAACAAGGCGATGCTGGATCCGTTTTCCGAGGCCGCTGAGCACGAGGTGACCTATATAAAGGGGCTGCTGGACGAGGTGCACCAGCAATTCATCGACGCTGTGAAGCTGGGTCGGGGAGACAAGCTGGCGGATGACGATACATTGTTCAGCGGGCTGATCTGGACCGGAGAGAAGGGCATCGAACTCGGTCTGGCCGATGAGATCGGCAATGTCCACCAGGTCGCACGTGATGTGCTGGAAACGGACAGGATCCGTGATTTCACGCCACGGCCCAACATTCTCCAGCAACTGGCCGGGCGCATGGGGTCGAGTGTCGGCGAACGCATCAGCGAGGCGTTGCTCGGACAGAACGGTATGCGCTGACCCGGGTCAGGAGTTTCTCCTCAGGGCAGGATAAAACCGCGTTCGCGCAGGCGATGGGACAGGCATATGAGGGGTAGTCCCACCAGTGCCGTCGGATCCTCGCCCTCCATGGCGCGAAAGAGGGTGATGCCCAGGCCTTCCGCGTGGAAACTGCCGGCGGCGTCATACGCCGGTTCACGCTCCAGGTAGCGCTCCACCGTGGGCGGGTCCAGATCCCTGAACCGGACTTTGAAGGGGATCACGTCAATGCTCACGTGGCCATCGCGGGTATCCAGCACGCACAGGCCGGTCTGGAACAGCACTTCCCGGCCGGAGGCGTCCAGAAGCTGTCGGGCTGCCTCTTCATGGCTGCCGGGCTTGCCCAGCACGCGTTCGTTCAGCACTGCCGCCTGATCCGAGCCGATGATCACCGCCCGCTCGTCGGCATCCGCCACTGCCGCGGCCTTCGCGTGCGCCAGTCGGCGCACATAGTTGTCGGGTGATTCACCCGGCAGGAGCTGCTCATCGACCCCCGGCACACGCACGGAATAGGGGAGCAGGAGCCTGTCCAGCAACGCCCGCCGATGAACGGAGCTGGACGCAAGCACTAGCCCGCATATCTCACCGCCGTTCGTCGCGAGGGCGTCGAGATGCCGCTGTGACGGGGTGCACGGACCGGAAGACGGCGAAGGCGTAGCTGACACTACGTCGAGCCGGCTGGCGGGAGTACGCCCCGACACGGCGAGCAGATCGGCGTCCGCAGTAGAAGGGCGGTGAGATATGCGGGCTAGCCTTGCGCTCGATTCGCTCATTGGGGGCGCGCGCACTCCGGGGGTGTCTGGCCGTGTCTCGCATTCAACGCCCGTGGACCGCCGTCGGTCAAGGCTGAACCCGCCCTCCCCGGTGCCCCCTCGGTGCTGCTTTGACACGCTCCGTGCCCGCGGATACTATGCGCTGCTTATGAACGCGGGACGCTCCCTGCCGGCGTGGTTGCATCCGTTGCGTTATGCCGAATCTGGCCGCAGCGTCAGCGGTACGGTTCCCGTGGCTGGCATGCACCGCCTGCTCGACGCCCTGACCCGGTCGGACGTACAGGTACAGGTGGAGTTGCATTTCGGGCGAGACGGCTCGGGGCGGGCGGAAGTCCGTGGTTCGGTGCGGGCAACGCTGTCGCTGACCTGCCAGCGCTGCATGCATCCGGTGGAGATAGAGCTGGATCTGCCCGTGCTGCTGGGGATTGTGGAATCGGAAGTGGAGGCCGAACAGCTTCCCGAGAGCCACGAGCCATTGCTCGTTGACGAGGAGCCCATCCGGCTGCAGGACCTGATCGAGGATGAACTCATACTCGGTCTTCCCCTGGTGGCGCTGCATCCGCGAGGTTCCGCGAACTGCAAAGAGAGATATCCGGTGGCGCCCGGCGACGATACGCGGAGCGAGCAGAGCGCGGCCGACGACACCAACCCGTTCTCCGTGCTCGTCGCGATCAAGAAACGCGGCGACGGGGACCGGGATTGAATTTTCAGGAGACTAGTTACCATGGCCGTCCAGCAGAATCGCAAGACCCGTTCCAAGCGAGGCATGCGCCGTGCGCACGACGCGCTGAGCAATCCCACGCTATCGGTGGAACCGACGACCGGGGAGACTCACCGGCGGCACCATATCAGCCCCGACGGCTACTACCGTGGCCGAAAGGTGCTGGATACCGGCGACGAAGAGTAAATCCGGCGCTCGATCGGACATCAATGCGCTGCCACTCCAGTGCATTGGGTATGTCGGCTACGTGATTATCCCGTTCCATCAAACCCTTGCACCGGGGTGCCATGACTGAGCCTGTCACCATTGCGCTGGATGCGATGGGCGGGGACCACGGCCCGGATGTCGTTGTTCCTGCCGCAATCCAGACACTCCGGGATTATCCGGACAGCAGTCTGATCCTGGTCGGAGACGAAGCCGTCCTGCGCCGTCACCTGGCGGAAGGGCGGGTGGAGGAGTCGGATCGCCTGCGCGTGCACCACGCCTCCCAGACCGTTCGCATGGATGAATCTCCTTCGCAGGCGCTTCGCCTGAAGAAGGATTCGTCCATGCGCGTGTGCATTAATCTGGTCAAGGACGATATCGCAGATGCCTGTGTCAGTGCCGGGAACACCGGCGCCCTGATGGCAACCGCCCGCTACGTGCTGAAGACGCTGCCGGGGATCGACCGGCCCGCCATCATCACCACGATACCCTGTATCGGTGGTTACACGCGGATGCTCGATCTGGGCGCCAACGTCGATTGCAGTGCCGAACACCTCTTCCAGTTCGCCGTGATGGGCTCGGTGCTTGTCGAGGCGCTGGACGGTGCGGAGCGTCCACGGGTGGGGCTGCTCAATATCGGTGAAGAGGAGATCAAGGGCAACGACCAGGTCAAGCAGGCGGCCCGGATCCTCGCCGCAAGCGATCTTAACTACTGCGGTTACGTCGAGGGCGATGACATTTACAAGGGTACGGTGGATGTGGTTGTCTGCGACGGGTTTGTCGGCAACGTGGCGCTGAAGACCTCCGAGGGTGTGGCCTCCATTGTTTCCCATTACATGCGTGAAGAGTTCCGGCGCAATCTGCTGACCAGGCTCGCGGGCGTGATCGCCATGCCCGTGCTGAAGCGGTTCCGCCAGCGGATCGATCCGCGCCAGTATAACGGCGCGAGTCTGCTCGGCCTGCGTGGTATCGTGCTCAAGAGTCACGGCGGCGCGGATGTCGTTGCATTCCGGCATGCAATAGAGACCGCAATCCTTGAAGCGGCCAAGGGGGTACCTGCAATGATCGACCAGCGTCTGGACCAGATGTTCTCGGAAAGGCACGAGCAGTGAGCTACGCGCGCATAACCGGCACCGGAAGTTATCTTCCGGAAAAGGTGGTGACCAATGTCGACCTGGAGAACCTGGTCGACACCAGCGATCGCTGGATCCAGGAAAGGACCGGCATCGCCGAGCGCCGCGTTGTCGCTGAGCACGAAACCTGCGGCGATCTTGCCGTCATCGCGGCCCGGGAAGCGCTTGCCATGGCCGATCTCGATCCAGCGCTTGTGGATCTGATCATCATCGGCACCTGCACCCCGGACCGCGTGTTTCCGAGTACCGCATGCATGGTCCAGAACCGGATTGGCATGGCTCCCGGCACCGTGGCGTTCGACGTGTCAGCAGCCTGTTCGGGTTTCATCTTTGCGCTCGATATCGCCAACCGTTTTATTGCCACGGGCGGGGCCAGGCGGGCCCTGGTCATCGGCGCGGAAACCATGAGCCGGATTCTCGACTGGAATGATCGTGGAACCTGCGTACTCTTCGGCGATGGTGCCGGCGCTGTCGTGCTCGAGGCCTCGGACGAGCCGGGTGTGCTCTCCACCCATCTTCATGCCGACGGCAGCCACGAGGAACTCCTTTACGTGCCGTGGGGGGTTGGACAGGGCTACGACGGCCTGGAGCGTGAAGGCGGAACCATCCGCATGCGCGGTAACGAGGTGTTCAAGATTGCGGTCCGGACACTCGGACGTATCGTCGACGAGACGCTGGAAGCCAATAATCTTACCAGGGAAGACATCGATTGGCTGGTCCCGCACCAGGCGAACATTCGCATTATCGAGGCCACCGCCCGCAAGCTCGAACTGCCAATGGAGCGGGTGGTGCAGACCATCCGCGAACATGGCAATACCTCGGCCGCATCCATTCCGCTGGCCCTGGATGTCGCGATACGTGACGGCCGAATCCGGCGCGGCGACCTGCTGCTGCTCGAGGCTTTCGGCGGCGGTTTCACCTGGGGCTCGGCGCTGGTTCGTTACTGAACGGCTGCGATTGCGCATAGTCGCTCACGTCACCGCCGATACAAACAAGAGGACGCTCAATGGGGGACAGTATCGCCATCGTTTTTCCGGGCCAGGGGTCGCAGTCGGCGGGCATGCTCTCCGAACTGGCCAGCGGACACGCAGTGGTGGAACAGACATTTGCCGAAGCCTCGGATGTGCTCGGCATTGATCTCTGGGCGCTGTCCCAGCAGGGTCCGGCCGATGAACTCAATCGCACGGAATTGACGCAACCGGCAATGCTCGCCGCCGGGGTCGCCGTGTGGCGCGCGTGGCGCGAGCAGGGCGGCAGGGAGCCGGCGGCCCTTGCGGGGCACTCGCTGGGAGAATATACGGCGCTGGTTTGCGCTGAGTCGATCGCTTTTCGCGACGCCGTCCGACTGGTCAACGAGCGCGGCCGTTTCATGCAGGAAGCCGTACCGGCGGGTGAGGGCGCCATGGCGGCCCTGCTGGGACTCGACGACGAGGCGGTGGCCCGCGTCTGCGCCGAAGCCGCGAAAGGCGATGTGGTCGAGGCGGTGAATTTCAATGCGCCCGGGCAGGTGGTTATTGCCGGTGCGGCAGCGGCCGTGGACCGGGCGGTGGAACTGGCGAAGGATGCCGGCGCGAGGCGCGCCGTGATGCTCCCGGTCAGCGTTCCCTCCCACTGCGCCCTGATGAAACCCGCCTCCGAGCGTTTGGCCGGAAGTCTGTCATCCGTGACCATCCGGGAACCGGTGATCACCGTGCTGCACAACGTCGACGCGCGCCCCGCGCACGATGCCTCGGCCATCCGCGACGCGCTGATTCGCCAGTTGCACAGCCCTGTGCGCTGGGTTGAGACCGTGCAGTCGCTCGCCGCCAGCGGCACGGCTACGCTGGTGGAGTGTGGGCCGGGGAAGGTGCTTGCCGGACTGACCAAACGCATAGACAAATCCCTGAACGCCTTGCCCGTATACGATCCGTCGACGCTCGACAGGGCTGTGGCGGAACTGTCGCAGGGCTAACTCGCGATCAACGGGGGGTGCCATGGCATCTGACAAGCGTATCGCCCTGGTAACGGGCGCAAGTCGCGGCATTGGCCGCGCGATAGCCCTCGAGCTCGGGGGGCAGGGGCATGTAGTAGTGGGCACCGCCACTTCGGAAGGCGGAGCCGAAGGCATTGGCGCATATCTTGAGTCGGCGCGGATCGAGGGCTGCGGCCTGGTTCTCGATGTCTCCGATGCCGGGAGTATCCGGCAGACACTGGAAACCGTCGTCGAGCGGTACGGCGCCCCCGTCATCCTGGTCAACAATGCCGGCATTACCCGGGACAACCTCATGATGCGGATGAAGGACGAGGAGTGGGATGCCATCCTGGCAACCAACCTGACATCGGTATTCCGTGTCTCCCGGGCCTGTCTTCGCGCCATGATGAAGGCGCGCTGGGGCAGGATCGTGAACATCGCCTCCGTGGTCGGCGCCACAGGCAATGCAGGACAGACCAACTACGCGGCCGCCAAGGCCGGCATGATCGGCCTGACCAAGTCGCTGGCGCGCGAAGTGGGAACTCGTGGAATCACCGTCAACGCCGTTGCCCCCGGTTTCATCGACACGGACATGACCCGGGCGCTCGATGAAGAACAGCGCAACGAGTTGACCCGGCAGATCCCCTTGGGCAGATTGGGCCGCCCCGAGCACGTTGCCGCGGCTGTCGGGTTTCTGACCACGGATGCGGCGGAATACATGACCGGCGAGACCCTGCATGTAAACGGCGGCATGTTCATGGCCTGAGCCTGCGTCGCGGGGCCGACGACGGCCGCGACCTTTTGCACCTATGGTAAGAGCGGGACTGTTTTCATAGAATACGCCGGCACGACCTCTGGACCGGCTCAAATCAGGAGAAGAAACCTTATGAGCAGCATTGAAGAGCGCGTGAAAAAGATCGTGGTGGAACAGCTGGGCGTCAAGGAAGAAGAGGTCACCTCTGAAGCTTCCTTCGTCGATGACCTGGGCGCGGATTCCCTGGATACGGTGGAACTGGTCATGGCGCTGGAAGAGGAATTCGAGTGTGAGATTCCCGACGAAGAAGCCGAGAAGATCACCACGGTCCAGCAGGCCATCGATTACGTCAACAACCACCTGGACCAGTAAAACCGCCAACAGCGGCTCTGGCTGCTCTGCCTGAAAAGGGCGTCGGCGTGGGTCGGCGACCCTTTTCAAGTTTATTGGTTACGGGAAAACGCGAGGACAGGCTCTTGAGCAAGCGGCGCGTGGTAGTCACGGGTTTGGGAATCATTTCCCCGGTAGGCAACAGTGTCAACGAGGCCTGGGAAAATATCCTGGCGGGGCGCAGCGGCATTCGTCCGATCACGCGCTTCGATGTATCAGCATTTTCCACCCGTTTCGCCGGCACCATAGAGAATTTCGACGCCAAGGAGCACATCAACCCCAAGGATGCACGAAAAATGGACCCGTTCATCCACTATGGCATCGCCGCCGCCAATCAAGCACTGTCCGATTCGGGCCTGGATATCAGCGAGGATAATGCCGAGCGCGTTGGCGTTGCGGTGGGGTCCGGGATCGGTGGGATCAACTGGATCGAGAACGGCCACAAGGCGTACCTCGATGGCGGGCCGCGCAAGCTGTCCCCGTTCTTCATACCGGGGGCGATCATCAACATGATCTCCGGGCACCTGTCCATCATCCATGGGATCAAGGGGCCCAACATCTCCATTGTCACCGCCTGCACCACCGGCACCCACAACATCGGCGATGCGGCACGCATGATCGCCTACGGCGACGTGGACGTGATGATTGCGGGCGGTGCCGAGTTTTCCACCACGCCGACCGGACTCGGCGGCTTCGCCGCCGCGCGCGCACTGTCCTCGCGCAATGACGACCCGGAGGGCGCCAGCCGGCCGTGGGATCGGGGCCGGGACGGTTTCGTGCTGAGCGATGGGGCCGGTGTGCTGGTGCTTGAGGAGTACGAGCAGGCAAGACGGCGCGGGGCACCCATCTATGCGGAAATCGGCGGATACGGGATGAGCGGTGACGCCCACCACATGACCCAGCCTTCGGAAGGCGGGGAGGGCGCCGCGCGCTGCATGCGCAATGCCCTCAATGATGCCGGACTCAACCCCTCCGATGTGGATTACATCAATGCCCACGGCACCTCCACTCCCGTAGGCGACAAGGCCGAAACCCTGGCTGTCAAGGGGCTGTTCGGAGATGCGGCCCGGGATGTGGCCATAAGCTCCACGAAGTCCATGACCGGTCACCTGCTGGGTGCCGCAGGCGGCGTGGAAGCGGTGTTTACTGTGCTGGCGATCCGTGATCAGGTTGCTCCCCCCACCATCAACATCGAGGATCCCGATCCCGAGTGCGACCTTGACTACGTGCCCGGCACGGCACGGGAAATGAAAATCGACGTGGCCATTTCCAATTCATTCGGATTCGGCGGGACCAACGGCACAGTCCTGTTCCGCAAGCTTAACTGACACCTCCAGGCCGGGGCCGGCGCCATGACAATCCTGGTCAACGGCACGGAAGCTGACACAGTCCCGGTCTTCGACCGCGGTCTGCAGTATGGCGACGGTGTATTCGAGACCATCGCCGTCTCGGCCGGCTTTCCTCTCCTGCTCGACGAGCATCTGCAACGCCTGCATGCAGGCACGGCTCGCCTACGGCTGCCGGCGGCTGATCCGGAAGTCCTGAGGCGGGAGGTAAACGCCCTCGCCGCGGATGTGGGAGAGTGCGTGATCAAGATCATCCTGACCGCAGGGGAGGGCGGGCGGGGCTATCTGCGCCCCGAGTCTCCCGCCTGCAGGCGCATTGTCAGCACCAGTCCGCTACCACCGCATCCTCCGGAACGCTGGTCCGCCGGCGTCTGCGTGCGTGTCTGCGAAACACGCCTCGCGGTGCAACCGGCGCTTGCAGGCATCAAGCACTGCAATCGGCTGGAACAGGTGCTGGCACGGGCGGAGTGGTCGGACCCCGCCATCGCCGAGGGGCTCGTTCTGGATACCGCCGGTAACTTGGTGGAAGGAACCATGAGCAACGTCTTCGCGGTGCAAGGGGGTATAGTGAGAACCCCGTCCTTGACCGGCAGTGGTGTTCGCGGTGTGATGCGGGACGCTGTAATGGATTTGGCGGCCACGGCCGGGTTTCCGATCGAGGAAGTCGATGGGCCGCTGGATGACTGGCTGGGTGCCGACGCGCTGTTTCTTACCAACAGCGTGATAGGCATCTGGCCCGTGAGCCAGGTCGAGGATCGGCAATACGGGATTGACGACGTGACGAGAACGCTTCTGAATCGCCTTGCAGGGGCCCGGCTGGCGCCGCTTCCGCCCGGGGTGTTTCGCAGATGATTAGGCGTATCGGCAGGATGCTGATAATGCTCGGTGTGCTTGCGGCTGTTGCCGGCGCCGTCCTGGTGGCGGATTACCGCACGTGGGAACTCAGCGCCCTGCACAACGAAGAAGACCCCCGTTACCTGGACGTCCCTGCGGGCAGTTCGTTCAAGACAATTGTCTGGCTGCTTGTGGATGAAGGGCTCGTGGATCGTCCGCGCTATTTCGAGTTCATGGCCCGGCAACGTGGCGATGCAGGCCGAATCCAATCCGGCGAATACAACGTACCTCCCGGGATCAGACCCGCGGAACTGCTGGACAGACTGGTGCGCGGACAGGTCATTCAGTACAGCTTCACGATTATAGAAGGCTGGACATTCAATCAGTTGAGAGTCGCACTTAAAGCGGATCCACGGGTCCTGGACACGCTCTCGGACGTGGATGATGAGGACGTCATGGCCGCACTGGGTCAGGAGGGCGTGCACCCGGAAGGCCGCTTTTACCCCGATACCTACAGTTTCACCCGAGGCACTCGGGATATCGATGTGCTGCGACGCGCGTTCGGCGCGATGGAGCGGGAACTCGAGAACGCATGGTCGGAACGGACCGACGGTTTGCCCATTGCGGACCCCTACGAGGCACTGATTCTCGCATCCATTATCGAGAAGGAGACGGGGCTTGGCTCGGAACGCCGGACCATTGCCGGTGTGTTCTCACGGCGACTGCAGCAGAACATGCGGCTGCAGACGGATCCAACGGTTATCTACGGTATGGGTAATTCCTATGAGGGACGCATCCGCACGCGGGACCTGCGAACCGATACACCTTACAACACGTATACGCGCCGCGGTCTGCCGCCTACCCCCATAGCAATGCCCGGCCGTGCGTCGCTGCGCGCGGCGGTGGACCCGGAGCCGGGCGACGCGCTGTACTTCGTGTCCCGCGGTGACGGCAGTCACCATTTCTCGGCCACCTATGAAGAGCACCGGAAAGCCGTACAGCGCTACATTCTGGGCAGAAACGAGTGATGACCGCGCAACGGGGTCGCTTCATAACCCTGGAAGGGGTGGAAGGCGCCGGCAAGACCACGGCGCTGAAGACGGTGGAGCAATGTCTGCGTGCGCATGCGCCGGGGCTGCGCATTACCCGCGAACCGGGCGGCACACCGCTTGGAGAAGCGGTCCGGGAACTGTTGCTGAGCCACTCCCATGAGGGCATGAGCGCCAGCTCGGAAGTTCTGTTGATGTTTGCCGCCCGTGCCGAACATCTGGACAAGGTTATTCTTCCGACCCTGGAACAGGGCGACTGGGTGCTCAGTGACCGCTTTACGGATGCCAGCTACGCCTACCAGGGGGGTGGGCGAGGCCTTGGGATCGACCGGATTGCCGTTCTGGAACAATGGCTGCAGGGTGACTTTCGCCCCGATCTGACCCTGATCCTGGATGTGCCGGTGGAACAGGGCCTGAGCCGCGCGGCCGAGCGCGCCGACCCGGATCGATTCGAGGCCGAGAAAGGCGAATTCTTCGAGCGCGTCCGCGCTGCATACCTTGGCCTCGCGGCGCAAAACCCCCAGCGGTATCGCATAATCGACGCGTCTCAGCCGCTGGACGCTGTTCGGGACCACATTCGCGAGTGCGTGGAACAATGGCTGAACCGTCGGTGAACCTCCAGTCTGCCACCCAAGCGCTGCCGCTCCCCTGGCAGACGGACATGGCCGAGCGCCTGCGTCATGCCCTGGAAGCGGATCGTCTGGCCCATGCGCTTCTTGTTTGCGGACCCGCGGGCGTAGGCAAGCGTCGCCTCGTGGAGTGGCTGGTGAGCCTGCTCCTCTGTGAATCCCGGCACACCGCCAGGCCCTGCCGCGACTGTCGGGGCTGCTCCCTGATGGACGCGGGCAGTCACCCCGATTTCCGTTTCGTCGAACCGGAGTCCGGCAGTCTCCAGATCCGCATCGATGCGATACGGGAACTCACCGAATTCATTAATCTCAGCAGCCAATTGGGCGCGCGCCGTATCGCCGTGATCGCGCCCGCTGACCGCCTGAATCGTCATGCGGCCAACAGTCTTCTCAAGACGCTGGAGGAACCGCCGCCGGGGGCGCAGCTCATCATGCTCGCGGATCATGTCGCAAGCCTGCCGTCCACCGTTCGCAGCCGTTGCCAGCGCATTACCGTGGCGCCGCCGGGTTTACCCGTCGCCCGGCGCTGGCTGCGCGAGCAGGGTGCGGGGGAGTCGAATGTGGAGCAATTGCTGGCAATCAGCGCCAACGCGCCGCTGCGTGCGCTGGCGTTCGCCGAGCAGGAGATGGGCGCGGATCTCGGCAAGCTGACGTCGACACTGGCCGACATCAGCCGCGGGCGCCGATCGCCACTGGACGGAACGGGGGAGTGGGCCACCCGAGAGCAACTCCCGCAGTTGCTCGATCTGCTGACCGTGCTGGTGCAGCGACTGATCCGCCGTGAGTCCATTCGTGAGCCTGATCCGTTGCTGCCTCAGCTTGCCGAAATACCGTCCGGTATGGAACTGTGCGCGCTGCACAGGTATCTTGATTATCTGTATGAGGCACAACGCCTGCGCGACAGGGCGTTACAGCCACAACTTTATGTCGAAGATCTGTTTGTACGCTGGCAGCATGCAAGCAGCCGGCGTTCCCATGGCTGATGATGGACTCGTTAAATGGCTGACGCGCGCAAGAACAAGAATGCCGCCCGACAAGGCATCCTCTCGCTCACGATCAAGGACAAACAGGCCTTGTATGCCGCCTATCTTCCCTATATCCGAAATGGCGGTCTGTTCGTGCCCACGAACAACCACTACCGCCTGGGCGACGAGGTCTTCATGCTGCTCAACCTCATGGAAGAAGCCGAGAAACTTCCGGTGGTTGGCAAGGTGGTATGGATTACCCCGAAGGGCGCGCAGGGTAACCGGACGGCCGGCATCGGCATCCAGTTTGGAGACAAGGACAACGGACAGGCCCGAACCAAGATCGAGACATATCTCGCCGGAGCCCTGGAGTCGGATCGCCCGACCCACACCATGTAACTCCATCTTCCGTCGTTCCTTTTTCGGTTGGTTTCCGTATCCTCCGGTTTTTCCCCGCATATGTCTTT
Source organism: Ectothiorhodospiraceae bacterium (assembly GCA_007130525.1). Taxonomy (GTDB): domain Bacteria; phylum Pseudomonadota; class Gammaproteobacteria; order Nitrococcales; family Aquisalimonadaceae; genus Methylonatrum. The sequence continues at coordinate 3,209 of SLSJ01000188.1, read as the reverse complement.
TCTGCTCGTAGATTCCCACTGTCATCTGCATATGCTCGAGCCTGATGCCGGTCACCCGGGCTCATACCTGCGCGCCGCGCAGGAGCGGGGCGTCGGTCACTTCCTGACCGTCTCGGTTGATCTCGACGGTTTTCCGGAACTGCTTGCACTGGCGGAGACCCATGACGAGGTTTCCACCTCCGTCGGCGTGCATCCCTGCGGGCGGCACCTCCGCATGGAAAGCCCCGAAACCATCGCCGAACTGGCGGACCATCCCAAGGTGATCGCCATAGGTGAAACGGGGCTTGATTATATGTGCGCAGAGAAATCAGACCGTGAGTGGCAACATGCCCGCTTCAGGGATCAGGTGCGTGCCGCAAGAATCGCCCGCAAGCCATTGATCATCCACACCCGCGGGGCGCCGGGAGATACGGCGCGAATCCTCAGGGAGGAGGGCGCAGACGATGTCGGAGGCATTATCCACTGCTTCACGGAGGACTGGGGTTCGGCAAAGGCGTTCCTGGATCTGGGTTTTCACATATCCCTGAGCGGGATCGTGACATTCAGCAACGCCCATGCGCTCCGCAAGGTTGCCGGCAAGCTGCCTGCCGACCGGCTGCTGCTGGAAACGGATTGCCCGTACCTCGCACCGGTGCCGTACCGGGGCAGGCAGAATGAACCCGCCTTTGTCCGTGAGGTGGCCGAGTGTCTCGCAGGCGTGCGCAAGGTGTCGCTGGAGACGCTTGCGGAGCAAACCACCCTGAATTTCTACCGGCTGTTTCCAAACGCAAATACAAGCGCATTACAGTAGTGTAGTCGGATAGTTGCGACATTATCCTCAGGTGTCACGTAGCTTGTGGGCCAGCGTCATGACCTGATCCATGGCCCGTTCCAGCTTCGATTGGGTAACGTAGAAGTGCGGCGAAAAACGGATCCCGCCACCGCGTTTCGCGCAGACGACCCCGGCCTCCCTCAGGCCACGGTAGAGCGGCTCCCCTTCCACCCCCTTGGCCCGGAACGTCACGATCCCCGAACGGCGCTCCGGTGTCGGGTCGGAGACCAGGTCCAGTTGCGGTTCCGCACTGATCCGGTCCATCAGCCACGCGCTGTTCCCGAGTACCCGCGCTTCCACCTCGTCGAGGCCCACGTCATCCAGCAGAAGCGAAAGGCTTGCTTCCAGACCGTGGGCGCAAAGCATGTTCGGGCTGCCGCACTCGAACCGACGCGCATCGGGCGCCGGCTGCCAGTCCCTTCGATCATAGTCGCCGGCTGCGGCGACCATGTGCCAGCCGTGCTCCACGAGGCGGAGACTGTCGCGAAGGGCGGGGCGACAATAGAACAGGCCCAGTCCTTCCGGACCCAACATCCACTTGTGGCCGTCGGCAACCACGAAGTCGGCATCAACCTCGTCCAGATCAAACCGGAGCGCCCCAAGCGTCTGGATCGCGTCGACGCAGAACAGAACGCCGCGCTCGCGGCAAGCCGCCGCAAGCCGCGGCAGATCCATGCGCAGCCCGGATCCATATTGCACGGAGCTCACGCTGAGCAGGCGAGGAGGGCGGGTGTTCATGGCCGCGATCAATGCGTCCTCCGGCGTTGCCGCCGAGCGAAGATCGACATCAACAATTTCAACACCACTCGACGCCAGCGCTTCCCAGACAATCCGGTTGGAGGGGAATTCGTCCTGATTGATGATTACGGCGTCACCGGGAGACCATTGCAGTCCTTGCGCGATGAATGACAGCCCCTCGGAAGTATTCTTTATCAGTGCAATATCAGAAGCATGCGGCGCATTGATGAGACTGGCCAATCGCTCGCGCAGCCGGGTCTCCGTCCGAATCCAGCGTGGATAATCCGCGGCACCGCGGTGAATGTTCTCGTCCGCAAACGCCACGACCGCATCCCGGCTCCGCCGTGGCCACGGACTGACGCCGGCATGATTGAGATAGATGATTGACTCGTCGAGAGGGAATTCGGACTGCATGCACGTCTCCATCAACAAGCGATCTACGGGACCTCATTGTTGCGGCCAGAAAACGCAGTGGCAACGTCAGGCTAACGCGAGCGCCTGACGTTTACCGGCGTAATTCCGTTAATTTCGCAACTCTGGCGCGCCCGTAGAGTCAGTTCCTGAGGCACCGCTACACTCACGGAAACCATTCACACGGCGCGGCCTCCGTCCGGTGCCGGAGTGGAGGGAAGGGGAGAAGGTGGCCCCTGCCATGGGGTGGCGAAAGGCCGGTCAGGTTGGGATTGGGTGGGAGATCCGGAGACGATATGAAAGTCCGCATGGCAGTGCTTACGTTCTGGCTCGCGTTGCTGATCTCGACGCCCGCTGTCGCAGCCGGTATGCAGGAGCAGGACCCGCCACGATCCCTCGGGCTGGCCCTGGGCTCGGGTGGTGCCGGCGGGCTGGCCCACATCGCCATGCTCCAGGTGTTCGACGACCTTGAAATGCGGCCCGACCACATTGCCGGCACCAGCATCGGCGCGCTGATCGGGGCACTCTACGCGTCGGGTCTGAGCGCGGAGGAGATTCGGGACATCTTTGATGACTTTACGGGTTCCAATCTGGATCTGCTTTCGGGTCTGATGCGCTTGTCCGCGGACTTTACGGTGCGTGACCTGTTTCGGCTGGATTTCGGTGAGGGCGGGTTCATCGACTCCGGCGGTCTTCTGGAGTTTCTGGCGAGCAAAGTTGAAGCGCGGACCTTCGACGACCTGGTCACCCCGCTTGACTTGGTGGCGACGGACTACTGGACCGGCGACACCGTGGTGCTGAACGAGGGTGATCTTTTCGAGGCCATCGAAGCCAGCATGGCTGTCCCCGGGCTGTTCTCACCGGTCCGGCATGGTGATCAGCTCCTGATCGACGGTGGCACGTCCAATCCGTTGCCGTTCGACTTGCTGGAAGGACTGTACGACCTTGTCGTCGCCATTGATGTCTCAGGCGCCCGCAGGCCCGATGAGACCGGAAAGGCAAGATTGACGGATCTGCTGTTCAACACGTTCGAGATCATGCAGCAGTCGCTCATCACGTCCCGAATGCGTATCTCCGAACCGGACATCTACATCAAGCCCGATACGAGTGACTTTCGCCTGCTGCATTTCCATCGCCTCGAGGACATCCTGAAGCAGGCGGAACCCGCCGCTGAAGAACTGCGCCTGGCGCTGGAACAGCCTGATTCCGCGACCGTGAATGCGAATTGAGGCAGGCCTCGGAGGACGGG
>SLSJ01000227.1 GCA_007130525.1 Ectothiorhodospiraceae bacterium | reverse complement strand
TGCTCGCCTCTCGCCTCTCGCCTCTCGCCTCTCGCCTCTCGCCTCTCGCCTCTCGCCTCTCGCCTCTCGCCTCTCGCCTCTCGCCTCTCGCCTCTCGCCTCTCGCCTCTCGCCTCTCGCCTTCAGCCCTCGACACCGTCCACCCGCGTCCCCGCAGTGTCCGCGTTCTGCGCGTCCAGACCCAGGTTCTTCCAGATGGCGGTGCTCGAGGCGGCCTGGTTCAGCGTATAGAAGTGCAGGCCCGGCGCTCCCGCCTCGAGCAGATCGAAGCACAGCTCGGTGACCACGTCGATGGCGAAGGCCCTCATGGATTCGCGGTCATCCCCGAACGTTTCCAGCCGCTTGCGCAACCAGCGCGGAATCTCCGCGCCGCATGCATCGGAAAAGCGCGCGAGCTGCTTGAAATTCAGGATCGGCATGATTCCCGGCACGATGGGCAGGTCGATGCCGAGCCGCTCGCAGTCGTCGACGAAACGGAAATAGGCGTCCGGATTGTAGAAGTATTGCGTGATGGCGCTGTCCGCGCCGGCTTCCACCTTGCGCTTGAAGTTGGCCAGATCGGCGTCGGCGTTGTCCGCCTGGGGGTGAAACTCGGGGTAGCAGGCCACCTCGATTCGGAAATGGTCGCCGTGCTCGGAACGGATGAATTCCACCAGTTCGTTGGCGTAGCGGAAATGTCCCGGGCCGCTCATGCCGGAGGGCATGTCGCCTCTGAGCGCCACGATGTGGCGAATGCCGTGCTCACGGTACTGATGAAGGATTTCGCGAATGCTCTCCGGGGTCGAGCCGATGCAGGAAAGGTGCGGCGCCGCGTCGATGCCGGAACGCTGCTGTATGTCCACCACCGTCTCGAAGGTGCGGTCGCGGGTGGAGCCGCCGGCGCCGAAGGTCACGGAAAAGAACCGTGGCCGAAGCACGGCCAGCCGCTCGCGCGTGCGATGCAACTTGTCCACGCCCTCCGATGTTTTCGGCGGGAAGAATTCGAAACTGAAGATCCTGGGATGTCTTGCCTGGGATTCCATGCCTGCTTCCACGACAGATGCCCCCGGGGGCGAACCCCGGGGGCGATAGAGTACGGATCGGTCGCTGCGGACCGGCTCAGTAGCGGTATGTCTCGGGCTTGAATGGACCGCTGACATCCACGCCGATGTACTCCGCCTGCTCGGGCGTCAGTCTTGTCAGGCTGGCGCCCAGCCGCCCGAGGTGGAGCGCCGCCACCTTTTCGTCCAGGTGCTTCGGCAACACGTAGACCTCGTTGCCGTACTTGTCACCGTGGCAGAACAACTCGATCTGCGCCAGCACCTGGTTGGTGAACGAGTTGGACATCACGAAGCTGGGATGGCCGGTGCCGCAGCCCAGGTTTACCAGCCGGCCTTCCGCCAGCAGGATGATGCGGTTGCCGCTGGGCAGACTGATGTGGTCCACCTGCGGCTTGATGTTCTCCCACGGGTACTGTCTGAGGCTGGCGACATCGATCTCGTTGTCGAAATGGCCGATGTTGCAGACGATCGCATTGTGCTTCATGCGTACCAGGTGATCGTGGGTGATCACGTGGTAGTTGCCCGTGGCGGTGACAAGGATGTCGGCCTGGTCGGCGACATCGTCCATCTTCACCACGCGGTAGCCTTCCATGGCCGCCTGCAGCGCGCAGATGGGATCGATTTCGGTAACCCAGACGTTGGCGCCCTGGCTGCGGAGGCTCTGCGCGGATCCCTTGCCGACGTCGCCGTATCCGCAGACGACGGCAATCTTGCCGGCAATCATCACGTCGGTGGCGCGCTTGATGCCGTCCACCAGGGACTCGCGGCAGCCGTAGAGATTGTCGAACTTGGACTTGGTCACCGAGTCGTTGACGTTGATGGCCGGGAACGGCAGCGTACCCGCCTTCTGCATGCGCACCAGGCGGTTGACGCCGGTGGTGGTTTCCTCGGTGACGCCGCCGATGCCCGCCAGCGTGCGGCTGTACCAGTCGGGCTGTTCCTCCAGGCGCTTGCGGATGCTGGCGAACAGTGCCTTTTCCTCGTCGCTGCCGGGGTTTTCGAGCGTGGACGGGTCCTTCTCGGCCTTCGCGCCCACTATCAACAGCAGCGTGGCGTCGCCACCGTCGTCCAGGATCATGTTGGCGGTCCGGCTGTCACCGAAATCGAAGATCCGGTGACAGTAGTCCCAGTATTCGTCCAGGGTTTCGCCCTTGTAGGCGAACACCGGCACACCGCTTGCGGCAATTGCCGCCGCGGCGTGGTCCTGGGTCGAATAGATGTTGCAGGATGCCCAGCGCACCTCCGCCCCCAGCGCGGTCAGTGTCTCGATGAGCACCGCGGTCTGGATGGTCATGTGCAGGGACCCGGCAATGCGCGCGCCCTTCAGCGGCTTGTCCGGGCCGTATTCCTCGCGCGTCGCCACCAGGCCGGGCATTTCCGTCTCGGCGATGGCGATTTCCTTCCGGCCCCAGTCAGCGAGGCCGATGTCGCGCACGATGTAGTCGGATACTTTCGCATCTACCACTGCATTCATTGTGCTGACTCCTCAGGGAGACCCCGACCGATCCGCACGTCCGCGTAAACTGGTCAGCGTCTCCCTCATCGCTGAGCGCCGTTGGGAGAAAGGGACACGCTTCCCGAGCCTGGCAGGGTCGCCCCTGTTGCAACGCTCCTCGAGTCGCGTGTTGTCGTATCGCTAACCGGATGTATACCGGATGCCGGGCGCGGCGCCAAAACAGTAAGCCGCCGCCCGACCACCGAAGCCCTCCGCGTCAGATCACAGACCCGCCGCCTCCCGGAGCTGGCGGGCGCGATCGGTGCGCTCCCAGCTGAAGCCCTGATCCTCGCGGCCGAAGTGGCCGTAAGCGGCAGTGGCCGTGTAGATCGGCTTCAGCAGATCCAGCATTCGGGCAATGGCATAGGGTCTCAGATCGAAGTGTTCGCGCACCAGTTCGACGATACGGGACTCGTCGATGCGGCCCGTGCCGAAGGTGTCCACCATGATGGAGGTGGGTTCGGCAACGCCGATGGCGTAGGACACCTGGATCTCGCATTTCGCCGCCAGTCCGGCGGCGACGATGTTCTTGGCCACGTAGCGGCAGGCATAGGCGGCGGACCGATCCACCTTGGACGGGTCCTTGCCCGAGAAGGCGCCACCGCCGTGCCGCGCCATGCCGCCATAGGTGTCAACGATGATCTTGCGGCCCGTGAGCCCGCAGTCCCCCATGGGGCCGCCAACCACGAAGCGGCCGGTGGGATTGATGAGGTAGCGGGTGCGGTCGGTGATCCATTCCGCCGGCAGCACCGGGGTAATCACGTGCTCGATCACCGCTTCGTGAAGCTCCTTGTCGCCGATGTCCTCGGAATGCTGCGTCGACAGCACCACCGTATCCACCGCCACCGGCCGTCCGTCCCGGTAAACCAGGGTGACCTGGCTCTTGGCATCCGGCCGCAGCCAGGGCAGGGTGCCGTCGCGCCGCACTCTCGCCTGGCGTTCCACCAGGCGATGCGCATAGGTGATCGCCGCCGGCATCAGCACGTCGGTTTCGTCACAGGCATAGCCGAACATCAGCCCCTGGTCGCCGGCGCCCTGTTCCTCCGGCGAACTGCGGTCGACGCCCTGGTTGATATCCATGGACTGCTTGCCGAGCGCGTTTATGAAAGCGCAGGTACGGGCGTCGAAGCCCGAGCGCGCGTCATCGTAGCCGATGCGCTCCACCGTGGAGCGGACTATCTGCTCGAAATCGACGTTGGCCGATGTCTTCAACTCGCCGGCGAGCAGGACGAGACCGGTCTTGGTGAGGGTCTCGCAGGCGACGCGGGCATTCGGATCCTGCGCCAGGATCGCGTCGAGCACGGCGTCCGAGATCTGATCCGCCATCTTGTCCGGATGGCCTTCGGAGACGGACTCCGAGGTGAAGAGGAATTCGCTCACTCGTTGCACTCCTGCCTGTGGTTGTCGCTGTTCGGTGATGCGCACGGCGCGCAACATCCTGAGCCGAATCGATGCGCCCGCGCATTGTACCGTTAACGGACGGCAGGATGAATGGCCTGTTCAGGCGGCCTGGCCCGCTCCGGCCGGTGACGGGCGCCAGCCGGCGTGCCCGTGGCCTTGCGGCCGGGATTCGCGGGCGGCCTTAATGCCGACTTGCCCGAGTGAGGAAACTTCGAGAAAATTGCCGCCTTTCCGCGTCGGCCGGGATCCCGGCGGAGCCGGTTCCGCCGCCATCGTGCAATCCGTGCGGCGACACAGAATTATAAGGGATTTTCAATTGGAGGAAGGCCTCATGCCGTCACGTCGAGAACTTGCCAATGCCATACGCGCACTCAGTATGGACGCCGTGGAGCGCGCCCAGTCCGGGCATCCCGGCGCGCCCATGGGCATGGCGGACATCGCCGAGGTGCTGTGGAACGATTTCCATCGCCACAATCCGGCCAACCCCGACTGGGTCAATCGCGACCGCTTCGTGATGTCCAACGGGCATGGCTCCATGCTGATCTACAGCCTGCTGCACCTCACCGGCTACGATCTGCCGCTGGAGGAACTGAAGAACTTCCGCCAGTTGCACTCGAAAACCCCGGGCCACCCGGAAAGCGAGTACACCGCGGGCGTTGAAACCACCACCGGACCGCTGGGGCAGGGCTTGAGCAATGCGGTGGGCATGGCGCTGGCGGAGAAGATCCTGGCCGCGCAATTCAATCGCCCGGGACACGACATCGTCGATCATCACACTTGGTGTTTCGTCGGTGACGGCTGCCTGATGGAGGGTGTTTCCCACGAGGCCTGTTCGCTGGCCGGCACCATGGGCCTGGGCAAGCTGGTGGTGTTCTATGACGACAACGGTATTTCCATCGACGGCGAGGTGAAAGGTTGGTTCACCGATGACACGCCGAACCGGTTCAGGGCCTACCGCTGGCATGTGATCGAGAGTGTCGACGGCCATGACAGCAATGCCGTGAGCAAGGCCATCGAGGAGGCCCGCTCCGTCACCGACAAGCCCACCCTGATCTGCTGCCGCACGGTGATCGGCTTCGGTGCGCCCAACAAGGCCGGCACCGAGAGCGTGCACGGCGCCGCGCTCGGTGAGGAAGAGGTCGCTGCCACCCGCAAGCAACTGGGCTGGACGCACCCGCCGTTCGAAATCCCCCCGGAGGTCTACGACGCCTGGGACGCCCGCGACAAGGGGCGCGCCGCCGAAGCCGCGTGGAACCAGGCATTCGCCAGTTACCGGGCCAGGCATCCGGAACTGGCGGCCGAGTTCGAGCGCCGCATGGCCGGTGAACTGCCCGCGAACTTCGCGAAGGTTGCGGACGATCTGCTCCGGCAGGCCGCGGAGAAGGCCGAGAAGGTCGCCACCCGCAAGGCCTCCCAACTGGTGATCGGGGGCTTTGGTCCCCACCTGCCGGAATTCGTCGGCGGTTCTGCGGATCTCACCGGCTCCAACAACACCAACTGGCCCGGGAGCAAGGCGATCAACGCCGAAGACCCCTCCGGCAACTACATCTATTACGGTGTGCGTGAGTTCGGCATGACCGCCATCATGAACGGCATTTCTCTCCATGGCGGCCTGCTGCCGTACGGCGGCACCTTCCTGGTGTTCTCGGACTATGCCCGCAACGCGGTGCGCATGGCGGCGTTGATGAAACGCCGCGCGGTGCTGGTCTACACCCATGACTCCATCGGGCTGGGCGAGGACGGCCCCACCCACCAGCCCATCGAGCACCTGGGCAGTCTACGCCTGATTCCCAATCTCCATGTCTGGCGTCCCTGCGACGTGGTGGAAACCGTTGCCGCCTGGCGTGCCGGCCTGGAACGCCGCAACGGCCCGACGGCACTGTCGCTTACCCGTCAGGGGCTGCCCCACCAGGAGCGCAGCGAAGAGCAGCTGGCGGCGGTCGGCCGTGGCGGCTATGTGCTGCGCGACAGCGGCGGCGAGCCGGAACTCATTATCATTGCCACCGGCTCCGAGGTGGCGCTGGCGGTGGGTGCCTGGGAGCAGCTCAGCGCGGACGGCG
>SLSJ01000260.1 GCA_007130525.1 Ectothiorhodospiraceae bacterium | reverse complement strand
CAGGTGGATCAGGCGAGGGAGTGGGAGAGCGAGGTCATTTTCTTGATCGTTTGAGGAGAAAAGTGGACCTCTTTGACAAAAAGGATCAAATAAATGGACCGCTCTCCCGGTTCCGCAGACAATTCAGCCTAGGTCCGACAGGCTCCTGGTTGCCCGCAACCCCAACTACGACGGTACAGGTTCCATGCTGGAAAAAGTTCTGATCGCCAATCGCGGCGAGATCGCCCTCCGCATCCTGCGCGCCTGCCGGGAGCTGGGCATCCGGACAGTGGCCGTGCACTCCAGCGCCGACCGCGATCTCAAGCATGTGCGTCTTGCGGATGAGACCGTGTGCATCGGTCCACCCCCCTCCGCCGACAGTTACCTGAATATCCCGGCCATCATCAGCGCCGCGGAGGTTACGGCCGCCGACGGCATCCATCCCGGTTACGGTTTCCTTTCGGAGAACGCCGATTTCGCCGAGCGGGTTGAACACTCGGGCTTCACCTTCATAGGCCCTCGCGCGGAAACCATCCGCCTGATGGGTGACAAGGTTTCCGCCATCCGCGCCATGAAGGAGGCCGGCATCCCCTGTGTGCCCGGCTCCGATGGACCGGTGGAGGAGGATGAGGAGCACAACCTGCAGATGGCCCGGGAAATCGGCTACCCCGTGATCATCAAGGCCGCCGGCGGAGGGGGCGGCCGCGGCATGCGCACGGTACACAACGAATCGGACCTGCTGGGCGCAATATCGGTAACGCGCAACGAAGCCCGTTCCGCGTTCGGCAACGCAACCGTGTACATGGAGAAATTCCTCACGAATCCGCGTCATGTGGAAATACAGGTGCTGGCCGACCATCACGGCAACGCCATTCATCTGGGCGAGCGCGACTGCTCCATGCAGCGCCGCCACCAGAAGGTGATCGAGGAAAGCCCGGCGCCCGGTGTGACTCCGGAACAGCGCCGATTCATCGGCGAACGCTGCGCCGAAGCCTGTCGCACGCTTGGGTACCGGGGCGCGGGCACCTTCGAGTTCCTGTACGAGGACGGCGAGTTCTTTTTCATCGAGATGAACACACGTATCCAGGTGGAACATCCGGTCACCGAAATGATTACCGGCGTCGACCTTGTGAAGGAGCAGCTACGCATCGCTTCCGGAGAACCGCTGAGGTACACGCAGGATCAGATCAGCATCACCGGCCATGCCATCGAATGCCGGATCAATGCGGAAGACCCGGTGAAGTTCATACCCTCCCCGGGGCATATTACCCAGTACCACGCGCCCGGCGGTCCCGGCATACGCGTTGATACCCATATCTACTCCGGCTATTCCGTGCCACCCTATTACGACTCGATGATCGGCAAGCTCATTGCCTGGGGCGATAACCGCGCGTCGGCACTGGCGCGGATGCGCACGGCTCTGTCCGAGGTGGTGATTGGCGGCATCAAGACCAACATCCCCCTGCACCAGGACATTCTGCAGGACCCCAATTTCCAGGAGGGCGGCACGAACATCCACTATCTTGAAAAGAAGTTAAGGGAAGGATAACGCCCTTCGAGGGCGGTTCAGGGTTTGCCGTTTTCAGTGCTCAGGGAAAAGCATGAGGCCCGCGGCCTCTTGTAGGAGCGGCCACCCGGCCGCGAACCTTCGAGGCGCCGGGGCAAGGCCGGTTTCGCGGCCGGGTGGCCGCTCCTACGGCGAATGAGGGGGCTTGCTGGCCTTTCTTCTGAACACGGTAGGCTCGCGGGCCCTGTGCGCCCGGCGTTCGCCGCTTCGCGGCAACACCTTGATCCGCGGGTTGTGGTCGGTAATCATCCGCAGCCAGAAACGACAACGAACGCGAACGCTCACCACGAATCCACCAGGAGACCGCCATGCTTCGCCGTATTGCGCTACTTCTTGTGTTGCTGACCGCCGGCACCGCCACCAGTCAGGCCACGGAACTGGAAATCGCGCTGAGCGACGAAATGGCCGAGGTGCTGCTCATCGGCGAGCAGTCACGTACCGATACCCAGGGCACCCGATTCGGCGGCGGCCTGCTCTACAACGACGACCGCGACCTGCTGGGAACGCTGTTCCTTCAGGTCACGAACCGGGGCGAGTGGCGCTGGCAGCCGCTGACCTTCGGGCTTGGCGCCAAGGTATACGCGGCCGACCTCGATCGGCCGGACGAAACCGTCGGAGCGCTTGGGCTCGGTGGCGACCTGGGCGTGGGCATTCCGGCCCAGATACCGCTGGCCGTGGTTTTCACCGGTTATCTCTCGCCCAATATCACCACGTTCGGTGACGCCGAACGCCTGACCGAATTCATGGTCCGGCTGGAGGGGGAAATCACCCGGGGCGCCCACGCCTTCCTGGGATACCGCCAGCTCAAGGTCCACTCGGACGACTTCCGCGACGTCCACCTGGACAAGGGGCTGCATGCGGGGATACGGCTCAGCTTTTAGGCGCTCGGCGCTGGGGAGCACAAGGGGCGAGCGCCGAGCACCAGGTGCGTCCGGAGGGCGCGTACGCCTGAAATACGGCACCGTCTTGCAGTCTGGCGCCCGGCCCTGGCGCGGCGGCAGCTATCGCCGAGAGGGCTCGGCTCCTACGCAGGGTGCGGCCCCGGGATGTTGGTTCGATGTAGGAGGCCAGCCCCCTGGCCGATGGGGCGTCCCCCGGTGCCGGTGATCGCCGAGAGGGCTCGGCTCCTACGGAGACGCGCCGGGATGTTGGTTCGATGTAGGAGGCCAGCCCCCTGGCCGATGGGGCGTCCCCCGGTGCGGGTGATCGCCGAGGGGACTCGGCTCCTACGGAAGATTGGTGTCGTGACGCTGATGTTGCTGCAGGAGGCCGGGCTCCGACCGATGGGCCCCTGGCGCTCGGCGCGCGGCGCTTTCAACTACCCGAAAACACCAAATAACAGGCGCGCCGCAACAACCGCGAGAAGCACCGCGAACAAACGCCGCAGCAGTACTTGCGGTAGACGGTGGGCGAGGCGGGCGCCGACGGGGGCGAGGACGATGCTGGCGGCGGTGATGCCGGCAACCGCCGGCCAGTAGACATAGCCGGAGGTGTAAGCCGGCACCTGCGGATGCCCCCAGCCGGTGATAATGAACCCAAGGGTACCGGCCACGGCTATGGGCAGACCGCAAACGGCCGAGGTCCCCACCGCCTCACGCATGGCAATCCTGCATCGGCTCAGAAACGGCACGGTCATGGTGCCGCCGCCGATACCGACGATCGCGGACAGACAGCCTATGCCAGTGCCCACGGCGGACAGGCCGATTGCGCCGGGTACCCCGCCGGTGGCCGGCGGCTGCAGATTCAGCCCCATCCGTACCGCCACCACCACCAGAAACAGGGCAAACACGGCCTGCAACAACGCCCCGCTCATCCAGTGCGCAATCAGCGCTCCCAGCAGCGCCCCCACGACAATCCCGGGCGCCAGTCGCAAGGCCACGGGCCAGAGCACGCCGCCGAGCTTCCAGTGGGCGCGGATCGATGACAGCGAGGTGATGATGATCACCGCCAGCGAACTGGCCACCGCCATGTGCACCATGACCTCCGCCGGCACACCCTGGGCGGTGAACACGAACAGCAGCACCGGCACGATCACCACCCCGCCTCCCAGCCCGAACAAGCCGGAGATCAGACCGGAGACGCAGCCTGCCAGGAGGTAGACGAGAATGGTTTCCATGTTCTTGTTGGTTGCAGGCGCCGGCCGCCGGGTGGCAAGGGTGCGCCCGGAGGCGCGTTTTGGGGAAGACTGATGGTGTTGGGGACGAGTTGCAAGCGCCCATTGGGCGCGGTTTACGATTCTCCGTGTCCCGTTTTCGGTGGGCGTGTGCGCCCCGCTCTGCCGTTTTGTCGAGACCCGCTGTAGGAGCGGCCACCCGGCCGCGAACACTCCCAGAGCGCCGGGGCAACATCCTTCGCGGCGAGGGCGCCGCTCCCACAGGGGTGCAGCTCCCATGGTGGAAGGCGATCCCAGGTCCCTCGACCCGGGTGTAGGAGCGGCCACCCGGCCGCGAACATCCCAGAGCGCCGGGGCAACATCCTTCGCGGCGAGGGCGCCGCTCCCACAAGGGCGCCGCACGCGCGTTACACTGTCGGAATCACTCCGAATGCGGGAAGGAGTTTCAGCGCGTGCATATGAAACGAGTCTGCATACTGGGCGGCAGCGGCTTCATTGGCCGGCATCTGGCCAACCGCCTGCTTGAGCACCATGTCGAGAGCCGGGTGCTCACACGAAAACGGGAACGCAATCGCCACTTGCTGGTTATCCCCGGCCTGGAGCTGGTGGAGACCGATATTTACGATCGCGACTCGCTGGAGCGGCAGTTCCGGGGCGTGGACGCGGTCATCAACCTGGTCGGCATACTAAACGAGCACGGCAACGATGGCAGCGGGTTCCGACGTGCGCACGTTGACCTTACCCGCAACACGATCGCCGCCTGTGGCGCCGCCGGCGTCGGCCGCCTTCTGCAGATGAGCGCGCTGGGCGCGGACGCGGAGAAAGGCCCCAGCTTCTTCCAGAAAACCAAGGGCGAGGCGGAGAACCTGGCCATGGAAGCGCATGGCAAGGAACTGGCCGTGACCGCCTTCCGACCCTCCGTGGTGTTCGGCCCGGGCGACAGTTTCTTCAACCGTTTCGCGAGCCTGCTGAAGATGACACCGGTGTTCCTGCTGCCGACGCCCGACGCCCGCTTCGCCCCGGTGTACGTCAACGACGTGACCGAGGCCTTTGCACGCAGCCTGCCGGACCGCAAAACCTTCGGTAAGCGCTATGACCTGTGCGGCCCCCGCGTCTACACCATGCGCGAACTCGTGAAGTACACCGCTCGTACCGCCGGCATGAAGCGCATCATCATCGGCTGCAACGATCGCCTCTCCAGGCTGCAGGCGAAGGTGTTGCAGCGCATCCCCGGCAAGCCCTACTCCATGGACAACTACCTGTCATCGACCGTGGACAACGTATGCACTCATAACGGCCTTCACGATCTGGGCATCCACCCCACCGCCGTGGAAGCCGTGGTTCCAGGATACCTCTCGTCGGGTAGCGCGCGGATGCGATACAACGAGTTCCGCCGCGCGGCGCGGCGGTAGGCGCTTCGCGCCCGGCCGGCACGGATGCTTTGTCTGCCTGTACAAGCGGCGCCCTTGTGGGAGCGGCGACCTCGCCGCGAAGGACGTTGCCCCGGCGCTCTGGAATGTTCGCGGCCGGGTAGCCGGTCCTACGGCCGGGTGGCGGGACTTTCCCACCTCGGCACTCGGCGAAAGCAGTTGATCAACCTACGGGAGGTTACCCCCTTGCCAACCGACGACCCCGCAATCCGTGGCCTGGACGTCTACCTGGTGGGCGGCGCCGTGCGTGACCGCTTGCTGGGCCTGCCGGTGGAGGAGCGCGACTGGGTGGTGGTGGGTGCGACGCCCGAAATGATGCTGGAGCGTGGTTTCAAGCCGGTTGGCAAGGACTTCCCGGTCTTCCTGCATCCGCGGACAGCGGAGGAATATGCGCTTGCCCGCACCGAGCGCAAGACCGCCGCCGGTTACCACGGCTTTGCCGTGCATGCGGCGCCGGACGTGACCCTGGAGCAGGACCTGGAGCGACGCGATCTGACCGTGAATGCCATGGCCGAAACGACGGACGGTGAGCTGGTGGACCCGTTCGGCGGCCGCAACGACCTCGAACTCAGGCTGTTGCGGCACGTATCTCCGGCATTCGCGGAGGATCCGGTGCGGATCCTCCGCCTTGCGCGTTTTACCGCCCGTTATACCGAACTGGACTTTCGCCCGGCCGAGGAAACGCTGGAACTGGCGCGGGACATGGTGGATGCGGGCGAAGTGGACAGCCTGGTGCCGGAACGGGTCTGGCAGGAATTCAGGCGGGCGCTGGAAGAGCCACGTCCGGATGCCTTCATCCGCGTGCTGCGTGATTGCGGCGCCCTGGCGCGCCTGTTTCCCGAAGTCGACGCCCTGTTCGGCGTACCGCAACCCCCCGAACATCATCCCGAAGTGGACACGGGCGAGCACACGCTGATGGTGCTGCAGCAGGCAGTGCGCCTGGGAGGCGATGCGGAAGTGCGCTTTGCGGCCCTGATGCATGATCTGGGCAAGGGCCGCACGCCGCCTG
>SLSJ01000225.1 GCA_007130525.1 Ectothiorhodospiraceae bacterium | reverse complement strand
TGCGGAATCCGTTCGAATCTACATTCTATAGTATCGGGGCCGTGCCGGCGGGTTCCGAAAACGACGCCTCAGCCGTCGGTGCGGCGCAGAAGCATGACGCCGAACCAGTCCAAGTCGTCGGTCCACTGCCGTTCCAGGGTGAAACCGGCCTCACGCGCCAGGCCGTGCAGATGCTCCGGCGAGTGCTTGTAGCTGTATTCGGTGATGAGCGATTCACCGGCTTCGAAGCGGAACCGCTCGCCGGCGATGGTCACGTGCTGGGCGCTGTCACTGACCAGGCGCATCTCCATGCGGCTCTCGCCGTCGTTCCAGGTCGCCCGATGCCTGAACCGCGCAACCTCGAAATCGGCGCCCAGTTCGCGGTTGATGCGCACCAGCAGGTTGCGGTTGAAGGCGGCGGTGACGCCGGCGCTGTCATTGTAGGCGGGAATCAGTATCCGCGGGTCCTTGCGAAGATCCATTCCCAGCAGCAGTGTGCCGCCGGATCCCGCGAGGTCGTGAAAGCCGCGAAGCAGCCGCACGGATTCGGCGGGCGGAAAATTGCCGATGGTGGAGCCGGGGAAGTACACGCATCGAGGCCGCGCTTCACGAATTGCCGCGGGCAGCGTGAACGGCCGGGTGAAGTCGGCGCAGATGGGGTGGATGGGAAGCGCGGGATGGTCCGCCTGCAACGCCCGTACGCTTTCCATCATGTGGTCCCGGGATATCTCCACCGGCACGTAGCCGGCGGGTTCATGCATGTTGTCCAGCAGCAGGCGGGTCTTGCGGCTATTGCCGCTGCCGGGCTCCAGCAGCAGGCAGCGGCTGCCCAGGGCGGCGGCCATGTCGGCTGCGTCGCGCTCCATGATGGTCAGTTCGGTGCGCGTCAGATAATACTCGGGAAGCTCGCAGATGCGGTCGAAAAGCCGTGAGCCGGCGTCGTCATAGAAGTATTTCGGCGGCAGTTGCGCGGGCTTCCGTCGGAGTCCATGCAGCACGTCGGCGAGGAAGGTGGCGCGCGAAGGTTCCAGGTCCTGCAGGTGGTCCGCGGGTTCCCGGGCCGTCATGACGTGTCCCGGGCCAGACGGATGCCGGTGAACTGCCAGCGTGCCTCCGGGTAGAAAAAGTTCCGGTAGCTGGCGCGGACATGATCCCGCGGTGTCGCGCAGGAGCCGCCGCGCAGCACCATCTGGTTGCACATGAACTTGCCGTTGTACTCGCCAATGGCGCCGGCGGGCGGGCGGTAGCCCGGGTAACTCAGGTAGGCGCTCGCCGTCCACTCCCATACGTCGCCGAATAGCTGGATCACGCCGTCGCCGTCATCGCTGACAGGGCGGAGGTGTCCGTTCTCCTGGAAATTGCCCTGCATCTCGAGGCCGCCTGCCATCCGCTCCCACTCCGCTTCGGTTGGCAGGCGCGCTTCGGCCCAGCGGGCGTAGGCGTCGGCTTCGTAGAAGCTCACGTGGCATACCGGTGCTTCGGGATCCAGCGGCCGCGGTCCCGTCAGTGAGAATACCGTTGCCAGGTCGGCCGACCAGTACAGGGGCCGCTTCCACTGCGTCCGTTGCAGCGTGCTCCAGCCATCGGAGAGCCAGAGTTCGGGGCGCGAATAGCCGCCGTCCTCGATAAAGGCACGAAACTCGGCGTTGGTCACTGGCCGGTTGGCAAGGGCATGGGGTTCCAGCCAGTGCCGGTGACGGGGACGTTCATTGTCGAAGCAGAAACCGTTGCCGCCGGAACCGATTTCCACGATGCCGTGTTCACCGTCCGCGAACGTCAGCGCCGGTGCGCGGCGTGGGGCGGCGGGGACCGCCCCGGCGTACGCCGGTTGCAGCGGGTTGCACCATAGGACGTGCTTGATGTCGGTCAGCATCAGTTCCTGATGCTGCTGTTCATGGTGCGTGCCCAGCATCACCAGTGCTTCCAGCCTGCGATTGCCGCCGGCGTGGCTCAGCAGTTCCAGCATCTGTTCGTTGACGTGATCCCGGTAGGCGTGGATTTCCGCGAGCCCGGGACGGCTCAGCAGCCCGCGACGGGGGCGCGGATGCATCTCGCCGACTCCGTTGTAGTAACTGTTGAACAGGTAGCCGTAGTCCGCGTTGAAACGCCGGTACCCCTGCTTGTACACCGCGAGCACGAACTCTTCGAAAAACCAGGTGGTATGTGCCAGGTGCCATTTCGTGGGACTGACATCGGGCATGCTCTGGACCATCTGGTCTTCAGCGCTGAGCGGGGCTGCCAGTTCGTTCGTTCTCTGGCGCACCCTGGTGAATCGCTCACGGAGATCCGCCTGACTGGTCGTGCCGAGATCGAAGCCGATTTCTGCTTTCATGGAAGGTCTGGCTCTGAACGCGGGCGTTACAAAGTAGCGTAGATGCTTCGACCCCAACAATGTAGGGGTGGAGGGATAGCGCCCCCGCGCCCGGCGCCGGGCCGAGAAAAGCGGGTGGTCAGGGATGCCGGGCGCGGGGTGCCGGGCGCTGGGCGCCTTCAAACCACGCTTGCACGGCCTTCGCCGTTTCCGCGGGCACATGCAGCCCCAGTCGGGTTCGGCGCCAGAGCACGTCCTCCGCGCATACCGCCCATTCGTGTCGCTGCAGGTAGCGCAGTTCGGCCTCGTAGAGTCCGTGGCCGAGATCTGCACCCAGATCCTGCAGTGAGCCCGCGTCACCCAGCAATGCGTGGATGCGCGTGCCGTAGCCGCGTCCCAGGCGCTGAAGCAGGGCTTCGGGAAGAAAGCCGTACCTGTGTCTGAGTTCCGGCAGCCATGCCTCGAAGTCGGCATTCGGAATATCGCCGCCGGGCAGCGGCGTATGGGCCGTCCAGTCGGCGGATTTCGGCGCCAGCAACGGCGCCAGCATGTTCATGGCCTCTTCCGCCAGTCTTCTGTACGTGGTGATCTTGCCGCCGAAGACCGAGAGCAGGGGCGCGCTGTCATTGACGGAGTCGAGGTCCAGAACGTAGTCGCGAGTCACTGCGGAGGCATTCACCGCGGCGTCGTCATGCAGCGGTCTGACACCGGAAAAGCTCCACACCACGTCTTCCGGTTCGATCTGCGCGCGGAACCAGCGGTTTACCGCGCTGCACAGGTAGTTGGTTTCCGCCCGGGATACCGTGGGATGGTCCGGTTCCCCGCTCAGTATTTCGTCGGTGGTGCCGATCAGAGTGAAGTGGCCCTCGAAGGGTATGACGAAGCACAGCCGGCCGTCTTCGTTCTGCAGCATGTAGGCGTGATCGTGATCAAACAGGGCGGGGACCACGATATGGCTCCCCTTCACCAGGCGTACACGCGGTGTCCGCTGGATGCCGATCTCTCTCTCCAGCAACCTGCTTGTCCAAGGTCCGGCGGCGTTGACCAGGCCGCTGCTGCGCACGAACTCTTCGTGTCCGCTGCCGTCACGCAGTCGAACCACCCAGCCGTTGCTGGCACGCCGGGCTTCGATGCAGGTGGTGCGGGTGCGCACATGCGCGCCACGCTCGGCGGCATCGAGGGCGTTCAGCACCACCAGTCGCGCATCCTCCCCCCAGCAATCGGAATAGGCGTGGGCGTGCCTGAGCGTGGGCTTGAGGCTCGCCCCTGACACATGCCGGCGCAGGTCCAGGGCCTGGCTCGGCGGCAGCATTCGGCGGTTTCCCAGGCGGTCGTAGAGGAACAGGCCGATGCGCAGCATCCAGCGCGGGCGCGAATCCGTGGAATGGGGAATCACGAAGCGGATGGGACGGATGATGTGGGGCGCGGCCCGCAGCAGGATCTCGCGCTCGCGCAACGCCTTGCGAACCAGCCGCAATTCGAAGTACTCCAGGTAGCGCAGTCCGCCATGGATGAGCTTGGTGCTCGCCGAGGAGGTATGCGCGGCCAGGTCGTCGCGCTCGCAAAGCAGCACCCGCAGCCCCCGACCTGCCGCATCGCGGGCGATGCCGGCGCCGTTGATGCCGCCGCCTATCACCACCAGGTCGTAGTGCTGCCTCGTCTTGTTCATGCGCAATTCCCGAGTGGCGTTGCCAAGGCGTTTCGACGGTTCACACTGTTTGACTCCGGCCCGCGCGCGGCCAAGCCGCCGATGCTCCGGAGTGCGGGCGGTGAGGGCTGCCGGCCGGTCGCCCCCGCCGCAAGCTGTTGACGACACGCGCCCAGTACCACGTAATGTTGTCGAACGGAGCTGCTGAACCGGTGTGCGGGCGCATTCCTCGGGTCAGCCTGAAGTTGAAGATACCAACCTCCTCGGACCTATTGTCATGTTTCAGCGAGCCGGGGCAACGAATTTGCCGATACAGGGAGAGCTGCTTGCCCGCCGAACATGGTTGACGACCGTAGTGCCGACGCGGGAACGGGCGGGCGATTCCCCGGAGCCGGCCATGCGGTATTGCTCGCTCCCTGACCCGGGTCACCGAACTGCGCTGCGGGAGTCTCGGCCGCGCACCTCGGGAACGCCGATGGGGTGATCGCGCATGCGCCGACGGGCCACGTAACAGGAGGACGGGAACATGTCCGGGCCGAACAGAATCCTTGCCATTGACCAGGGAACCACCAGCACCCGGGCCATCGTCTTCGATGCCGATGGCCAGCGTCTGGCGACCGCACAACAGGAATTACGCCAGTATTACCCGGACAGCGGTTGGGTGGAACACGATCCCGAGGAAATCTGGCAGGCCGCGGCCGCCGTCTGCCGTGAAGCGCTGGGCGCCACGCCCGGCGGAGCCGACACGGTTGCCGGGATAGGCATCACCAACCAGCGTGAGACCACGGTGATCTGGGATCGTCAGACCGGCGAGCCCATTCATCGCGCCATAGTCTGGCAGGACCGACGCACCGCCGACACCTGCCTCAGCCTTCGCGACGCCGGTCACGAGGCGGAGGTGACAGCCCGCACCGGGTTGTTGCTGGATCCCTACTTTTCCGCCACCAAGGTGGCCTGGCTGCTGGACAACGTGGACGGGGCGCGCCGGCGCGCCGAGAATGGGGAACTGGCCTTCGGCACGGTCGACAGTTGGCTGATCTGGCGACTTACCGGGGGCCGGGCGCATGTCACCGACGCCACCAACGCCTCGCGCACCATGCTGTTCAATATTCACGAGCAGCAATGGGATCCGGTGCTGCTCAACCTGTTCGAGGTGCCGGACGCGCTGCTTCCGGAGGTAAGGGATTGTGCCGCCGACTTCGGCGTGGCCAGCGAGGGGCTGGATGGCGAGTTGCCCATCGCCGGCGTCGCCGGCGATCAGCAGGCGGCGCTGGTGGGCCAGGCCTGCTTCGAGCCCGGTATGGTCAAGAGCACATACGGCACCGGCTGCTTCGCCCTGATGAATACCGGCGATCGGCCGGTGCAGTCCCGCAACCGTTTGCTGGCCACCGTGGGCTATCGCCTGGACGGCAGAACCACCTATGCGGTGGAGGGATCAATCTTCGTGGCCGGGGCCGCGGTACAGTGGCTGCGTGATGCCATTCATATCATCGGCTCGGTGGAGGAGACGGAGGCGCTCGCGCGCGGTCTCGAGTCCAATCGCGGCGTCTACCTGGTGCCGGCCTTCACGGGTCTGGGCGCTCCGTACTGGGATCCCCATGCCCGCGGCGCCATTTTCGGCCTGACCCGCGATACTGGCATTGCCGAACTGGTGCGCGCCGCGCTGGAGTCGGTGTGCTACCAGACCCGCGACCTCTTCGAAGCCATGGCGGACGATGCCGGAACCCGGCCCGCGGCGCTGCGCGTGGACGGTGGCATGGTGGCCAACAACTGGCTGCTGCAATGTCTGGCAGACATCGTCGATGTGCCGGTGGAGCGCCCCGAGGTGATCGAGACCACGGCCCTGGGTGCCGCCTACCTCGCCGGGCTCAGGCTCGGTGTCTATCCCTCCCGCGACAGCATCGTCCGGCGCTGGCGTTGCGAGAAGCGGCTGGAGCCGCAGCTTCCCGCGGACCAGCGGCGGAAATCCATCGCCGGCTGGGAGGAGGCGATGCGGCGGGTCATCAGCTCGCCGCCAGGGCACTCATGACCCGGGCTGCGTGGGAGCGGCCACCCGGCCGCGAATGTTCCCAGGGCGCCGGGGCAGCGTCGTTCGCGGCGAGGTCGCCGCTCCCACAACGTCGCCGCGCCGGCGGTGGAAGGCGGCCCCAGGGCCCTCGACCCGGGTGTAGGAGCGGCCACCCGGCCGCGAACATCCCAG
>SLSJ01000008.1 GCA_007130525.1 Ectothiorhodospiraceae bacterium | reverse complement strand
GATTGGCCGCGAGGCTGACGGCGAAGGCGGGTCGAGACTGCATTCGGGAGTCCGTGAGATGGAGAGACGATTGTCGTGAATTCCGGGTTCGCTGGAAAGGTACTGAACGCGCTGACCGCTCATATCGCCGTGCTGGACGCACGCGGCTCCATTGTGGCGGTGAACGACGCGTGGAAGCGTTTTTCGCATCAGAATGGCGGCGACGGCGAAGAACACTATATTGGCGCAAACTACCTTGCTGTCTGCGAGGATGCCGTTCGTCTCGGAGGGGATGAGGCCGCCGAGGCGGTTCTCATCGGCATTCGTGACCTGCTGAACGGCAGTCGAGCCACCTTCTCGATCGAATACCCCTGTCACTCTCGCGACGTACGGCGCTGGTTCGTTGCCCGCATATCGCGCTTCGAGCACGAGGGTGGCACGTTTCTGCTCATCGCTCACGAAAACGTCACTCTACGTAAGGAGGCTGAAGACAGGCTGCGCGAATCGGATAACAGGCTGCGGAATGTCCTGGACGCTTTGCCGGTTGGCGTGTGGATCCTGGATCGGAGTGGGCGGATTGTTCATGGAAATCCGGCGAGCCGGCGGATCTGGGCGGGTGCCCGTTATGTCGGCCCCGATCGGTTCGGAGAATACAAGGGCTGGTGGCTGGACAGCGGGCATCGAATCGGTGCCGCGGAATGGCCCGAGGTCAGGGCCATTAGAAAGGGCGAGACGTCGACCGATGAGGAAATCCGCATCGAATGTTTCGACGGCAGCGAGAAGATTATCCTCAACTCGGCGATACCGCTACGTGACGGTGCAGGCAACATCGTGGGCGCGGTTAGCGTCAACCAGGACATCACGTCGCGCAAGGCGTCGGAGACAGAGTTGCGGCGGGCCAAGGAGGCCATCGATGCGATGAACGAGGACCTTCACCGGGCGTTGGCGCGAGAACAATTCAAGGCGAACACCGATGAACTGACCGGGCTGAGCAATCGACGGCATTTCCATGACCTGAGCGGGAAGCTGTTCAGCATGGCACGACGGTATGGAACGCCGCTCTCCGTCTTGATATTCGACATTGACGATTTCAAGCGGATCAACGACAGGTACGGTCACCACTGTGGCGATGCAATACTGAAGCGTGTTGCCCGAACCGTCCGCGAGCATACGCGAGATGCCGACGTCTCCGCCCGCTATGGCGGCGAAGAATTCATCGTGGCGCTGCCGAACACCACCGCTGATGAAGCCTTTGCCGCCGCGGAACACCTGCGGGAGGATATCGATATGTCTCGGGACATCGCCGGCGCCAGTGACATGAGCGTGACGATCAGCGTGGGCGTTGCCGAAATGATGCCCGACGAAGACACCCTTGAACATCTCATCCAGCGCGCGGACCAGGCCCTGTATGCGGCCAAGGCTGCGGGTCGGAACTGCAGCAGGGTGTTTTCGCCGGCGTCGGGAGGCAGGGAAGGGGGCGCAACCACGAGCTGAGAGTGCGCCGCCGGATCGGCGCGATGCAAGGCGTTTTACGGGCGACAGATCCGGAATGCATGTTGCCATGGTCGGGGCCGGCAAGAAGGGACCGGAAGACGGCGAAGGCTTAGCTGACGCTACGTCGAGCCGGCTGGAGGGAGTACGCCCCGACACAGCGAGCAGATCGGCGTGCGTAGTAGAAGGGCGGTGAGATATGCGGGCTGGATCACGTCCTGATGGCCCGCCGACCCTGGAGACACCAATTATCTGGCACCTCCAGCGTGGTCACCGACGACAACATGGCCGCTGCGGTTGTTCTTGACCGCCCTGAGCACCTGGTTGCGCACCAGCATGCCCACGAGCCGGCCATTATCGTCCAGTACCGGATAGATCTTGGGTTTCTGCTTGAGCATCAGCTCGGCGATATCCACCACCGAGTCATCGAGATCCACGGTGAGCGGTTCGCGATGCATCACGTCCTCGACCTTGGGAGCGCCCTCGGCATGGTAGCTGGAGACCAGCAGCGCCTTGAGGCAATCCTGCTCGGAGACAAACCCCACCACGTGGTCGCCTTCGTCGATTACCGGAAGGCCGGTCAGGTGATGGTTGAGGAGGATTTCCACGACTTCGGTCAGGTCCGTGCCCAGTCTGATCGCCGGAGGATGTTTGGCCATCACGTCACGCACCAGCAGGCTGCCCATCCTTCCATCCTCCTTGTTGTGAAAGGTGTCGAAAGCCGGTCCGACGCATTGTCGGGCCGCTCATCTTCACTATAGACCCGTAGGGCGGTGTCGCCATTGGTCGACACGGTCGGTGTCCTGCGGGCGGAGGCCGGGCCGGGCTCGATCTTCCCGAGGTGGCAACCGGCCTCACGGGGTGCTTGTTTCACCCGGCAGCGGTCGTTGAAAACCGGCATGGTGCAGAGGGTCGTGCGCGGGGCGCGCGCAGGAAAGGGGCATACCTGGCGATTTGTTACCTCATTCCAGCGGCTTCGGCGTCATTCGTCACCGCCCGACATCATTGATGTTGGTCAGTTGACTGCAGGGCGCGAAGTGCAATGATGGTCTCAGGGGCTCGATTGTCACATTGAGGACACTGGATCAGGGGAGGGCGGTTGGTGAGCATAAACACCGTGGAAGAGTTGATCGACTGGTCACGTAACATGCATGGGCAATTGGCCACGTGCCTCGCACAATCCTCGAAAGCGCATAAGGACGAGCGGGCGGGAGCGCTTCTTGATTACCTGGCCAGCCATGAACGCAAGCTGGAGACAATGGTCGCCGGATTCGAGCAGCACGCCGATCCCAGGGCATTGCACACCTGGGTGTATGATTTCCTTTCCCACAAGCCCATCAAGACGCCCTACAGCTGTGACGGACATTACGCACAGCTGGATTTCGAGCAGATCTGTCGGGAAGTGTTCGATGTCCACCACCAGGTCATGGACCTTTACAGGGATCTGACCGCGAGGGTGGATATACCCGAGGCAAAGGAGTTGCTCAGGTCGTTGCTGGAGATGGAAGAGCACGAGGTCATGCGCCTCAGCCAACAGGTGGGACGCATGGGAGATCTCTGAATGCTCGGCATTGTCCCCGCGTAAGCTTCCCCGAACTGCCCCGAGACCAGGACCCTTTCCGATTTGGTATTGCCATCTCGGTGAGGGTCGAGCCGATACCGACACTTGCGGAGACTCCGATTCATTCCCGCGATCGCGCTCAAGTCGATCTTGCCGCTGGCGGTGTTGCGCTGCTTGACCGCAGAGTGATCGCGGCGCCGCGCAGCGTTGCCCCGCGTCGGAAGCATGCGATGCCACCGCGAACGTGCGGGCAAGTCGCCTTGAGGCCCTGTATGCCTGTCGAAGCCATGGAGAGCGGGCAATGGAACATGAGTTCGACCAGTATTTGACCGAACTCCGGGAGCTGTTGGAACGTGGTGACCGGGCGCGTGTGCACGAGTTGCTGGACCCGATGCGGGCCCAGGACATCGCCCGTCTGCTCATGGAACTGGACGAGGAGTCGATACCGCAAGCGTTCAACACCCTGCGCCGCAGTCGCAGGGTGGAGGTATTTTCCAATCTCGAATCCCACTATCAGTACCAACTCCTGAATCGCATCCCCGGCGCCGACGCCCGCCATATCCTCTCCGAGATGCTGCCGGACGACCTGACCGCCCTGCTGGAGGACCTGCCGCAGGACGAAGTGCGCCGGCTGTTGAGGCTGCTGCCTTTCCGCACCATCCGCCGCGCCCTGACGCAGCTCGGTTATCCCGACAACAGTGTCGGCCGTCTGATGACGCTGCAGTTGATCGCGGTGCGCGCCGACTGGTCCATCGAAGACAGTCTGGACTACATCCGCAACCGGCGGGATCGTGCCGAATCCACCAGCGTCATATTCGTGACCGACGAGGGCCGCCACCTGGTGGCCAGTATTCCGTTGCAGCGCTTCGTACATGGCCATCCCGACGACCCGGTGGAAAAACTGGCTGCCGGTCCCGTGATATCCATCAACGCCACCGCCGAACGCGCGGAAGCCGCGCGCGTGATGCAACACTACGACCTGGAAATGCTGCCCGTCACCGATGATGACGGTGTGCTGCTGGGAGTTGTAACCGTGGACGATGTCATGGATGTCGTCGAGGAAGAAGCAACGGAAGACTTTCATCGCGTCGGTGGCGTGGGTCTGGTGACTCCAAGCCTGCGCGATGCACGTCCATCACTGCTGTACCGAAAGCGCATCGGCTGGTTGCTGATACTGGTCTTTTTCAACCTCATCGGCGGCGTTGTCATCGCTCGTCAGGAGGCACTCATCGAGGCACTTGTCGTCCTGGTCTTTTTCCTGCCGCTCATCATCGCCAGCGGCGGTAATGCCGGCGCCCAGTCCGCCACGTTGATGATACGCGCGCTGGCGACCGGCGACGTGCAGATGAAGGACTGGGTCCGACTCCTGGGGAAGGAAATGCTGGTGGCGCTCGGTCTCGGGGTCAGCCTGGCCCTGGCGGTTTCCTTGCTGGGCCTGTGGCGCGGCGGACCCGAGGTGGCGCAGGTCGTGGCCCTGACCATGGCCATGGTGGTCATCGTGTCCAGCATGATCGGCATGTTGCTGCCGGTCGTGCTGACCCGCGTGAACCTGGACCCGGCGACCGCCAGCGGGCCGCTGGTCACCTCGGTGGCGGATGTCGTCGGCATACTGATCTACTTCGGCACAGCCGTGTCGCTGCTCCAGTTGCCGGTCCCGGTGACCTGACGGCGTTCACCTGCGGATGACCAACGGAAATGACCGAGAGCACCGTCACCGAAAGCAGGCAGATCCCCGATGTTCCGGCCCTGTTCGCCGATCGCGACTGGGATGCCTTGCGCGACATTCTTGAGGAAATGGCCGATCCGGATGTGGCGGGGCTGTTGTCGACACTGGATCGGCAGGACTGGAGCGTGCTCCTGAATCTGCTTTCCGCCGAGCGGGCGGCATCGGTGTACTCGTACCTGACGACGGAGCAGCAGACCGCCCTGCTCGACGATCTCACGGACGACGAGAAGGCGCAGATCATGGAGGAACTCGCCTACGACGACGCCACCGCGCTGTTGGACGTGCTTCCGGATGAGCATGCCGAACTGCTGATGGATATGCTGCCGTTCGAAGCACAGCGCATGCTGGAACGGCTGCTGGCGTATCCGGAAGACAGCGCCGGACGGCTGATGACACCGGATTGCGTGTCTCTGCGTCCGGATTGGAGCATGCGTGAGGCGCTGGCTCATGTGCGCCGCCAGGCCGAGCATCGAGAAACGATAAATGTCCTGTTCGTTACCGATGACGGCGGCAAGCTGCTGGGCTGGATGCGCCTGCAGGATTTGCTACTGGCTCCACCGAAGGCCGTGGTCAGTCAATTCGTCGACAGCGACGTGATCAGCATCGAAGCGGAGGCGGACCAGGAGGAGGTCGCCCGGATGATCCGCCATTACGATCTCGAAGTCGTGCCGGTCGTGGATCCCGATGGCGTGCTCAAGGGCATCATTACCGTCGACGACGTCATGGACGTGATGGAGCAGGAGACCACCGAGGACTTCCACAAGATCGGAGCGGTGAGCGTTCTGCCCCTGGGCCTGGGGGAAGCGACCGCGGCGCTGCTCTACCGCAAGCGCATAGGCTGGTTGATGATCCTTGTCCTGGTCAATCTCCTCAGTGGTGCCGCCATCGCGCTGTTCGAAACCGCGATCGAGCAGGTCGTGGCACTGGTGTTCTTTCTTCCGCTGGTCATCGCCTGCGGCGGCAATGCCGGCGCCCAGGCCTCGACGCTGATGGTGCGCGCACTGGCGACGGGTGATGTGCGGCTGCGCGACTGGCTTGGTCTGTGGGGCAAGGAATTAGTGGTGGCCTTCGGTCTGGGCGTCACCATGGGGCTGGCAGTCTGGGGCGCCGGCGTCTGGCTGGGTGGCGCCCAGGTGGGGCTTGCCGTGGCCATTGCCATGGTGCTGGTGGTGATCACGGGCAGTATGATCGGCGTGCTGCTGCCCTTTGCCCTGGTGCGTGTCAGTCTGGACCCCGCCACTTCAAGCGTGCCGCTCATCACCTGCATCGTCGATGTAGCCGGGATCCTGGTCTATTTCTCCATCGCCACCCTGATACTGCATGTGTCCCCCATCTGATATGCCGGCGCGCGGAGATCGCGCTTGCACAGGAAGGCGAGCTCTCCGGGTTCGGGCGG
>SLSJ01000221.1 GCA_007130525.1 Ectothiorhodospiraceae bacterium | reverse complement strand
TCTCCCGGTTCCGCAGACAATTCAGCCTAAGTCCGACAGGCTCCTGACCCCCTGCCCAACACCGGCGGCGGGCCCGGGCCGACTGCCACCGCAGACAACCCAAGAGGTGAGTGAATGGCTGCGAGACCGGAGGACGTCGACCCCCAGGAGACCCGGGAATGGCTGGAAGCACTTGAGGCAGTCATCGAGGAAGAAGGCGCGGAGCGCGCGCATTACCTGCTCGAATCGCTGGTCGACAAGGCCCGCCGCCGTGGCGGACACATTCCCTTCAAGGCCACCACCGCCTACCTGAACACCATCCCGCCATACATGGAAGCCAAGTCTCCGGGTGACCACGCGCTGGAGTGGAGAATTCGTTCCATCATCCGCTGGAACGCCATGGCCATGGTGCTGCAGGCGAACAAGGAACGCGAAGGCATTGGCGGCCACATCGCCAGTTTCGGCTCCAGCGCGACGCTCTACGATGTCGGCTTCAATCACTTCTGGCATGCCCCCTCGGACAACCATGGCGGCGACACGGTGTTCATCCAGGGGCACTCGGCCCCGGGCATCTATGCCCGTTCCTACCTCGAGGGTCGGCTGAGCGAAGAACAACTGCACGGCTTCCGCCAGGACGTGGGCGGCCCCGGAATATCATCCTATCCGCACCCCTGGTTGATGCCCGACTACTGGCAGTTTCCCACCGTATCCATGGGCCTGGGCCCGATCATGGCCATCTACCAGGCCCGCTTCATGAAATACCTGCACGACCGCGGCATCGTCGACACCAGCGGCCGCAAGGTCTGGGCGTTCATGGGTGACGGCGAGATGGATGAACCGGAATCGCTGGGCGCTATCGACGTCGCCGCCCGCGAAGGACTGGACAACCTGGTGTTCGTGGTCAATTGCAACCTGCAGCGACTGGACGGGCCGGTGCGGGGCAACAGCAAGATCATCCAGGAACTGGAAGGCGAGTTTCGGGGGACCGGCTGGAATGTGCTCAAGGTCATCTGGGGCTCGGGCTGGGACAACCTGCTTGCCCGCGATCGCTCCGGCCTCCTGCGCAAACGCATGGAGGAGTGCGTCGACGGCGAGTACCAGAATTTCAAGGCCAAGGGCGGCGCCTATACCCGCGAACATTTCTTCGGCAGGTACCCGGAGTTGCGGGACCTGGTATCCAACATGTCGGACGAGGAGATCTACCGGCTTTCCAGGGGCGGCCATGACCCGCACAAGGTCTACGCCGCCTACAAGGCTGCGGTGGATCACAAGGGCCAGCCGACGGTGATACTGGCGAAGACGGTGAAAGGCTACGGGATGGGCTCTGCCGGCGAAGGCCAGAACATCACCCACCAGCAGAAGAAGATGGGGCTGGATGCGCTCAAGGACTTCCGGGACCGCTTCGACATACCGGTACCGGACAATGAGCTGGAGAAGACACCATTCTACAAGCCGGCGGATGACAGCCCCGAAATCAAATACATCCGGGAACGTCGGGAAGCATTGGGCGGCTTTCTGCCCCAGCGCCGGCGCGAGGCCGAGCCCCTCGAGATCCCCGATCTCTCCGCTTTCGACCTGCTGCTCAAGGACAGCGGCGAACGGGAAATGTCCACCACCATGGCCTATGTGCGGATCATCTCGATCCTGGCCCGTGACAAGAAACTCGCGAAACACATTGTGCCGATAGTCCCCGACGAGGCGCGCACGTTCGGGATGGAGGGCCTGTTCAGGCAGCTGGGTATCTATTCGTCGGTGGGCCAGCTTTATACGCCCGAAGATGCCGACCAGTTGATGCTCTACAAGGAGAGCAAGGACGGCCAGATTCTGCAGGAAGGCATCAACGAGGCGGGGGCCATGAGTTCCTGGATTGCCGCGGGCACCGCCTACTCCAATCATGGGGTAAACATGATCCCGTTCTACTCCTTCTACTCCATGTTCGGTTTCCAGCGCGTCGGCGACCTGGCCTGGGCCGCCGGCGACATGCGAGCCCGAGGTTTTCTCATGGGGGGCACCGCCGGGCGCACGACCCTGAACGGCGAGGGACTACAGCACCAGGACGGACACAGCCTGCTGCAGGCGGCGATGATTCCGAACTGCATCGCCTACGATCCCACCTTCCCCTACGAACTGGCGGTGGTGCTCCAGGACGGCCTGCGGCGCATGTTCCGCGAGCAGGAAAACGTCTACTACTACGTCACCATGATGAACGAGAACTACAGCCAGCCGTCCATCCCGAAAGGCGCCGAAGAAGGCATCCGCAAGGGCATGTACCTGTTTCGGGAGGGTGGCAAGGGCAAGCTCAAGGTGCAGTTGCTCGGCTCCGGCACGATTTTCCGGGAGGTGATTGCCGCCGCCGACCTGCTCAAGCAGGACTGGAAAGTGGACGCCGACCTCTGGAGTTGCCCCTCGTTCAATGAACTGCGCCGCGACGGCATTGCCGCCGAGCGCTGGAACATGCTGCACCCCGACAAGAAGCCGCGCAGCGGCTGGGTACAGCAGCAACTCAAGGGACGCAAGGGTCCGGCGGTTGCATCAACCGACTACATGCGCGCGCTGGCCGACCAGATCCGCCCCTATATGGATGGCCGGCGTTACGTCGTGCTGGGCACTGACGGCTTCGGCCGCTCGGACACGCGCGAACAGCTCCGCAGGTTCTTCGAGGTGGATCGCTACTACGTCACGGTTGCGGCGCTCAAGGCCCTGGCCGATGAGGGCCAGATCGAGACCGGGGTCGTGAATCAGGCCATCAGGAAATACGGTATCAATCCGGACAAACCGATCCCGACCTCGGTCTGAGCAGAGCCCGTAACTCGTACAGTCGCAGCAGGCGGAACGGCGCCGCAAGGCTCCCCGGCAGGCCGCCGGCAAATGCCCGCGACCCACCGCGGGGCAACGAAAGGAAGCAGGTCATGGCGACAACAACGATCAAGGTGCCGGACATCGGCGATTTCGAAGAGGTTGATGTCATAGAGGTGCTGGTGTCGGAAGGGGACAGGGTGGAGCCCGAACAATCACTGATCACCCTGGAATCCGACAAGGCCACCATGGAGGTGCCCGCAGACCGGGAGGGCACGGTGAAGTCCCTGAAAATAAAGGTGGGCGACAAGGTTTCGGAGGGCTCTCCCATCCTCGAGCTGGAGCAGGCGGAGGAGGCAACAGGCGGTGATGACAGCGTATCCGGCGGCGGGCGCGAACAGACCCTCGAGAGCGCCGAGCCAGCCCCGGCAGATGCCGACAGAACCGCAGCCGCACCACCGCAGCCTACAACCCCGGGCGGCGAAACCGCAGAGGACACCCCCGCATCCCAGCACCCGGGCTACCACCTCGAGGCCGATCACGAACCGGTGCCCGCATCGCGAATCGACAGCCGGGGCCATCGCCTCGCCCACGCCTCTCCCGCCGTACGCCGATTTGCCCGGGAACTGGGTGTCGACCTGTCGGCGCTGACGGGGTCGGGCCGCAAGGGCCGGATCCTCAAGGAAGATGTGCAGGCGTTTGTGAAGGGCGTCATGCAGGGAGCCCCCGCCGCGACGGTCGCCGCCGTCGGCGGCACGGGCATTCCGCCAGTCCCCGAAGTGGACTTTGCGAAATTCGGCGAAATCGAGGAGCGCCCGCTGTCCCGCATCCGGCAGAAATCCGGACCGCACCTGCACCGGAGCTGGCTCAACGTACCCCACGTCACCCAGTTCGATGAGGCGGATATCACCGAACTGGAGGCATTCCGGACGTCGGAAAAGGCTGCCGCCGAAAAGGCGGGTGTGAAGCTCACCCCGCTGGCTTTCCTGGTCAAGGCGGCGGCGGCAGCATTGCTCAGGTTCCCGGAGGTCAACAGCAGTCTGAAGCCCTCCGGAGAAACGCTGGTCCTGAAAAAATACGTCAACATCGGCGTCGCCGTGGACACCCCGAACGGCCTGGTGGTGCCCGTGGTGCGCGATGCCGACCGCAAGGGCATCTACCAGATCGCCGCCGACCTGGGGGAGATCAGCGGCAAGGCCCGCGAGGGCAAGCTGGGGCCCTCGGAGATGCAGGGGGGGACGTTCACCATCTCCAGCCTGGGCGGGATCGGCGGCACGGCGTTCACCCCCATCGTCAACGCCCCGGAGGTGGCGATTCTGGGTGTCTCGCGCTCGGAGATGAAGCCCAGGTGGAACGGCGCCGAGTTCGAGCCGCGGCTGATGCTGCCGTTGTCACTGTCCTACGACCACAGGGTAATCGATGGCGCCGCGGC
The DNA here is from genome assembly GCA_007130525.1 of Ectothiorhodospiraceae bacterium. Lineage (GTDB taxonomy): Bacteria > Pseudomonadota > Gammaproteobacteria > Nitrococcales > Aquisalimonadaceae > Methylonatrum. Next base: position 2,011 of record SLSJ01000221.1, on the reverse strand, counting down.
CGCCCGCTTCACCACCCATCTGTCCGCGCTGCTGAGTGATCTGCGACGGCTGGTGCTCTGATTCCACCGCCCCGGCCAGGTGGAGTTGAACTGTTCGATCGGCCGTGTCGGCATTAGCTGCGGCGCATGCCGCCGGCCAACGCCAGATAAGGAACGCAAAATGGCGAACAAGACCATCAAGGTGCCGGACATCGGCGATTTCGATGCAGTGGACGTCATTGAGGTGCTGGTTTCGGAGGGCGACAGCATCGAGCCCGAGCAGAGCCTCATCACCCTGGAGTCCGACAAAGCCACCATGGAAGTGCCTGCGCCGGAGGGCGGCACGATCGGCAGGCTGCTGGTGAAGGTGGGCGACAAGGTCTCGGAAGGCACACCGATCCTGGAGCTACAGGCGTCAGGCGGCGGTCCTGTATCGGAGGAAGCGAAGGCCGAACCGCCGGACAAGGAGGAGCCGTCGAAGGCGGAACGGCGGTCGGCGCAGACGATACCGGGTGACGCAGCCGTCGACAGCGACTGCGACGTGGTCGTTATCGGCGCCGGGCCCGGCGGTTACACAGCCGCATTTCGCGCCGCCGACCTGGGCCTACAAACCATCCTGGTGGAACGCTATGAGACCCTCGGCGGAGTCTGCCTCAACGTCGGCTGCATCCCGTCCAAGGCGTTGCTACACGTCGGTCACGTCATGGAGATGGCGGCACAGTTCGGCAACCACGGAATCGTCTTCGGCAAACCGAAGATCGAACTGGACAAGCTGCGGAACTGGAAGAACTCCGTGGTGGGCAAGCTCACCGGCGGACTCGCCGGCATGGCGAAGCAGCGCAAGGTGGAAAGGGTCACGGGTACCGCCACCTTCGTCGGCCCGCATGAGATCACGGTGGACTGCAAGGACGGCAAACGCGCCGTCCGCTTCAGGCATGCCATCATTGCCGCCGGCTCGCGGGCCGCCTTTCCGCCCGGCATGGACCTGGACGACTCGCGGGTAATGGATTCCACCGACGCCCTCGAACTGGAGGACATTCCCGGCCGCCTGCTCGTGGTCGGCGGCGGAATCATCGGCCTGGAGATGGCCACGGTTTACGAAGCGCTGGGCTCGAAGATCACCGTCGTCGAGCTTCTGGACCGGATCATGGCAGGCGCGGACAAGGACATCGTCCGGCCCTTTGAAAAGCGGATCCGCAAACGTTACGAAAACCTCTTCCTGCAGGCCAGGGTCACCGCCATGGAGGCTCAAAAGAAGGGCATCAAGGTCAGCTTCGAGGGCAAGGACGTGCCTGACACCGACACCTTCGACCGCGTACTGGTGTCCGTGGGTCGTCGCCCCAACGGCGACCTGCTGAACGCGGAGGCGGCCGGCCTGGAGCTTGACGGTGGCTTCATTCGAGTTGACGAACATATGCGTACGAAGGTGTCCCACATCTTCGCCATCGGCGACGTGGTAGGCCAGCCCATGCTCGCTCATAAGGCCAGCCACGAGGGCAAGGTGGCTGCCGAAGTGATTGCCGGCCACAAGAGCGCCTTCGACGCCCGCGCCATCCCCTCCGTCGCGTACACGGACCCCGAGGTGGCCTGGGTGGGACTCACCGAGGCAGAGGCCAGGGAACAGGGCATTGCAGTCGAGAAGGGCGTATTTCCCTGGGCCGCCAGCGGTCGCGCACTGGCCATGGGCCGCGAGGAGGGCATGACCAAGCTGCTGTTCGACAAGGAAACCGGCCGTATGCTGGGGGGTGCGGCAGTGGGACCGAATGCCGGCGATCTCATGGGAGAAATGGCGCTGGCCATCGAGATGGGAGCAGAGGCTGCGGACATCGGTCTGACCATCCATCCGCACCCGACCCTGATCGAAACGGTCTGCATGGCGGCGGAAGCCGCCGAGGGCACGATCACGGATCTCTATATGCCGAAGAAGAAATAGGCGGCGGCGGGCGCCCGGCACCGAGCGCGAGAGTCCGAGAGGCGTTGAACGTTGAAGGCGGTGATATCGTTTTCTGTTTTCTGTTTTCTGTTTTCTGTT
>SLSJ01000025.1 GCA_007130525.1 Ectothiorhodospiraceae bacterium | reverse complement strand
TCCCTGCAGCCGGCTCGACGTAGTGTCGGCTACGCCTTCGCCGTCTTCCGGTCCGTGCCCCCCGTCACAGCGGCATCTCGACGCCCTCGCGACGAACGGCGGTGAGATATGCGGGCTAGCCCGCATATCTCACCGATGCACGACGCTCGATCCTGGTGCCATGATCCCTTACACTTTCCACTCGCGCCGAATCCGACGGAAACCGGGGTGCGGATAGGGAACGTGAATCCGAGGGCATGATGGCAGGTAATCCGCTTTACGATCGCAACCACAGCAGTTTCGACTACGAGGATTTGATCGCCTGCGCAGAGGGCAGACTCTTCGGTCCGGGCAACCCGCAACTGCCAAAACCGAACATGCTCATGCTGGACCGGATCACTCATATCGATGATACCGGCGGTGCATATGGCAAGGGACAGATTATCGCCGAACTGGACATCCATCCCGAACTCTGGTTTTTTGCCTGCCACTTCGAGAACGACCCGGTGATGCCGGGCTGCCTTGGACTCGATGCGATGTGGCAGCTCGTCGGCTTTTTCCTCGGCTGGAAGGGCGGACTCGGCCGTGGTCGCGCCCTTGGCGCCGGCGAGGTGAAGTTTGTCGGCCAGGTACTGCCGGACGCGAATCTGGTGACCTATCGGATCGACATGAAACGCGTCATCATGCGTCGGCTGACAATGGGAATCGCCGATGCCGAGATGTTTGTGGATGGACAATCGATCTACACGGCGCAAGATCTCCGCGTGGGGCTGTTCAGTTCTCCGGAAGCGATGGCTTAGCGGCTGTCGACAGTCTGTCGGGAAGGACATCGACCTATCGGCCAGGCCGCTCCCTTGCGGGTGGCCGTTTTCGTTCGCGCCCATGAGCACATGGTTGCCGGGCGTTGTCTGATGGCAACCCTGACAACGACAGGCTCCTGGGGGGCCGAACGATTGCCGCTGTGGCGTCTCCGCGGTTGTCCCGGAATAGCCGCACAGTGGATACCATGTCTTGAATCGGAAACATGAGTTAGTCTGTCGTCGGCGCGTGCATAGTTTGGTGTTCCCACGCTCGGACGTACGCCAGGAGCAGCGATCATGAGACGGGTGGTAGTAACCGGTATGGGCATTGTTTCCTGTCTGGGAAACAACCTCGATACCGTACTCGAGAGCCTCAGGCAGGGTCGTTCCGGAATCCGGTTCAGGGAAGAGTACGAGGCAATGGGGTTGCGTAGCCGCGTCGCGGGCGTGATCGACCTTGACCTTGATGAGCACATTGACCGTAAACCCCGCCGCTTCATGGGTGACGCGGCGGCGTATGCCTACGTGTCCATGGCTCAGGCAATCGCCGACGCCGGCCTCGAGCCGAACGAGGTTTCCAACCCGCGGACCGGATTGATAGCGGGCTCCGGCGGCGGCTCCAACGCCAACCTGGTTGCAGCCGCGGACACTCTGCGGGAACGCGGAATCCGGCGCGTTGGCCCCTACCAGGTTCCGCGCATCATGAGCAGCACGGTTTCCGCCTGCCTGGCCACTCCATTCCGGATCAAGGGTCTCAACTATTCCATCACGTCTGCGTGCGCCACAAGCGCGCACTGTATCGGCGCGGCCATGGAACAGATACAGGCGGGCAAACAGGATCTGGTTTTCGCCGGCGGCGGCGAGGAGGAACACTGGTCGCTGGCGATGCTGTTTGATGGCATGGGGGCTCTGTCCAGCCGCAGAAACGACACCCCGGAAACCGCCTCGCGTGCGTACGATGTCGACCGCGACGGTTTCGTAATCGCCGGCGGCGGCGGCATGCTTATTCTCGAGGAACTGGAGCACGCCAGGGCCCGGGGCGCGAAGATATACGCGGAGCTTACCGGCTACGGCGCCACCTCCGATGGCTATGACATGGTGGCACCATCGGGAGAGGGCGCCGTGCGCTGCATGCAGATGGCCATGTCCACGGTGGAGGCGCCAGTGGATTACGTCAACGCCCACGGAACCAGCACGCCGGTGGGTGACATGGCGGAACTACGCGCCCTCCGGGAGGTGTTCGGCAACAGAGTGCCGCCGGTGAGTTCGACAAAATCACTGACCGGCCACTCGCTGGGCGCCGCGGGGGTTCAGGAAGCCATCTACAGCCTGCTGATGCTCAAGCACGGTTTCATGGTCGCGTCCGCCAATATCGACAGCCTGGATCCCGAGGTCGGCGACGTGCCCATACTGCGCAAGCGCACGGATGACGCAGCGCTGCACGCGGTGATGTCCAACAGCTTCGGTTTCGGCGGGACCAACGCAACACTGATTTTCCAGAAATCTGACCAATGACACATACCGGCGCTCCGGATTCGGGCAGGCTTGCATCCAGACACATCCCGACACATGTCTCGCACCGTGTTCGCGATCGAGGCCGTCCCTGATACAGGAGCATTTCAGCCGTGACCAGCAGAACCATGTCCCTGGTGGCCGTATTCAGCGCAAGCTTGTTGCTCACCGCCGCCTGCACGACCACAGATCCCTACACGGGCGAGCAGAGAACGGCGCGCGCCACCACCGGTGCAGCCATTGGTGCGGTAGCCGGCGCCGCCGTGGGCGCGCTCACCGGCAGCGATAGCAGGGACCGCCGCAAGCGCGCCCTTATCGGCGCCGGTGTCGGCGGACTCTCCGGCGCCGCGGTTGGCGGTTACATGGACCGTCAGGAACGCGAACTGCGGGAAAGGCTGCAGGGTACCGGTGTCAGCGTTACCCGTCAGGGAGACGACATCATACTCAACATGCCGGGGAACATTACCTTTGCGGTGGACAGTGCCGATCTGCGCGCGGAGTTCTTCGAAGTGCTGGACTCGGTGGCCATCGTCGCCAACCGCTTTGACAAGACCCTGATCGAAGTGGCCGGCCACACGGACAGCACAGGGGCGGCGTCCTACAATCAACGCCTGTCGGAACGCCGGGCGGCAACGGTTGGGCGTTACCTGGAGAACCGCGACGTGGACAGCCGCCGGATCGCCACCGCCGGCTTTGGTGAAGACTGGCCGATCGCCGACAACAGCACGCCCGAAGGCAGGCAGGCAAACCGGCGCGTGGAACTGACCCTGGCGCCGCTCACCGAATAACCCGCATCTCTCACCGCCGTTCGTCGCGAGGGCGTCGAGATATGCGGGCTAGCGGCAAGCCACACTCGCGATTCGGATCAGACGCCCCGATGGAATGTCCTTCGGGGCTTCATTTGTGCCCGACTCCCAAGGGAACCCCCATGCCGGCGCATCGGCGAGCCACAGACAGGCCGCTCAGCACCAGGGCTCAGGGGCATGCAGCGCAATCCCCTGCATGGCTTCGATATTGAGGTCGGCCAGCGCGTCGAGAACGCGAAGGTCCTCAACGTTCTGCGCCCGAACCGACACCTTCATTGCTTCGGCCACTGCCACGATGGAGCGAACAATGGCAAGATCCACCGGATCCTCCAGCAGGTGGCGCATGAAGCCGCCGTCTATCTTCAAAGCGTCCACCGGAAGCCCCCGCAGGTAACCGAGTGAGCAAAGGCCGCCACCCACGTTGTCCAGAATGATCTGACTGCCGCGTTGACGCATGCGTCGCATGAACGTGATCACCTCGCCCGCGGTAACTACCGCCGATTCGGTGATCTCGAACGACAGCGCGGCGGGATCGATCCCGCCGACATCCATCTGTCGCTCCACGAAATCGGCGAACGTGCCGTCGAGCAGGCTGCCGAGCGCCAGGTTCACGCTCACACCTTCCTCCGGTCCACGACCCTCGGCAAGGCCCTCGCAGACCTGACGGATGACCCAGCGGTCCAGCAACGGCATCAAGTTGCAGCGCATCGCGGCAGGCAGAAACGTGGATGCATGCAGCATCTCGCCGCCATCATCGAGCATCCGCAGAAAGAGTTCGGACGGACCCGCCCTGCCTTCGGCATGGCGGACGCTGCGCTGCTGATAGAGCCTGAACCGGTTTTCACGCAGGGCACGACTGATGCGCTCCACCCAGCGGAATTCATCAGCCGCCCGGCCCTGTCGACGGGCATGCCTGGGCAGTTCGATCTCGCCCCCATCCCGCGATTCCTCCTCGTCCAGCAGGCGTATCCTGCCCAGCATGCGATAGGCGATACCACTGGGGTCACGGAGCACGGTGGCGGATTCCTCCACCTTCAGGTACACGCCGTCAGCGCGACGCTGTCGGTATACAACCCGGTATTGCCAGCCCGATTCCAGCGTTTGCCGCAGTCGCTCACTTACCAGGGGCCGATCGTCCGGATGAATGCGCTGCTCCCAGGCGCTGAGGTCGGTATTCCGGAAATGCTCGGGGCGCTCACCGGTAACCTGCAGAATGGCCCCGGACCAACGGATTTCGCCACTTGCGATGTCGAAATCATAAACCAACTGCCCCGGGCGTCCGGCCTCTATCCCGTACCGCCCCGCCGCATCCCGGACGCCGGCCGCAGAGTCCCGGACCGCGGTATGAGCGGGCACGTCGGACAGCCGCGCACTGACTCCGGCGAAGCGGCCGTCCGGCGCCAGTATTTGCTGGACATGGAGATCAACCACAACCGGGCTGTCGTTCTCGCCGATGCAGTGCACGCGTCCCTGCCAGGTGGAGGGCTCACCCTGCAGGGAGGACAGCAGCCTGGCCAGTTCAGGCGTTCGCCACTCCGGATGCAGCATGGCCATCAGCGGCTGCCCCAGAATCTCGTCCGCCTGACGTCCGACCAGCAATGTCCAGTCGCTACCGACGTGCACGCAGCGTCCGCGGGCATCCGTCTGCACCGGCACGGTCACGGACGCCGGCGTGGCGAGGGAGAGGGAAGACTCATAGGCTTCCCCACTGCCATCGCCTCCCGGTTCCGTCACGCTCGGGATGCGTTCGAGTGCCATGACCACGGTACTGCCGTCCCCGGCATCCGACAGGGCCATGCCGGACAGCAACACCGACACCGAGCCACCGCCGAGTTGCGACAGCCGTGCCTGGTGGCCCCGGATCTTCTCGCCGTCAACGATGACCCGGGCAAACACTTCCGCAAGTGCATGCCGGTCCGCCCCCGTAAACAGATCCGATAGCGGACGGCCAACGAGGTCTTCACGCTTGCGGCCAGCCAGGATTTCGAAGCCCTCGTTCACCCAATTCAGGCGGAAATCCTGATCCAGACCGCACAGGGCGCTGTCAGAGCCCGGGGTCACGGACTGCAAGAGCGCGGCGACCGGACTGGATTCCGTTTCACTCATGTACCGACATCTCCTCAAACGCGCGCCCTGCCGGGTCGGGTGGTCGCTCCATCGCGGCGACTTCCCCTGGCACCCGCGTCTGTCGCACGGAAACAGACCTGTATCGTCCAACAGGCACGCGAAGCGGTCAACGCGATCAGACCAACGGACTCAGTTCCGGGTTGAGGCTGTAGGTGCCGATGATACGTGCCTTGTCCAGAATGTGACCTTCAATGGCTTCGAAAACATCTCCCGCCGTGAACGCGCCATCCACCGGGCAGCGTTCGAGGTCCGTCGCATAAAGCGTGAAATGGTAATGGTGGATAATGCTGTCGTTCCACGGCGGACAGGGTCCATCGTAGCCGAAATACTGACCGACCATATCCGGATTACCAGCCAGGAAACTGGTGTAGTCGTTGAGTCCATGGCGAAGTCCACCGGGGGCATCCGGCCCCGACTTGCCACCCGGGATCACGCCTCGGGAAAACTCGCCTTCACCCAGCCGGTCGCGGTCAGGCGGGATGTCAACCAGCACCCAGTGGTGAAAGTCGACACGTGGCAGATCAGCCGGAATCACGCGGCCCTCCTGATTGACATCGTCGGCAGTACTGGGCGCATCGGGATCATGGCAAATCAGCACCAGGGAACCTGTTCCTTTCGGCGGCGCACTCCAGGACAACTGCGGGCTGAGGTTTTCGCCGAAACGCATGTGGGTCTGAGGATCGGGGACACCGAAGGCGCATCGGGCGGGTATCGGCTGCCCGTCCTGCAGGCTGCTGCTTGCGAGTTTCATGCACGCGTCTCCCTTTTGTCTCGCGGGTGATCTCAACTGCTTCCATTGTAGACATCGGCCCCTGGCGGTATTGCAGTGCCTGACCGCGGAATGACTAGCCCGCATATCTCACCGCCCTTCCACTACGCACGCCGATCTGCTCGCCGTGTCGGGGCGTACTCCCTCCAGCCGGCTCGACGTAGTGTCAGCTACGCCTTCGCCGTCTTCCGGTCCGTGCCCCCCGTCACAGCGGCATCTCGACGCCCTC
>SLSJ01000010.1 GCA_007130525.1 Ectothiorhodospiraceae bacterium | reverse complement strand
CGAACGGCGGCAAGATATGCGGGCTGGCCCGGTTAACTCACCGTCCTTCTACTACGCACGCCGATCTGCTCGCTGTGTCGGGGCGTACTCCCTCCAGCCGGCTCGACGTAGTGTCAGCTACGCCTTCGCCGTCTTCCGGTCCGTACCCCCCGACACAGCGGCATCTCAACGCCCTCGCGACGAACGGCGGTGAGATATGCGGGCTAGTCCGGGTTCCACCTCCGGGTGATGGTTGCCTTGGCGTCGGTGCCGGCTGTCGCGGCCGCTGCGGCGATACTTGCCGCGTGGCTCATTCGCAGACCAGATTCGGCACCATGGGTTGCAGACTGCGCAGCCGCTCCAGGGGATCGTCCATTTCCAGCAGTCGCTGTCGCGCGGGCAGATCCAGAGGCAACGCCTCGGCCAGCCGGCAGCCCAGCCAGTGCGCGCTGTCCCAGTGCGGCTGAACGTGTTCGTAGCCCATGCCCTTGAGCTGCAGGATCCGATTGACCAGTTCGTGGACAACCGCCGGTTGACGTGGCAGGGCGTCGATGCACGGGGCGGGCAGATGCTCGGTCTCAGCCAGCAGCAAGCCGTCGGCTCCCACAGCAGTGGAGCGTATGCGGAACCGCTCCTCGCCCAGGGCTGTGATGCCGAGCAGGCCGTCCTGGCGGCGCTCCCAGTCGACGATTCGTGCGACGGTCCCTATCTCGAAGGGCGTCGCCGGAGTGCCCACCTCGTTGCCCTGGCGAATCAGGCAGACGCCGAACCCGGTATCCTCGCGCAGGCAGCGGCTGACCATGTCCAGGTAACGCTTTTCGAAAATGCGCAGCTGTAGTGGGCCGCCCGGGAAGAGGACGATGTTCAGCGGAAACAGGGCCAGTTGAGCCAATAGCGTGCCTCGGTTCACTCTCCCCAGCGCGGAGAGAGCGTTTGCGGTACCTGCAGATGATCCAGTATGCGTGCCACCACGAAATCCACCAGTTCCTCGATGCGCGTCGGGCGGTTATAGAAACCCGGGCTCGGCGGCATGATCACGGCGCCCGCGCGGCTCAGGCGCAGCATGTTTTCCAGGTGCACGGTTGAATAGGGCATTTCCCGGGGCACCAGGATCAGTTGTCCGCGCTCCTTGAGCACAACGTCGGCGGCGCGTTCGATCAGGTTGTTGCTGACGCCGACGGCGAGACTCCCGAGCGTGCCGGTCGTGCAGGGGCAGATCACCATTCGCCGAGGCGCGCCGGAACCGGAAGCGGCGGCCGAGGTCCATTCGCTGTTGCCGAATAGCCGCAGTTGGCCGTCGGCGGCGCCGTACCGGTCCGCCAGGAAGCGTTCCGCCTCCCGATTACGCCCCGGTAGGCCCAGGTCGGTCTCCATTCCGATCACGATGCGTGCGGGGTCGGAAATGAGCAGGAATACCTGCAGGCGCGCGGCCAGCAGGCACTCCAGCAGCCGCAACCCGTACTGGGCGCCGGAGGCGCCGGTGAGCGCAAGCGTTACCGTGTTGTCCCTGTCTTCACCGCTCACGGCATGGATGCTCCGGTCCGCCTTTCCGCCAGCCCGGCGAGTAGTCGTTCGTGGATGTTGTCGAACCCACCGTTGCTCATTACCAGCAGCCGATCCCCCGGCCGCGCCTCGGCGACAATTGTCTGCACCAGGGCGTCGATATCGTCACGCCAGTCGGCGCGGCTCCCCAGCACGGCGCAGAGTTCGGCCACCGACCAGTCCATGCCCGGGCTCTGATAAAGCCAGACCCGCTCCGCGCCGGCCAGGCTATCCGGCAGCGCCTCTCGATGCGTGCCCAGCCGCATGGTGTTGGAACGCGGCTCAAGCACCGCGATCAGCCGCCCCCGCCCGGGCGCCGGACGCATGGACTCGATGGTGGCGGCAATGGCAGTGGGATGGTGAGCAAAATCGTCGTAGACCTCCACGCCCCCGACCTCGCCACGCAACTCCTGGCGCCTGCGAATACCGCGGAAGCTGCCGAGGGCGGCCAGTCCGTCTTCCAGCCGCACCCCGACATGGCGGGCGGCCAGCAACGCATTGACGGCATTCGATGCGTTGTGAGCACCGCTCATCGCCCAGCGCAGTTCGGCAGCCTCGATGTTCGGCCCGGTGAGCACGTGGGCGTCACCGCGCTGTTGCAGGCGGTAGGTGTTGACCGCTTGCTGGCCGCTGCTGATCACTTCGCTCCAGCAGCCCATGGCCAGCGTCTCGCGAACGCTGACCTGGTCGCCGTTGGCGATGATCAGTCCGGATCGCGGTACGGTACGGACCAGGTGATGGAATTGGCGCTGGATTGCGGCCAGGTCCGGGAAGATGTCCGCGTGGTCATGTTCCAGGTTGTTTATGACCAGCGTGCGGGGACGAAAGTGCACGAACTTGGAGCGCTTGTCGAAGAAGGCGCAGTCGTATTCGTCCGCCTCGATCACGAACACGGGTGAACCTCCCAGACGGGCGGAAACGGGGAAGTTGGCGGGAACCCCGCCGATCAGAAAACCGGGCTTGAGGCCCGCGGATTCCAGCATCCAGGCCAGTAATGCCGCGGTAGTCGTCTTGCCGTGGGTGCCGCTGATTGCCAGTACCCAGCGATCATGCAGTATATGCTCGGCCAGCCACTGCGGACCCGAGGTGTATGCGAGTCCGCGGTCCAGTACGGCCTCCACCAGCGGATTGCCGCGGGAGAGCGCGTTGCCAATGACTACGCGGTCGGGCTCCGGGTCCAGCTGCCCGGCATCATAGCCCTGTACCACCACGATGCCCTGCTCCTCCAGCAGGGTGCTCATGGGCGGGTAGACATTGACGTCACAGCCCGTCACGCGGTGCCCGGCTTCCCTTGCCAGCAGGGCGAGGCTGCCCATGAAGGTGCCGCAGATACCGAGTATGTGGATATGCATGTCTGCAACCATGGGCAGTGGAACGTGCTGGCGATGTTAGCACGCGTCGTGGCCCTGCCCTATGTGATCGCTGCCGTGACGTTGAGGGAAAGAAAAAGGTAAAGCAGCGACACCAGCACGCCGCCGGCGAGTGGCAGGTTCAGCGCATGACGAAAGATGTGCCCGATGACGGCCACCGTCCACAGCAGGACCATCAGCAGCCATGCGGCGGCCAGCGGCGACGCCTCCCCGGACTCGGGGTCCAGACCGGTGGTCGCCGGCAGGGCGATGAGGGTCAGAATCGCATCGGTGCCGAACAGGGCCGTGGTGGTCTGGATGAAGCGCTCAACGCCACCCCGAAACTGTAGCGCCACCCAGGTGAAGAGCAGGGTGAAGCCGCCGGCTACGGCGATTTGCGGGCCGATGCCCTGGTCACCGCCCAATTGCGAGAGGCCGATCAGGGAAATCACGCTGCTCAGCGCGACCATGACCACGAGCAGACCGATTGAGGTGGGAAGATCCTGCGGGCCGGTGCGCAGGCGGAGCATGTCGAGCAGGACGTTCAGTGTCTGGGCGTACACGGTATTAATCAGCCTTGTTGTCCGGGAGCAGGGGACGCTGAACCAGTCACGCAGCGTGGATCCGCATACGACACCCCGGTGGGTGGCGTTTCGCTCCGGAGTTTCCCCGGAGAGACGGCGGTCGTCCCGGGGGGTCTCCGCGATGGTGTCTGAACTCGCCCGCGCCCATGCTCGGCTCATGCGGATACTGAAACATTTTCCGTGAGTATTATGATCAGTGTGTGCATCCCCGCGGGCAAGTTCGTTGCCGATGCCGTCATTGACGCGGTCGACGAAGGACCGCGGTAGTTGTTCCGGCCCGGAGCGCGGCGACGGTCGGTATCCCGATTCCCGGGGCCGGCCCTGCCGGTCGTGGGCTGCATGATCGGCGTCCGCACGATATCGACTTTCCATGTGGTGAGTTCGGGGGGGCTGTGGGGCGAAGAGGGCGAGCGGTGAGATCACGGCGGCGGCGCACAAGATGCCGGGTACCACCGCCGGACCCCGACGGGTATTGCCTTCCCGACACGCCATCGGCAGACTAGAGCGCGACGGGGGTAGTTCTGCATTAGTGGCACATTCACGCTCGACCCGATTCTGACGCCTGGCAAGGTGCAGTGCCGATTCGGTCGCCGTAGCGACGGGGCTGATGACGCAACACGGCCACGCGGTGGAATGGGCCGAGTTTCGGGGCGGCCCAGCCTGCGCGATTTGTCAAGCGGGTCGCGATTCTCCCCCATCGAACAACAGGAAGAACGGAGATCCGAATGACGGCTGGAGTCTGGTTTGCACTTTTGTGTTCCCTGGTGGCGCTCGGCTATGGCGGCTACGCCGTAAAGTGGGTGCTGGAACAATCGCCCGGGAACGAAACGATGCAGCGCATCGCCGGAGCCATCCTTGAAGGCGCGTCCGCATACCTGAACCGGCAATACGTGACCATCGGCATCGTCGGCGTCGTGGTCTTCGTTCTGGTCCTCATCTTTCTTGACGTGTCGACGGCGATCGGTTTCGCGATCGGCGCGATCTTCTCCGGCCTCGCCGGCTATATCGGCATGCACGTTTCCGTGCGCGCCAATGTGCGCACGGCCGAGGCCGCGCAACACGGCCTGCGCGGGGCCATGGATGTTGCCTTCCAGGGCGGTGCCGTCACCGGCCTGCTGGTGGTGGGCCTGGGCCTGTTCGGCGTCGCCGGTTACTACGGCATTCTGGCGGCGATGGCTCCGGCCGGCGAAATCCCCAGCCTGGCGCCCCTGGTCGGCCTGGGCCTCGGCGGCTCGCTGATCTCCATCTTCGCGCGCGTGGGCGGTGGCATTTTCACCAAGGGTGCCGACGTGGGGGCGGACCTGGTGGGCAAGGTCGAGGCCGGGATACCCGAAGACGATCCACGCAATCCCGCAGTGATCGCGGACAACGTCGGCGACAACGTGGGCGACTGTGCCGGCATGGCAGCCGATCTGTTCGAGACATATGCGGTCACGGTAATCGCCACCATGCTGCTCGGTGCATTGCTGCTCCCGGACCTGGGTACGGCCGGCGTCGTCTATCCGCTGGTTCTGGGCGGCGTTTCCATTATTTCCTCGGTGATCGCGATGTTCTTCGTCAAGGTGGGCGAGGACGGCAAGATCATGAAAGCCCTGTACCGCGGTCTGATCGTGGCGGCGGTGCTCGCTGCGATCGGTTTCCTGCCCGTCACCTTCTTCATGATGGGCGACAGCGAGGCGTTCGGGCCCATGGGGCTGTGGGGCGCGGCCATCACCGGCCTGGTGCTGACCGCGGTGATCATGGTCGTCACCGAGTACTACACCTCGGAGAAATTCGGCCCGGTGCGGCACATCGCGGACGCATCCAACAGCGGTCATGCCACCAACATCATTGCCGGCCTGGGGGTGGGCCTGCAGGCCACCGCCATTCCCGTGCTGGCGGTCTGTGCGAGCATCTGGATCTCCTACGAGTTGGCCGGGCTCTACGGTATCGGCATCGCGGCGACCAGCATGCTGTCGATGACCGGCGTGATCGTTGCGCTCGACTCCTATGGGCCGATAACCGACAACGCCGGCGGCATCGCCGAAATGTCCGAGTTGCCGCCGGAAACGCGCAAGGTGACCGACGCACTCGATGCCGTGGGCAACACCACCAAGGCGGTAACCAAGGGCTACGCCATCGGTTCGGCCGGCCTGGCGGCGCTGGTGCTATTCGCCGACTATACCCATAGCCTGAGCGTGCGCGCCGAATTCGCTGACCTCCAGTTCCTGCTCTCGGATCCGATGGTGATCATTGGCCTTTTCATCGGTGGCCTGGTGCCGTTCCTGTTCGGCGCCATGACAATGAACGCCGTCGGAGTCTCCGCGGGCGCCGTGGTTCAGGAGGTGCGCCGACAGTTTCGCGAGAACACCGGCATCATGGACGGCACATCCAAGCCGGACTACTCGCGGTGCGTGGACATGCTGACCAAGTCGGCCATCAAGGCGATGGTTATTCCGGCGCTGCTGCCGGTGCTGGTACCCATCGCGGTCGGCGTGGTGCTCGGGCCGGCGGCTCTGGGTGGGGTGCTTCTTGGCTGCATCGTCACCGGCATCTTCGTCGCCATCTCCATGACCGCCGGCGGCGGCGCCTGGGACAACGCGAAGAAGTACATCGAGGATGGGCAGCACGGCGGCAAGGGCTCGGAGGCGCACAAGGCCGCGGTCACGGGCGACACGGTGGGCGATCCCTACAAGGACACCGCCGGGCCCGCCATCAACCCGCTCATCAAGGTGATGAACGTGGTGGCGCTCCTGATCGTGCCGCTACTCTAGCCCGCATGTCTCACCGCCGTTCGT
>SLSJ01000224.1 GCA_007130525.1 Ectothiorhodospiraceae bacterium | reverse complement strand
CTTCCTCCTGACGTCTGCGCTCCTCTTCTTCCTGTCGGCGACGCTCCTCTTCCTGTTCCCTGCGGCGCTGCTCCTCCGCCTGGCGCTGGCGTTCCAGTTCTTCCTGGCGACGCTGTTCCTCGGCCTGACGCTCGCGCTCGGCCTCCAGTTGCCGCTGGCGCTCCGCTTCCTGGCGGGCCTCTTCTTCCTGCCTTTGCCGCTCCAGTTCCCGCCGTTGGCGTTCCTCTTCCGCGCGCCGTGCCTGTTCTTCGGCGAGCCGGCGCGCCTCCTCCGCCTCACGCGCCAGACGCTCCTCTTCGGCCTGGCGCTGGGCGATGGCCTCGCGGCGCCTGTCCAACTCCTGCATCACATCCTCTTCGTCAACCGTGACGGCGTGGATGATCTCCGGGGGTTCCGTCTGCTCGATGGTCGTCTCAGTAGTCAGATTGACCACGAACAACCCCCCGAGTGCCGCGTGCAGCAACAGGGAATAGACCAGGAAGCGGCCATCGCTGATAGCGGTTCGCCGGTCCGGCATGGTTCAGCGTTGCTCCGGTGGTCGCGTCATCAGCCCCACCTGCGGGACGCCGGCTCTCTGCAGTGTGGTCATTGCCGTGAGTACGTGGCCATAGGCCACATTACGGTCGCCCCGCACCAGAACGGGTGTCTGCGGGTTATTGCGCATCACGCGAGCCACGAGATCGGTCATCTCCTCCATGGAGA
Source organism: Ectothiorhodospiraceae bacterium (assembly GCA_007130525.1). Lineage (GTDB taxonomy): Bacteria > Pseudomonadota > Gammaproteobacteria > Nitrococcales > Aquisalimonadaceae > Methylonatrum. Next base: position 5,579 of record SLSJ01000224.1, on the reverse strand, counting down.
TGGCCTCGTCGGGGTCGGTACCGATACTGAGGGTGTATTCGCCGGCGGCGGTAACGGTCACGACAATCGGGTCCCGGTCATCCTGGGGAAGCGGTTCCGCGGCCGCCTGAGGCAGGTCCACATCCACACCATGGTATAGCAGCGGCGCCGTCACCATGAAGATCACAAGCAATACCAGCATTACGTCGATATATGGGACGACGTTGATCTCCGACATGGGCTTGCGCCGGCCGCGTCCTCGCACTCGTTGCGTCGTGGTCATGGCCATGGTTTACCCCTGGTAGCGTTGCCTGTCTGTTCCCCCGCCGGCGGGGCCGTGGGAATGACGTTGCAGTATGCTGATGAACTCCTCCATGAACGTTTCGTAGCGTCCGCAGGTCCGCTGTACCGCGCTGGCATAACGGTTGTAGCCGATAACCGCGGGGATAGCCGCGAACAGACCAAGGGCCGTGGCGATCAGCGCTTCGGCGATGCCGGGGGCGACGGTGGCGAGCGTGGCCTGCTGTTGCATGCCAAGGGCGCGGAACGAGTTCATGATGCCCCAGACCGTACCGAACAGACCGATATACGGGCTCACCGAGCCGACGGTTGCCAGGAATGGCAGGTGCGATTCCAGTTCGTCCTCCTCCCTTGAGAGGGTGATGCGCATGGCTCGCTGCGCGGCTTCCACCTGGGCCTCGGCAGGCACGCCAGTCTGCTTGCGCATGCGCGAGAACTCCCGGAACCCGGCGCGGAAGATGCGCTCCATGCCGTTGTCGGCGTCCTCGGAGGGGCCGATGCGGGCATAGATCTCCGCCAGGTTGCCGCCCGACCAGAAGCGGTCCTCGAATTCCTCGGCGGTGCTGACTGCGTTTCGAACCTGTGCGCGCTTGCGGAACATGAGCGCCCAGGAGGCAATGGAGGCGAGCACCAGGATCAGCATGACCGCCTGCACCAGGAGACTGGCGTCAAGTATCAGCCGGAGGATCGACATCTCATCTTGCATGGACAAGCTCCCTAAGGTGCGTTAACACACAGGCTATCTCTACATGAAATCCGGTGGGTCCAGGAGGCCGGGCCATGGACGATACCGGCGCGGGGGACTGCGGCCCCGGCATGAAGCGCCGGGTCGAGTTTGCCGCTTCACCGCGTTTCTTGTGGGCCGCGTACTGCACGGACACATCCTCTTCAAGTTCTTCAACTTCCGCTATCCGGGACCAGACCCGGGCGGCGCGTTCGGCCACCGGTCATATTGTTCTCATCAGCGCATCGGGTATCGGGCGCGGCGCATGGGTACACGAATCGACACAGGCGACACGTACCATGGCCCGGCAACAGGTGGCCTGCATATCTTCGGTGAGTATCCGCTGGTCGAACACCAGGCTGGCCCGGCGCGGGGTGTCCACGCGCGTGGACACCTGCAACAGGTCGTTGAAGCGCACCGGCTTCAGGTACCGTATATCCAGGGAGTGCACGGTGAAAAGCAGGCGGTGTTGTTCGCGTAATCCATCCTGTTCGAAGCCCTTGCTGCGAAGCCATTCGGTGCGTGCCCGCTCGAAGAACCGCAGGTGGTTCGCATGGTAAACCACACCGCCGCTATCTGTGTCCTCATAGTAGACCCGCACGGGCCAGATGAATGCGCTCACGGTTCACTTTCTCGCATTGGATGCGCTCTGCCCACGAGTCGCAGAATATAATGTAACAGTCGATAAATTAATAGGATCGGAGAGACTTTTCAGAAACGTCTCAAGAAAAGCGACGGACCCGGCGGCCCTTCCGGGCCCCGGGTCCTGATGGGGACTCCGCGCCGGCCGAGGCCGGCGCGGATAGTGTAAGGGTGCCGTCCGTGGCGCTTCCCCGGAATGGGCGGAAGGGAAGGTCTGTGCATCCTGCCAACGAGGTGTCCGACCATGTCGACGGTCGGCCGTCTTACTGTGAACTAAGCAATCCCCATGCCAGCTCCCGTCACAGGGCCGTTTCCGGTGATCTGCGGGGAGGACCGCGTGGGTCTCGACTGCGATTTGTTGCCTGCTCTGTCGCCAACGACAGACAAGCTCGGCGCGAAGGGTTTGTAAGGCATTGATCATAATCGAAAAGACCCCTGTCTCCGATCGGTGACAGGGGTCTGGACCCATGCTGAGTGATCGCCGCTGCTTCAGGACCGTCCCGCCGACTTGAAAAGGGACGGATCGATATGATGCCGGTGGAGCAGCTTGTAGAACTCCGTGCGATTGCGCTTGGCCAGACGGGCTGCCTGACTGACGTTGCCGCCGGTTGTCTGCAGCAGGCGCGCCAGGTAGTCCTTCTCGAAACGGCGCCTGGCATCGGCAAACGGCATGATGTCCCCCGGTTCGTCGTGCAGGGCGCTCTGTACGAGCATGTCGCTGATCACCGGCGTGGTTGACAGGGTGACCGTCTGTTCGATGACGTTGTAGAGTTGGCGAACATTGCCCGGCCAGGGCGCGCTCACCAGCCGCTCAAGTGCATCGGGCGCGTAGCCGCGCACCTTCTTCTTGTATTTGGCCGAAAGCTCGTCGACGAAGGCCTTGACCAGCAGCGGAATATCCTCGCGGCGCTCCGAGAGCGCGGGCAGTTCCAGGGCTACCACGTTGAGCCGGTAATACAGATCCTCACGGAAGCGTCCCTCCTTCATTTCGACTTCCAGGTCACGATGGGTGGCGGAAATCACCCGAACATCGACGGGAATGGTGCGGGTTGCGCCCACGGGGCGGACCTCGCGCTGCTGCAGCACCCGTAACAGCTTGACCTGCAATGCAAGCGGCATGTCCCCGATCTCGTCCAGGAACAGCGTGCCGCCCTCGGCAGCCTGGAAAAGGCCCTGGTGATCGGCGGTGGCGCCGGTAAAGGAGCCCTTGCGGTGGCCGAACAGTTCGGATTCCAGCAGTGGTTCGGGGATGGCGCCGCAGTTCACGGCGACGAATGGCTTTTCAGCGCGACTGCTTGCCCGGTGCACTGCCTTGGCGAGCAGCTCCTTGCCGGTGCCGCTGTCACCCCGTATGAACACGCTGGCGTCGGAATCCGCCACCATGCGCGCCTTGCTGAGCACGTCCTTCATGAGCGCGCTACGCGTGATGATGTCGCGCGACCAGTGGTCATCGCGGGCATCGCTTGCGGCTACGCCGCCGGAGACCTCGATGGCTGCGGCCACCTGCTCCAGCAGCTTGTGGCTGTCGAATGGCTTGGTGAGGAAGCTGAATACCCCGCTGCGCGTGGCTTCCACCGCATCCGGTATGGAACCGTGCGCGGTGAGAATCATCACCGGCAGTGTCGGGTGCTGCCGGTGCACGGCATCGAACAGGGCCAGACCATCCATCCCGTCCATGCGTAGATCGGTGATGATCAGGTCGGGGCGGCAGGCCGCGAGAACAGCCAGCGCACTTTCCCCGTCCTCCGCGGCGGTGACATCGTAGCCGGCGGACTTCAGGCGCAGTGACAGCAGCCTGAGCAAGCCCGGGTCATCATCCACCAATAGAATACTGCGCCGTTCCATAGGATTACTGCCTCTTCCGTCGTCATGGGCCTTCCCCGATGCCCGTCGCCGGGTCTTCGAGTCCCTAGGGGTCGCGTTCCCTAAGGCTTCGTTCCAGGTCGCGGAGCGCTTCAAGCTGTTCCCGTAATGCGGCATTCTCTTCCTCCTTCAACTGGATTTCCTGCTCCAGTTCCAGGGTTCGGTCCTGGCTACTCAAGCGGTATGCCACGCCCTTTTGCAAGAGTCGGACCATGCCGGATGGCACCGGCGGGTCGAGGGCGCCGTTGCAGGTCTGCAGGGATGCCTTGATGCGCTCCCCGTGTTTCCGATCCGGGTTGTCCATGGTCTGGTAAAGCATTGCCAGCCTTATCGTTTCCATGGTACACACGGGCTCCCTGAGCGTTGCCTCCAGGTTGTTGAAGCGCGCAACCCGCTCTGCCGGAGATGCGTTTGCCAGCCACTGAAATTCTTTCTCCAGCGTCCGCGCCACCTCCAGGCTGTCGTCATCGGGAGACACCTCCTTCTCCGGACCCTGTGTCATATCGCGGATGTGTTCCCCCAGAGCCTGGCAGCCAGGGAGAAAAAGTATTGCCGCCAGCAGCACCAGCACACGCAGGCCTGCAGCCCCATCAAATCCGCCCACCCCGCTCATATGCGCTTACTCTCCTGCTTGTGCCAGTGGTAGGGTCACCCGCAAACGGGCGCCGTGCTTTTCGCTGCCGTCCACTTCGATACTGCCGCCATGGGCTTCAACGTATTCGCGCGCTATGGACAGCCCCAGACCGGATCCCTTGACGTAGCCGGTTGCCTGATTGCGGCCCTGTTGAAAGGCTTCAAAGATCTTCTCGCGATCTTCTGCCGCGATACCCGGTCCGTCGTCCGCAACCTCCAGAACGACGGTATCCCCCCGGCGCTCGGCGAGCACGAGGATTCTACCGCCCTCGGGTGAGAACTTGACGGCATTGGACATCAGATTATCCAGCACTACACGCAGTTTTTCCTCATCCGCCACTACGTGGAGGTCATGCAGCCAGGTTTCCAGCGTGATGTTGCGTGTAAGCATTACCGGCTTGTGATTGCGGGTGACCGCGTCGATCAGCGGTATCAGTCTGACGTGGGTCAGGCGCAGCATGTGGCTTTCGTGATTGGCGGTACCGAAATTGAGCAGATCCTCGATCAGCCGCTGCAGCGCCATGGTATTGCTCTGCAGAATCGACGCCACTTCCTGCTGCTCGGCATTCAGCGGGCCGACAGCATTGTCCTGCAGCAGTTCCGCCCCTTCGCGTATGGCGGTGAGCGGGGTTTTCAGCTCATGGGACATGTGTTGCAGAAAATGACTTTTCTGCTCCTCCAACTCCTGCAGGCGTTGCCGCATCCAGTCGAGTCGATGCCCCAGGTACTGTAGATCCTGTGGCCCGGCAACGCTCACCGGCCGGCTGAATTGACCGTCGCCCAGACGGCGGATCGCCTTGTCCAGTTGCCGCACCGGCCGGGAGATGAGAACCGCAAAGATGCTGGCTGAAAATATGGTCAGCGGCACAATGGAGATCGCCAGCCAGAACAGCAGGGTCTGCGCGGCCGCCGCGGTTTCCTGCATGGTTCGGACCTCGCGATCGACCATGCGGTTGCTGCCGGAGAGCACGTGCTGGGCCACCGCATAGAGATCCTGGAAACTGGTGACCATGGCCAGTTGGTCCATATCGCTGCCGATGCCGTCGGCCAGATCCTCGTACAACCGATTTTCCGCCACCAGCAGGTCGTCAACGTCGTCGCGCTGTCCCTCGTCCAGGGGCAGTCGATGCAGCCGTCTGGCGGTTTCCTGGAATTCGTCGTGCAACTCCTGATAGGTCTCGAGCAGCGACTCGTCGCCCAGAATGAGAAACTGGCGCCCGCTACGCTCCATGCTGGTGAGCAGATCGATGAGCTGACGACTGCCGGAGATCGCCTGTACAGCCTGGTAGACCGCGAACTGGCTCTGATGCGCAACCCGGTCCACCTGTACCAATGCGTAGCCGAGGGCGGCGACCAGCGGCAGCGACACGAAGCCGAAGCCATAGAGCACCAGCTTCAGCATGGATTTCGGTTGGTAGCGGCTAACTGCCATGGGTGT
>SLSJ01000228.1 GCA_007130525.1 Ectothiorhodospiraceae bacterium | reverse complement strand
TCAGCTACGCCTTCGCCGTCTTCCGGTCCGTGCCCCCCGTCACAGCGGCATCTCGACGCCCTCGCGACGAACGGCGGTGACAAATGCGGGCTAGCGTCGGGATGGCGGTACGCCGGAAAACCCGGGTTCAGGGCGAAAGCGAGCGACCGCCCGCAGCCCCGTCTGCCGCTCAGGGCAGATCGCGCTCGATGCAGGCCAGCAACTCCGAGGCGATGTCCAGCCCGCACTGGGCGTCGAGTTCGCGTACGCAGGTGGGGCTGGTGACATTGACTTCGGTGAGATAGTCGCCGATCACGTCCAGGCCGACGAAGCGCAGCCCGTGTTCCAGCAGCGACGGACCGACCTGGTCGACGATCCACCGATCGCGCTCGGTGAGCGGCACCGCCTCGCCCCGGGCACCCGCCGCGAGATTGCCTCGCGTCTCGCCGGTAGCCGGGATGCGGGCCAGCGCGTACTCCACGGGGCGACCGTCGATGACCAGGATACGCTTGTCGCCGGCGCTGATTTCCGGCAGATAGCGTTGCGCCATTACGTATCGGCTGCCGTCCTCGGTCAGGGACTCGATGATGACGGAAGTGTTGGGATCGCCGTCGGCGACAACGAAAATGGAGCGCCCCCCCATGGCGTCCAGGGGCTTGAGCACCGCCTTGCCCTGCTCCCGGATGAAGCTGCGCAGCCGTGCATGGTCGGCGTCCACCACCGTGGCCGCGCAGCACTGCGGGAACCAGGCCGTGAACAGCTTTTCATTGGCGTCGCGCAGCCCGCGCGGCCGGTTGATCACCCTTACACCCGCGTGCTCCGCCTGTTCCAGTATGTGGGTTGCGTAGAGGTATCCGCTGTCGAACGGGGGGTCCTTGCGGATCAGGATTACGTCCAGTTCCCTCAGAGGCGCGTCATGGGCGTCGCCGAGATCGTACCAGTCGTGGTTGTCATCGCGAACGGTGAGCAGGCGGCTCCGGCCCCACGCTTCTCCATTGCAAAGGTGGAGGTCGCCGGGTTCGAAGTAGTTCAGCTGCCATTGTCGGCGTGTCGCTGCAAGCAGCAGGGCAAGAGAGGTGTCCTTGTATGGCGTGATCGCGTTTATCGGATCCATCACGATGCCGAGACGAACGGGCATGGGCTGTGACTCCGTGGCAGGCTGAGAACCGCGTCACGCCTTGCAATGATGGGGCTCGCGGCGCCGGTGGTCGGTAGATTATGCTGAGCGTCTATGTTACATAGACCCGGAGGCCTGCGGGAAGGTATTGGCCCCGCGCCTGGTGTTGGCCGAAATCCGGATTGGCCGCGGATACAAGTTGCTGTCGGGGGAGCCGGTGGATAACGAATCAAAACATAACGGTCTGGCCGGACTCAAAGTGATGGTCATCGACGACAGCAAGACGATTCGTCGCACGGCCGAAACGCTGCTGAAAAAGGAAGGCTGCGAAGTCATCACGGCTACGGACGGATTCGAAGCACTGTCCAAGATCGCCGATCTCAAGCCCGGCATCATCTTCATCGACATCATGATGCCCCGCCTTGACGGATACCAGACATGTGCCCTGATCAAGCACAACCGCATGTTCAAGGGTACGCCCGTGATCATGTTGTCCAGCAAGGACGGCCTGTTTGACAGGGCTCGAGGGCGCATCGTCGGCTCCGAACAGTACTTGACCAAGCCTTTCACCCGTGAAGAACTGCTGGGAGCGATCAAGCGCCACATGAAACAGGCGGCGTGACGCGGCGGGCAGTTGTCGGCCATCAGGCGAATTCTATGCGGTTCCGGTCCCGGACGAGCGGCAGAATGCCGTCCGCAACGGCATGTCCGTACTTTATCGACTCAGGGGGGTAATGCATGACTCGGGTACTCATCGTTGATGACTCGCCAACGGAAACCCATGTGCTCAGGGGAATGCTGGAGAAGCACGGCTACGACGTGTCCGTGGCCGAAAACGGCGAGGATGGTATCCGCCTCGCGAAGTCCGAGTCGCCCGACATCATCCTGATGGATATCGTGATGCCCGGGGTCAACGGGTTCCAGGCGACACGCAAACTGAGCAAGGATCCGGCTACCGGGTCGATTCCCATCGTCATCATCAGCACCAAGGACCAGGACACCGACCGCATCTGGGGTATGCGTCAGGGCGCCAAGGATTACATAACCAAGCCTGTTACCGAGCAGGGCCTGATCGAGAAGATCAAGGGCGCTCTCGGTGGCTGAGGCCCCGGTGGATAGCGCGAGCAGGGCCCGGAACCATGGCTATCGCTGAAGGAACGCCGTTTGCGCTGCTGCGTCAGCTCGACCGCCTGGGCCGGGAGCATCAGGCGCCGCTGCCCTCGCGCGATGAGCCAGGCGATTTCTGGACTGGGGTGGGGTTCCGGCTGGGCGGTCAGCATCTTGTCAGCAGCATGGACGAAGTGGCCGAGTTGCTGAAGCAGCCGGAACTCTCGCCGGTGCCGCGGGCGCGGCACTGGGTGCGCGGCATTGCCAACGTACGCGGCAATCTGTTGCCGGTCATGGATCTCAACGGATATCTCCACGGCACTTTCACCACCCCCACCCGCGCAAGCCGTGTGCTCGTCATTCATGCCGGTGATCTTGTGACGGGGCTCTTGGTCGACGAGGTCTTCGGTATGCGACAGTTCCCGGTGGAGGACCGTCGCTGGGCGCCGGGCGACGTGGACCCTGCGCTGGCGCCATACGTCAGCGGGGTATTCGAAAGCGACAACGAGGGTGGGTGGCTCCTATTCAGCATGACCGCGCTGGCAGGGCACCCGGATTTCATGAAGGTCGCTGGCTGAACCGCTGTTCCGGCCGCGGGGGCGGAATACGGCGGGCCAGTCGGGCCGAGCGTCCCGGGCCGGGATCACCGGACGCCGCCGCGTTGTGTCGGGTGCGTGACCGAATCGGTGTTTCCACGGGCCGCAGGCGCTCTCTGGAGGGTTCTGAACCATGAATGGTTTGAAGTTTTCCCTGGCCACCCTGGCGAACATCGTCAGCGGATTCGTGCTGTTGACGATCGTGCTGACCGTGGTGACATTCGCCTACCTGGCCTATTTCACCAATTTCGACAGCGAGTTCGTCGAGCGGGCGGAGGCCGTGCGCGTGCTGGGGCTCCAGGTTGCCAATAATGCCCCCGAAGCGGCCACGGGCGGCGCCGAGTCCTTCCAGCGCATGGAGCGGGCCCGCTCGGAGGCGCAGCGCAACGTCGATGTCCTGCGGGACGGCAATCCGGAAACCGGGCTCCCGCCGACAGCCGACTATGACGCCTCCGCAGGAAGGGCGCTGGACAACATGCTGGGACCCTGGAACGAGATACGGGCGGACGTCGCGCTGATGGGCGAGCGCCGGGAAAGCGTCAACGAGGCGCGGCAGGCGCGCGAGACGCTTGGGGCGGTGCTTCCGGAGGTGCAGTCGGGGCTTGATCGGGCCGCCGAACGCCTGAGCGAAGCGGGTGCGCAACAGCGCCAGGTTTACTGGGCATCGCAGGCCGCGCTGCAGGCCGAACGCGTGGGCCGCTACAGCGGCGAAGTGGCGACGGCCGGTACTGAGGACAACGTTGCCGCCGACCGCCTTGCCGCCAGCGTACGTGAACTGCGCCGGACCCTTGATTCCCTGCTCGGCAGGGGCGGCATCGACGTGCCCGCGGTCACGGAAGGCAATGCGGTGGCACTGTTGCGCCAGGCGGACAGCCGCCTGGCAGGGGTTGAGGAGGACCTGGCCACGCTTGTGGAACTGGCCCCCGTTCTGTCCGAGTCACTGAACGCGGCGGATCGCATTCTCCTCAGCGCGGACCGGCTGGAACCGGCTGCGGGCGCGCTGATTGCCAGTTACCGCGGACTTGCGGACAATCGGCTGCTTCCCTGGTGGTCCGGGTTCGCTTTGGGTGCGCTGGCGCTGGTGCTGTTGTTGCTGCGCATCTTCATGGGCAGGCTGATCTCGCGCCAGGAATTGGCCGCGACGGAAGCCGAGCGCCGCCGTTCGGAGGAACTGTCGAAACAGAACCAGCAGGCGATCCTCGATCTGCTGGACGAGATCCAGGGGCTGTCCGAGGGCGACCTCACGGTGCAGGCCTCGGTGGGCGAGGAATTCACCGGTGCCATCGGTGATGCGTTCAATGACTCCATTGACGCCCTCCGGACCCTGGTTACCACCATCAACGAAACATCGGTTCAGGTCTCGTCCGCGGCCCAGGAAACGCAGGCCACGGCGATGCATCTTGCCGAAGCCTCGGATCACCAGGCGCACCAGATCACGGCTGCGTCCGCCGCCATCAACGAAATGGCCGCATCCATCGAACAGGTGTCGCAGAATGCCGAGGAATCGGCGGAGGTGGCGCAGCGTTCGGTGGACCTGGCGACCCGAGGCGGCGATACCGTGCGCCGCACGATTCAGGGCATGGACTCCATTCGCGAGCAGATTCAGGAAACCTCCAAGCGCATCAAGCGGCTGGGCGAGTCATCTCAGGAAATCGGTAACATAGTCGAGCTGATCAACGATATTGCCGACCAGACCAATATCCTCGCCCTGAATGCCTCCATCCAGGCGGCCATGGCCGGTGAGGCCGGCCGCGGTTTCGCGGTGGTGGCCGATGAGGTGCAGCGCCTGGCGGAACGTTCCGGTAACGCAACCAAGCAGATCGAGGCCCTGGTCAAGACCATCCAGACCGATACCAACGAGGCCGTGATTTCCATGGAGGAATCCACCTCCGGCGTGGTCAGCGGCGCACGACTCGCGGAAGACGCGGGTGAGGCGCTGCGCGAGATCGAAAGCACCTCCCAGCAACTTGCAGGTCTGATCCAGACCATTTCCGAGGCGGCGCGCCAGCAGGCGGAGGCGGCGGCCAACATCTCCGATACCATGAACGTGATCCAGGAGATCACGTCGCAGACCTCCGCCGGCACCAACGAAACAGCCACCTCCATCGGTAATCTGGCGGATCTGGCGAACGATCTGCGCAGCTCGGTATCCGGCTTCAAGCTGCCGGAGTGACGGGGTAGCCACGGTGAGCACGGCAGTGACCAACAGCGTTGTGACAGGCGGGGAATTGCCCGGTCGCGCGCTTCCCGACATGAGCGACCGGCAGTTCCAGCGCTGGGTTTCACTGCTGGAGGCGCGCACGGGCATGAACATGCCGCGCGCACGGCGCTCCTTCCTGGTCACCAACGTTGCCCTGCGCATGCGCGAGGTGGGCTTTGACGATTACGACGCCTATTACGAGTACCTCACCAGCGGGCTCAACGGGCGGCTGGAGTGGACCCACCTGGTCGACAGGCTGACCGTTCACGAGACGCGTTTTTTCCGCGATGAGCGGGCGCTCCGGCTGCTGACTTCGGGTATTCTCCCCGAACTGGTGCGGCGGCCCGGGTGGGATGGCGATATCAATGTCTGGAGTGTCGGCTGCTCCAGCGGTGAAGAAGCCTACACGCTGGCCATGGTGGTGGACGCCTTCGCAAGGTCCACCGATTCCTCCCTGCGTTTCGGCATTACCGGCACCGATATCAGTCTCAGGGCTCTGGCCACTGCCCGTGCGGCGGTTTATTCGGCGCGTGCGATACAGCGGATCCCCGATGACATGCGGGTGGAGTACTGTGAGCCGGCGGGGCCGGGACGTGCGCGCATCAAGAGGGCGCTGCGCCGGCGCGTCGCATTCGCGCTGATGAACATCCTGGACGTGAATACCGCCGCGCCAAGGCGCATGGATGTGATTTACTGCCAGAACTTGCTGATCTATTTCGCCCAGGCCCGACGCCTGAAGATCGTCGACGGCCTGGCGCGACATCTGCGGCCGGGTGGCGTGCTCATTCTGGGAGCGGGCGAAATGCTTCACTGGCGAAGCCCGGACGTGGTTCGGGTTGCCAATGATCACGACGTGCTGGCCTACCGGCGGCTTGCGGAGTGATATGCCCATGACCATGCAGGAAGTGGATCGCAGCACGCTGGGGTGGGTTCGCAAGGAGATAGACGAAACCCTGAAGCAGGCTGTCGAGGCCTTGCAGGAATACAGCGAGGAGCGGGAGGACCGCACGCGCCTGCGTTTCTGCGCGACCTACCTGCACCAGGTCTACGGCACCCTGCAGATGCTGGAACTCTATGGCGCGTCCCTGCTGGCGGAAGAGCTCGAGCAGCTGATCGAGGCCCTGATTGGCGACGGCGTCGAGAAGGAGTTCGAGGCCGAAGAGGCGCTGATGACCGGCATACTCAGGCTCTCGGAATTCCTGGAGCGTATCGAGGGTGGTCAGCCTGACAGTCCGCTGGGGGTGCTGTCGCAGGTCAACGACTTGCGCATGCTGCGCGGAGAAAAGCTGCTCACGGAGAGCATGCTG
>SLSJ01000286.1 GCA_007130525.1 Ectothiorhodospiraceae bacterium | reverse complement strand
TATGCGGGTTAACGCTATACTCGTCTCGCACGTGCTCCGGACAACGTCATGCATCTACGCCGCAGAACGCACCGTCTCGCCCTCTACTGCCTGTTGCTGGCGGCGGCGGCGTTCGTCCTGCAGCCTCTGGCCCACGCCGAGCACCAGCTGCTCATGGCACTGCATGGACCGGTAGCGACGCAAGGCGAGGATCACCATCAGCATCAGCATGACACCGGCCACGAACACCATGGCCATGCCCATTCGGACACTGGCCCGCCCGAGCATGACACCACGCCCATGCCGGTGTGCTGCGACTGTCTGCTCTGCAAGGCGGTACAGATACCGCCGACACTCCCGGCCGCGCCCTCGCAGCCGCTCGGTGACGCAAAGGCGACGTCGCCGGGGCCAACCGAAACTACCGTCCCCACCATCCGGATCGGCCATCACCTGCGGCCGCCCGGTCGCGCACCTCCCCTGACCTGACACGCCGACCAAACCTCCGGCATCGCCCGCGGCCCGCGTGGGCGATGCCCGTGTACGTGTCCTGACCAGGGAGCAACAAATATGGCCATTCGTCTTCCAACGGGAACCGTGATCGTGGGGATCGCCGGCCTGTGCATGTCCACAACCAGTGCGGGCGCCCCGACCGACCCGGTGGCGCTGGATGCCCTCGACGTCGTGCACGAAGCACCCGCCAGCACTGCGCCCAGCCCCGAGGAGGCCGCCGAACGTCTGGACCGCGTACCGGGCGGCACCACGCTGATCGACGAACCCCGAATTCGTGAGGGCCGCGCCGCCCACATGGCCGACGCCCTGGACGGCACGCCCGGGGTATTCTCACGATCGCGGTTCGGTGGTGACGAACTGCGCCTGTCGATTCGCGGTTCCGGCATTTCGCGTACGTTCAACACCCGTGGCATCCGTCTGTTGCGCGACGGACTGCCGGTAACCGAGGCCGACGGCAATACCCGAACACAGCTGATCGATCCGCTGTCGGCCAGACACATCGAAGTGTACCGGGGCGCCAACGCCCTGGGCTGGGGGGCTTCGACACTTGGTGGCGCGGTAAACATCGTATCGCCCACGGGCTACACCGTGCCGCCGCTGAGCCTGCGTGCCGAGGCCGGATCCTTCGGCTATGGGCGCGCCCAGGGCCGTGCGGCCTGGCTCGGTGAGAGCGGGCACGACGCGGTAGGTTCCATTGCAGTGGGCACGGAGGACGGCTTCCGCCGGCAGTCGGCACAGGAGACATTACGCTTTTACGGCAACGTCGGCATCCAGCATTCGGACCGAAACCAGACCCGCGTTCACATGGACGCCCAGGACAGTCGGCTCGAACTACCCGGTTCACTCACGCGGGAGGAATACCGTGACGACCCGCGACAGGCCGCAGCCGCGTGGCGGGCGATCGACGCCAGTCGGGATCTCAAGCTGGGGAGATTGGCGGTCCAGCATCACCTTCGGCTCACCGATGCCGACAGCTTGCAGTTGGGTGCATTCGTACAGCATCTGCGAATGGACCACCCCTTGCCCTTCGCGCAGATAGACAGCGCTCAGGAAGACGTCGGGGTCAGCCTGCGCCACGTCACCCGGGGCCGCTGGCTCGGCCGCGACAACCAGTTCATCTGGGGGTTGCTGGCGGTCACCGGGCGCGAACGCCAGGAACAGGAAAACCGCTTCAGCGGTGTTGTCACGCGCCGCAACAACAAGGCTTCCACCGCCGAAATCTATGCGGAGAACACTCTGGAGCTCACGTCCGCCACTGCGCTGGTAGCCGGAATGCAGCTGTCCTGGGCCGACCGGGAAGAAGACGTACGAACCGGCAACGCGCCGGAGGGCCGCCGTATCTATCGTGGCGCAAGCCCCAGGGTAGGTCTTCTGCATCAGATCACTCCCCGCCTGCAGATCTTCGGCAACCTGAGCCGCAGTCTCGAGCCGCCGATCAACGGAGAACTGATCAGCGAGGACGCTTCCCTTGTGGAACAGCAACGGGCGGACACGCTGGAGGCGGGTTTGCGCGGTCGCGGCGAGCGCAGCAACTGGGAGGCGGTGGCCTACAGGGCCTGGCTGCGGGACGAGATCCTCCTGGTGGAAGATCCGAACAACCCGGGTGACACCCTGACCAGCAATGCCGACCGCACCATTCACCAGGGCCTGGAATTGGCCGGCATGGCGCGGCTGCCGCTGGATGCCCTCACCGCGCCGGGTGACGCGCTGGAGATCGGGCTCGCCTATACGCTGAACGACTTCCGCTTCGACGGTGACCGACTCTGGGGAAACAACCGCATACCAAGCATTCCCCAACATGTGGGTCGCGTGGACATCCGCTACCGCCATGCGCGCGGGTTCAATATCGGTCCCGTGATCGAGGCGGTGAGCCGGACAGCCGTGGACTTCGCAAACAGCCAGTATGCGCCGGGGCATGTGCTTTTCGGCATGCGCGCCGGCTACCACAGCCCGGACGGCTGGCGGCTTTTCCTGGATGGTCGCAATCTGGGTGACCGCCGTTATGTGGCCTCCACGGCCATTGTTGCCCGGGCTGATCCCGACAGCCGGGTATTCAACCCCGGTGCCCCGCGCTCGGTGTTCGGAGGTGTGGAATGGACCTGGTGAAACGACTTTTCCCCGGCCTGTGCGCGCTGGCGCTGACCGCCTGCGACGGCGGAATGCCCGGCGGCCCCGATGTCGACCATCTACACGTTCATTCGGCCGACAATGAGGTAACGAGCCTGGCCGTCACCACCGACGGCGCCAGCCTGCACGTCCTCTGGGTGGAGACTGACGAGGACGATCAGGTGCGGGCCTACCACAGCCGCAGCGAAGACGGCGGTCAGGATTGGTCTGCGCCTGTTGCCCTCGACACCGGACAGGCACCGCCCAACCGCGTGCAGCGGAGCAATGACATCAGGGTGGCGGCCCATGGAGAGACACTGCTCGCGGTCTGGCAGACCCGCGGTGACGGCTTTGCCAACAGCGGCCCCATGGTGACCGCACGCTCCGAGGACGGTGGCCGAAGCTGGGAGGCCGCAGTCAACCCCGGCCAACCGGGTGACAGCGCCAGCCAGGGCTTTTTCGACCTGCAGGCGGACCCCGAAGGGCGCTTCCACCTCGTCTGGCTGGACAACCGGGGCGGCCAGCAGGGACTTCACCATGCGCGCTCGGACGACGACGGCCGAACCTGGAGCGGGGTGAGCACCCTGGATGCCGCCACCTGCCAGTGCTGCTGGAATACGATGCGCCACGCCGGTGACGGGAGCTGGGTCCTGTACCGCGACCTGTCACCCAGGGACATGGCCCTGGCCGCCTCCGCGGATGGCGGTGACAACTGGAAGGCAACCGGCACGGTGGGGGCCTTTGACTGGAATGTGGATGGCTGCCCGCATGTGGGCGGCGGCCTGGCCCTCACCGGTGACCGGCCCCGATTGCACGCGCTGGTGTGGACCGGCGAGGAAAAGGCGTTGGGGCTGTACTACCTGGAGGCTGACGGACAAGACCCGGTATGGTCGGCACCACGGCGGATGGGAAGCAGGGACGCCCGCAACTCCAGCCTGGCGAGCCACCGCGACGGACAACTGATTGCTGCCTGGGATGACGGTGGCGCGGACGCACGGGTATACCTGGCGTTGCGCGTCGACGATCGCTGGTCCGCCGAGAGCATCGTCAGTGATGCCGGCGTCCGCGCCCGTCACCCGCTGGTTCTGGTGACCGAACATGGGGCTCACGTGTTCTGGACCCAGCGGAGTGGCGACTTGCCCGGAACCTGGGCAGGCGCACGGACACGATTTCCGGAATGACGGTGGCCGTCACGCCCGTGCCAGTCCGACGAATCAACCATGCAACCCATGCGGCAAATCAGCCACAATGGTGGCATGAGCTATCGCATTACCATCGAGCCAACAGGCCATACTTTCCGGGCCCGGCCCGGCGAATCCATCCTCGCCGCCGCACTGCGGCACGGGCTGATCATTCCCTACAGCTGCCGGGGCGGCACCTGCGGCACCTGTATGGGCAAGATCGTGGAAGGTGACGTGCGCTACCCCTACGATCGGCGGCCCCCGGCACTGGACGAGAAGGAGGCCGTCGTCGGCCAGGCACTGCTTTGCCAGGCGCAGGCCCTGAGCGATCTGTCCATCGAGGTACGGGAGGTTCGTGATGCGCTTGACATCGAACCGCGCAAACTGCCGTGCCGGGTGGCGCGGATGGAGCAACTCGCGCACGACGTGATGCGGCTGTATCTGAAATTGCCGGACACCGAGCGCCTGCAGTTTCTTCCCGGTCAATTCGTGGACATCCTCCTCCGCGACGGCCGTCGTCGCAGTTACTCGCTCGCCAATGCGCCGCACGACGATGAACTGCTCGAACTGCACGTGCGCAACATCCCGGGCGGAGCTTTCAGCGGCCGCGTGTTCGGAGACATGCGGGAAAAGGCGTTACTGAGGCTGGAGGGCCCCCTGGGTACGTTTCACCTGCGCGAGGATTCTGATCGCCCGATCCTGCTCATGGCTGGCGGTACCGGTTTCGCGCCGGTGAAAAGCATACTGGAACACACCTTCGCGCTGGGTTTGCACAGGCCGGTGCACCTTTACTGGGGTGTGCGCGCCATGCGCGACCTCTATCTCCACGAGTTGCCCCGTCGCTGGGCACGTGAGCATGCCGGTTTCCATTATACGCCGTGCCTGTCGGAGCCGGATCCCCGCGATCAGTGGAAGGGGCGAATCGGGCTGGTGCATAACATGCTGCTGCAGGATTACCCGGACCTGGGCGCGTATGATGTCTACATGAGCGGACCGCCAGGCATGATCGAGGCGGCCAGGCGTGATTTCGCGAGTCACGGCCTGGAACCGCAGCGGCTCTTCTACGATTCCTTCGAGCATGCCGTGGACGCGCCGTCCGAAGACGCGGCACCCTGACCCATCACGGCGACGCCCGCCGACACCCTCAATGGCCCGTATGCCGAACCGACCGTTATACTCGACGGCCGATAACACACTGACTGCCGGGAAGCCCATGACCGCGGAGATACTTCATCAGGACAGGCTCTTGCCCGGTGTCTCGCGGACGTTTGCCCTTACAATCCCGCAATTGCCCGAATCGCTGCGTCCGGCCATTACCAATGCCTACCTGCTCTGCCGCATTGCCGACACCATCGAGGACAGCACCCGCCTCGCCCCCCGGGACAAGGACCTCCACTACCAGGCCCTGATCGACACACTGCACGGCGAAGAGGATCCGGCGTTGTTCGCCCATCGCCTGATGGCGGCGAGCCGGCCCGAGCAGCCCCTGGAGCGTGAACTGCTGGCCGAGACACCGATGGTGATCGCGGTATTCAGAGACTTGCCGAAGGCCCAGCGCCGGGCCCTGCAGCGGTGCCTGGACACCATGTGCCGGGGCATGGCTCGCTTCGAACGCCTCAAGCACAGCGACGGACTGCCGGATCGCCAGACCTTTCGTGACTACTGCTACGTGGTTGCCGGGGTGGTGGGAGAGATGCTCACCTCGCTGTTCGCGCAGGCGAATCCGGACATAGCCCGGCACGAGGGCCGATTGCGCCAACTGGCGCTCGGTTTCGGTCAGGGCCTGCAGATGACCAATATACTCAAGGACATCTGGGATGACAGGGCCCGCGGCATCTGCTGGCTTCCACGCGATGTCCTCGCGGAACACGGTTTTCGCCCCCTTGCCGGTGACCGCTGGCATGAAGACTCACGGTTCCGCGCCGGACTCGGCTTTCTGGTCGCGGTTGCTTACCGACATCTCTGCCAGGCCCGTGACTACACCCTGCTGATACCGGCATCGGAACCCGGAATCCGACGCTTCTGCAGTTGGGCGATCGGCATGGCGCTTTACACCCTGCGCAACATTGCCCATAACAGAAGCTTTACCCGCGGCAACGAGGTCAAGATCAGCCGCAGGCGGCTGCACGCCATCATCACTGCCTGCAACCTTTCCGTGCGCAGCGACATGCTGCTGATCGCCGGTTTCAACTGGGCCTCGCGCGGACTGCCGAACATAGAAGAAAAGCAACTTGCCGGACTGGCGGCGGAAGAGAGACTGACATGCAACGCCTGAAGTACAACAGGGCCGTAGCAGGGCTTTTGGCGCTGATACTCGCGATGGTGCCGCTTGCGGGATGCGCGACGACACCGCCGGACCCGGACCCCGAACCGTACGACCCGATGGAGCCCCTGAATCGCCGGATTTATGCTTTCAACGACCAACTGGATCGATACGTGGCAAAGCCCCTGGCCGATGCCTACGTCGCGGTAACCCCCCGCTTCGTGCGTACGGGCGTTACCAACTTCTTCCGCAATGCCCGCTATCCGGG
>SLSJ01000043.1 GCA_007130525.1 Ectothiorhodospiraceae bacterium | reverse complement strand
GGGGGCGCTCGTATGATCGCCCTGCCTGAACGAGGCCACGCCTGCGTCCCCATCGTCTAGAGGCCTAGGACACCGCCCTTTCACGGCGGCGACAGGGGTTCGAATCCCCTTGGGGACGCCACTTCATTCCTTTTCGCCCCATACTGTTCTCCCGTTTTCCGGTCATTGCCCCCGCCGTGCGGCACTGCGTCCGACCGCTTGTGTGCGACGGTCGCTGACTCGGAGTCGGGGGCGCCTCCGGCGGCAGTCCGGCCCTAGCCCGCATATCACACCGCCCTTCTACTACGCACGCCGATCTGCTCGCTGAGTCGGGGCGTACTCCCTCCAGCCGGCTCGACGTAGTGTAAGCTACGCCTTCGCCATCTTCCGCTCCGTGCCCCCGTCACAGCGGCATCCCGGCGCCCTCGCGACGAACGGCGGTGTGATATGCGGGCTAGCCAACCGCTCTTTGCGGATGACAGGATCACCCGTTAACAAGAAGAGAACGATGCCATGTGCCCATGGACTTGCGTGAGGCGTCGTCGGCTTAAAGCAGCAATTTCGGCGGAGAAAAGGCTACTCTAAGGTTGAATCCAAGGTGAGATTGGGGAGAAAACGGCGTCTACACAGGGTGTTACCGTGGTCCGACCCCCCCTGCAGGCGTTCGATGTTCGGCAAAATCCCTTTTGCCCGCCGGCTGCAGGCCACGCATAATGCGTGGCATGGGGTTCAGGGATCAGGTCTTCGTCTACGGCACATTGCGCCGGGGCTGCAGTAACCATCACTGCATGAAAGGCGCCACCCTGCTCGGACGGCACCGGACGGCGCCTGTTTACCGCATGCTGGATCTGGGTCCTTATCCGGCGGTGGTCGAGGGCGAGGAGCCCATCACCGGCGAGGTCTACAGCGTTACCGCAGCGATGCTGCGACAACTGGACCGCCTCGAGGATCATCCCCGAACCTACACGCGTTCGCGCATTCATACGCCCTGGGGCGATGCCTGGATCTACCTCTACCGCAAGCGGTGCCCGCAGCTGCCGCCGGTGCCTGGTGGTGACTGGCTGGGCGGGTCTGTCGAACGCCCCGAGTTCAGATCCCGGATCCGGAGAGCCGACGAACAATGAGTGAGTCTCCATATATTCAGGAAGTAACCACCGATACGTTTCGGGATGCCGTCATGGAGGCGTCCTTCCGGCAACCCGTCCTGGTGGATTTCTGGGCGGACTGGTGCGAGCCATGCAAACAGCTCCAGCCGGTGCTGGAAAAGCTGGTGAACGAGTACCAGGGTGGATTCATCCTCGCCAAGGTGAACTGCGACGAGGAGCAGGCGCTGGCGGCGCAGATCGGTGTTCGCAGCCTGCCCACGGTGATGCTGGTGAAGGGCGGTCAACTGGTGGATCAGTTCAGCGGGGTGCTCCCCGAAGGGGAAATCCGCAAGCGCCTCGACGCGCATGTGCCGAAGCCCGAAGCGAGCCCGAAGGAACAGGTCAAGGCCTGCCTGGAGCAGGGTGACTTCGCCGCCGCGCTGCCGTTGCTGGAGCGGCTTCACGCCGCGTCTCCCGAGGATGGGGATACCGCCATTGACCTGGCGCGGGCCCTGTTCCATTCCGGCGATACCCAGCGTGCCCAGGCCCTGCTGGCAGCGCTGCCGGAGTCGGTGCGCAATGATGCCCGCGTCAAGGGCATGGAGGCGCAGCGCGCGTTTGCCGAGCGCGTGCAGACGCTGCCTGACGTGGATGACCTGGAAAGCCGGCTCGCTGCCGACGCTTCGGATAACGAGGCGCGCTATCAGCTTGCGCTGCACCGCGTCGTTCGCGGCGAGTACGACACGGCCATGAATCACCTGCTGCACATACTGCGCACCGCACGCGACTGGAACGATGGCCAGGCGCGGGCGACGCTGCTGGAGGTGTTCAACCTGCTGGGCCCCGAGCATCCACTGGCGCGTCCCTATCGGCAGAAGCTGTTCCAGCTCATGTACTGACCCTGCACGGCCCTCGGCTCAGGGGCATTCACCGCGGACCCAGTAGCCGGGCTCGTGTTCGGACACCGTGACCGAACCGAACATCAGGTAAGGGCCGAGCGGATCACCCGAGCCCCGGGCATACACCAGGCCGAGACGGATGCGGGCGCGCTCGTCCTGCACGTGACGGTGCGTGCTGGTGCTGTGTTCGGTGCAGCTCCAGCCGGACGGAATGGCGTCGACGTCGACGCTATCCGCCAGCCCCCAGTGGGCGAGCAGGTGACGTACCGCGCAGAGCTGGATATCGATGACGTGGTGGGTCTCGTGCCCGCAGTCGGCCTCCGCGTCCACCGGCATGCCGTGCGCCAGTCCGTCCACGGTCCAGGTTTCCACCTCCGCGTGGTCGCCATAACGCCTGCGCAGGCCCATCCCGAAGCGCTGCTCCGAGGGGGTGTCGCGGTCCAGGCCGTGGGCTTCGGTCCATTGACGCATCAGCGCGTCCTGGTTGCGCCTGCGTACAACCCGGTCATCCGTTCCGTGCCAGATGGACACCCGTGGCCAGGGTCCGTCGCCGCCGGCCCGCTCGCGCAGCCGCCGGGCCAGTTGCGCGCTGGACGCGGTGTCGCCGGTCTGCATGCACCATAACGCTCCGGCGGCGGTTGCGGCGCAACCGGTGGGGATACCGGCCACGATGCCGCCGCCGGAAAAACGCTCCGGGTGCGCAGCCAGCACGTTGGATGTCATGGCGCCGCCGGCTGACAGGCCGGTCACGTATACGGCCGCGGATTCCGACAGGTGCTCCGCCAGCACCGCGTCAACGGCGTTGAGGATGGACCGTGTTTCGCTGCCCTCCCTGCCGGAGTGATCGTCGCTGAACCAGTTGAAGCAGAGCCGTCGGTTGTTGTCCTCCCGCTGCCGGGGTGCGAGCAGCGCGAACGGAGTGTCCGCTGCCGCCTGCAGCCAGCCCGATGCCGCCGCGAACTCGTCTGCGCGCTGATCGCAGCCGTGCAATACCACCACCAGTGCCGCGTCGGGTGTGAGATCGGCGGGGACGTAGAGCTGGAAATCCAGTGCCCCGGGGTTCTCTTCCGGGGCGGCCATGGTCTCCATGTCCGGATAACCGTTCGCACTCGCCGGTGCCGTCAGCAGGAGACAGCAAAGTAGCAGCGGGGTGAGGCAGGGTGCGTGCAAGCGGTTGCTTGCGGATGTCGAGAACAATGGATTCATGGACTGATCTTCGGTCGATGGTCGCCGCGTATCAAGGTTCTTGTGTGGGTCTGTTGCCGCCGGTGTAGGGAAAGTGGTGCGTGCGGGTGCGAGAGGCGTGACGGGGTGTGGTGCCCCCAGTGGGTAATCCTTCCGCTACCCGGCTACGAAGTTTTGCGGACCGGAAGCAGGCGTTTTCCGTGGCAAACTCCCGAAACGGCAAACAGGCCTGTTGCGTGAAACAACCGGCCGTCTCCCTGGAGGTCATCCATGAAACTCCGATCACCCGGATGGACCGTGATACTTCTCGCCGGTCTGGCGTGCGCTGCCAGTGCGGCCGTGCAGTCGACCGAACGGGTATTCACGCCCAGCGACATCGCCGGCTGGAACAGTGAATCCTTCAAGGGCGAAACGCGTTACGAACTGGTGGAGGTGGACGGCCGGGAGGTGCTGCACGCGGTCTGCGACGACGCCACGGCATCGGGCCTGTACCTGCGTGAAACCATAGATCTGACCAGGACGCCGATCCTGGAATGGGAATGGCGCGTGGACGAAACCTTCAGCGGCATTGATGAAACCACCAGGTCAGGGGATGACTACCCGGCTCGCATCTATGCCGTGGACGAGCGCCGGATAGTTCGCTGGCGCACCCGGGCGCTGAATTACGTGTGGGCCAGCGAAAAGCCCGAGAGCGCGGACTGGGCCAACGCCTACGCCTCGCAGGCGCGGATGATCGCGGTGCGTTCGGGGCCGCCGGAGGAGAAGGGCACATGGCACACCGAGCGTCGCAATCTGCGTGAGGACTTCAGGCGCTACCACGACCGCGACCCGGATTCGCTCGATGCGCTTGCGATCATGACCGACTGCGATGACACCGGCGAGTCCATCGAGGCCTGGTACGGCGAGATCCGATTGTTGCCCGAACAGGCGGCGGAACCGTGAGGTTTCGGCGCCCCGGTCGCCAGGTCCGGGCCCGCATTCATGGAACGGATTGGCCTTGAGGCGTTCGAAGCAGTCATGCGGGCTTTGCCGGATGGGGCAGGCGGCCATGACTGTCAGAAAGACAGCGCAGGCCATGCGTGACCATCCCGGTCGTTGCCGCCGGACATTGCAATCCAACAGGAGGAGTGCTCATGCGTTCAGCCTTGCTGCCCGCCGTTGCCGCGGCATTGCTGGTCATTGGTGCGGCGCCGCTTGCCGCCGGTGAAGCGAAGGAAGAGATAATCGAACGGGAGTGGTTTCTGATCTCGTTCCAGACGGCAGGGGCGAGCGAGCCCCGGGCGGTACCCCCGCTGTTTTCCATGAACATCGACAGGGACGGCGCCAGTGGCGGCTACTCGGTGTGCAACGAGTGGCGGGGCGAGGCGGAATTCCGCGACAACGACCGGCTACGTTTCCGCGAAATGCGGGAACCGCGTGCCCTGTGCCGCACGGATGATCCAATGGTGGCGACCGTGGAGCGGCGTTACACACCCCGTCTTGCCCAGATGGAACTGCGCTACCACATGGACGGTGACATCCTGGTGGTGGAGTTCAACGACGGCGAGACTTGGACCTTCGAGGCGCTCAACGAATAGTAGCGCGAAGCGCGCCGCACAGGCGCGCGTCACCAGCCCTCCTCGCCAGGGATGCCAGTCGACTCCGATCCCGCTTCGAAACCCCGTGCGCGATTGTCACGGTACATGTTGATGAACAGTATGCCCTGCTGCACGGCATCATCCAGCGCCACATGGGCTTCCCGCAGTCCCTGCTCGAACCAGTGTGAGGGAAACCTGCGCGGCGACATGCGACTGTAGGATGCCGCCTGCTCCGTGGCCATGGCGTAGGTGGTGATGTCCAGCGCTGCCGTGCCGAACGGTGATTCACCGGTGAACCGCCGCAGGTAATAGTTGATGAAGGCGAAGTCGAAGGCGGCAGGGAAGCCGACAAACACCGGTCTGCCGTCGAGGTTGCGAAGCCACTCCAGGTAGTCCTTCATCGCGGTTCCGGGTGGCTGCGGATCCTCCCGCGCCGACGCCCAGGCCTGCGGATGATCCTCCCACCAGGCCATGGTGCGGGGATCCGGGCGCGCCTCCGGCAGCTTGTCCAGGTTACGGGAGAAGGTCGCCACCACTTCGCCAGTGTCGCTGACGGCGGCGGAGCCGAACGACAGCATGGAGTTCAGGCCGGGGACGGGGCCATCGGATTCCACGTCGGTGGACACGAAGACGTCCTGCGGCGGGGTCTTGAACCTGGACATGGCGGACCTCCTGACTGAATCCGGCAACAGCAGAAAATACACGGGCGTCTGTCCCGCGTCCATGAAGGTGGCGCCTGCGGAATCGGACGCCTGCCACGCCGGGGGGCGTAATCGGGGATGCCCGGCTCTCGCCCGAACCTGTCGGTCCTGAGGGGTATTGCGGGGGCCGTCGACGGGCCCGGGCGTTCAGCGGCGGCGCGGTGAAAACCATGTATGCTGCCGATTCACCGATTTCCGGATTTGACGTTACGCGATGATCCCGATTTCCGACGACAACCCCACCCGGCGTCCGGCCCTCGTCAGCTGGCTGATCCTGGGCAGTTGCGTGGTGGTGTTCTTCTGGCAACTGTCCCTGAGCGAGCGGGCGCTGCATGTCGTGGTGCACGCGCTCGGGCTGATTCCGGCCGTGCTGTTCGGTCATGCGGAACTGCCTCCGGAGGCCCGTATCGTGCCCGCCTGGGTCACCGTCTTCACCTCCATGTTTCTCCATGGCGGCTGGCTGCACCTCATCAGCAACATGCTCTACCTGTGGGTGTTCGCCAACAACGTGGAGGACGCCATGGGTCATCTTCGGTTCGTGGTCTTCTACCTGCTCTGCGGCGTGATTGCCGCGTTCACCCATGCGCTGCCCATGCCTTTTTCGGACGTGCCGATGATCGGAGCCAGCGGCGCCGTGTCCGGCGTGCTCGGCGCCTACCTGCTGCTGCATCCATGGGCGCAGGTGACCGTGATCATTCCCATCGGGATCATTCTGTATCCCGTGCGCCTGCCGGCCGCCGTGATCCTGCTGTCCTGGTTCGGTCTGCAGTTGCTCTATGCCCGCCTGAGTGATCCCGGCGAGGCCGGTGTCGCGTTCCTGGCGCACGTGGGCGGTTTCGTGGCGGGCATGTTGCTGTTGTTCCTGTTCAAGCGGCGGGGAGTCAGACTGTTCCGGGGCAGAAACCCGGCCCGGCGTTGAGCCGGGGAGACACGCCTCAGCCGGACGCGCTGCGCGTGGATACCGGGGAGTCATCGAACTGCAGTGCGGCGAGGCGCGCGTAAAGTTCGTTTGAGCGGAGCAGTTCACGGTGACTGCCGACGGCCTGGATGCGGCCGTGCTCGAGCACGGCAATCCTGTCCGCCGCCAGCACCGTGGCCAGTCGATGGGCGATCACGATGCTGGTGCGCCCCTCCATCAGCCGCTCCAGCGCCTGTTGTACCCGGTGCTCGCTTTCCGCATCGAGACTGCTGGTCGCCTCGTCAAGCAGCAGCAGCGCCGGATTGCGGAGTACGGCACGGGCAATGGCGATGCGCTGGCGCTGGCCGCCGGACAACTGCACGCCCCCCGGACCCAGCGGGGTCGAGAACCCTTGCGGCAGGCGGTCCAGGAATTCCGTGCACGATGCGTCCCGTGCCGCCGCGCGCACGACTTCGTCATCCGCGTCGGGCTTGCCGTAACGGATGTTGTCCCAGGCATCCCCGGTGAAGAGTTCCGGCTCCTGCGCCACCACGCCGATACGTTGCCGCAGCGCCGCCGGGTCCGCATCGCGCAGGTCCACGCCGTCGAACAGGATGCGGCCCGCCTGTGGATCGTAGAAGCGCAGAAGCAACCCCAGCAGCGTGCTTTTGCCGCTGCCGGACGGACCCACCAGCGCCACCCGTTCCCCTGGCTGCACATGCAGTGAAATATCCTCCAGGGCTGGCTGCTGTGGGCGTGCCGGATAGGCGAAGCGCACACCCTCCAGCTGTACCTCTCCCCGCGCCGGCTCGGGCAGGGGGCGGGGATTGGCCGGCGCGGCGATGGCGGGGCGCGCATTGAGCAGTTCCAGCAGTCGCTCGGTGGCCCCGGCCGCCCGCAGCAGATCTCCCGCAACCTCGGAGATGGCGCCCACGGCACCGGCTGCGAGCACGGCATAGAAGACGAACGCGGAGAGTTCGCCGGGGGTCAGGCGGCCGGCAAGCACGTCGTGACCGCCCTGCCAGAGAATGATTCCCACCGCGGCAAAGGCCAGCAGCATCACCAGTCCGGTCAGCCATGCCCGTTGTCGTACCCGTTCCGCGGCGGCGGCGAAGGCCTGTTCGACGTGGCCGCGGAAGCGGCTGCGGTCTTCCTGTTCATGGCCGAAGGCCTGCACGGTGCGGATGGCCTGCAGGCTCTCGCCGGCATAGCTGCCGACGTCGGCGATGCGGTCCTGACTGGAGCGCGAGAGCCTCCGTACCCGCCGCCCGAAGACCAGTATCGGTATCAGCACCAGGGGCATCCCCACCAGCACCAGGGCCGTGAGTTTCGGCGAGGTGATGAACAGCATGATCAGTGTGCCGATCAGCAGTAGCAGATTGCGGATGGCTACCGAGAACGAGGAGCCGAGTATGCTTTGAAGCAGGGTCGTGTCGGTGGTGATGCGCGACTGGATCTCGCCAACCCCGTTGATCTCGAAGAAGGCCGGCTCAAGGGTTACCACATGGTCGAAGACCGCTCGCCGAAGATCTGCGGCGACCCGCTCTCCGATCCAGGAAACCAGGTAGAAGCGCAGCGCCGAGGCCAGCGCCATCACCGCGACGATGCCCAGGATGAGCAGCAGCATGCGGTCGAGCATGGCGGGGTCGCCGGAGAGAAAGCCGCGGTCCACCACCAGGCGCAGGCCCTGGCCGATGGCCAGTACGCTGGAGGCGGCAATCAGCAGTGCCAGCATCGCCGCGGCGACCCGCCAGCGATAGGGTGTAATGAAGCCCAGCATCCGGGCGATGAATGCGAGATCGCGGCCCGGTGGCCGTTCATTGCGCAGTAGCCTGTCGGTCATGACCTGGTGTTCACGGAAGAATCGCCCGCGTTGGTATTGATCGGCGACAATCGAACCCCGACACGGCCGTGTGGATGTCGGGTGCTTGCTTCAGCCCCCTACGATACACCGGCGGGAGTGGACAGCGTGCGGCCCTGGTTACGTTATACCTTGTTGCAGGTTCCGGGTTTGATTCTCCTCGGTGCCTTGCTATATGCAGGGTGGAACCGCGGCTGGCTGGGCGGCGATCTGGCTGTTCTGGTGATGCTGCTGTGGCTGCTCAAGGATGTCTTGCTGTATCCGCTGTACCGCCCCGCACTGCAGGCCCCCGGGGCATCCGGCGGGGCTGCGCTGATCGGGTGCGAGGGGCTCGCGAGATCGGATCTGGCCCCCGAAGGCTTCATACTCATCCGCGGTGAACGCTGGCAGGCCCGCAGCCATGACGGCTCGGTGATCAGCCAGGGAACGCCGGTGCGGGTGGTGGCGGCGAACGGCTTGCGTCTGCAGGTGGTCCGGCACAATCCGCGGCGGTCACAAGGAAACGCGGCGGGCGGGTGATCATGTGGCTGAGGGTTGACTGCCGCATCGTGATGACATTGAAGGCGGAGTCGTCGATCTGTTCGCTGTGTCGGGACGTACTCCCTCCGGCCTGCTCGACGTAGTGTCAGCTGCGCCTTCGCCGACTTCCGCTCCGTGCCCCCCGTCACAGCGGCATCCCGACGCCCTCGCGACGAACCGCGGAGAGATATGCGGGCTAGTCGCTGCTTTCGATGTCCCGCTTGCGGTTCAGCAGGCCCTGCAGGAGATGACCCGCTCGGCGCGCCTTGGTATCCAGGTAGAGGCGGTTATGGCGGTTGATGGAGCCGTGCAGCGGGCGGCGCTCGACCACGTCGATACCACCGCGCGCCAGCGCCAGGATCTTCTCCGGGTTGTTGGTGAACAGCTTGACGCGGCGAACCCCGATTTCCTCTAGCATGGCGATGGCCGCCTGGTAGTGGCGTTCGTCATCATGGAATCCGAGCATGCGGTTCGCGTCCACCGTGTCGAGGCCCTGGTCCTGGATGCCGTAGGCGCGCAGTTTGTTCGCGAGCCCGATACCGCGGCCCTCCTGGGCCATGTAGAGCAGCACGCCGCCACCTTCGGCGGCAATGCTGTGCACGCTGCTGCGCAACTGTTCGCCGCAGTCGCAGCGCAGACTACCGAAAAGGTCACCGGTCAGGCAGGCGGAATGTATGCGCACGGGCACCGGATCTCCCCAGGCTTCCTGCTCGCCGATCAGTATCGCCACGTGCTCGAGGACGCCGTTGTGTTCCCTGAACAGCACGAAGCGTGTGTGGTCGGCATCCTCCAGCGGCACATCGGCCTCGCTGATCCGGATTACCCCGGAGCGCGGGTTGGCGTTCAGCGCAGTCGCCTGGGCCACCGGGACGCACAGGAAAGTGCCGTCCTCGAAGCGCTTGCGCAGCGCCTCGCCGGGCTGCCGGGGAACGTCCGCACAGAGGACCGCGGGCACCAGCAGCGCCGCCTTTGCCATCTCCAGGGCACCATATTCGGCGGTGTGGGCGGCGGTGGTGTGTTGCCGAAGCAGCCCTGCCGGCAAGGCGGCAACCGGCGCTCCGGCCAGTGCTGCGATCTCGGAGGTGGTCACGCCGGTGGACAGCGTAATGGAAACGGCGGTGTCCTTGTCCGTGCCAAGTCCGAGTGCGCAGGCCCGCTCCCCGGTGAGAACCAGCCGGGGCGAAGAGCCGGTAAGTTCGGTGATCAGGCGCAGGTGGTCGTCGTCCATGGTCTCGACCGCCGTCGCCAGCATGGTGCCGTCGGGGCCGGAAACATGGACCGGCTGGCCCCGCCTCATGTCGAAAACGCCGCGTTCTGCCTGCTGCATGTTTGTCCTGCCGCCGTGAGAGTCAGTATGCTGAGCGCGTTATGTGCCGTGGGCGTGATTCAGCGTTGGTGACAACCTTCCCTGAGCGCCATTGGCGATGCCGGGCGCTGACTCGTGGTTCAACCCACCCATGTTACCGGGCACGCAGGCAAGGTTCACCTGTAGGTGGGGCCGGGTGGGGCTGATTTCACCGGGCACTGCCAGCCTTTGCAAGGGCGGAATTCCACGGGGCGCACCCGGTTCGTATCAGAGCCTGATACAAGTGTCGGATATGCGGGCGCTTTCCCGGGTTCTGTCAGCAATCCTCTCGATTGTTTTGTTGCGGTGGGCCCGATGGACGATACTGCACGCCCCGGG
This sequence comes from Ectothiorhodospiraceae bacterium, assembly GCA_007130525.1. Classification (GTDB taxonomy): domain Bacteria; phylum Pseudomonadota; class Gammaproteobacteria; order Nitrococcales; family Aquisalimonadaceae; genus Methylonatrum. Next base: position 10,740 of record SLSJ01000043.1, on the reverse strand, counting down.
AGTGGACGTGTGGCGAGAGATGACTGACGCGCGACACAGCCTGATCCGGACCTCGGCCCGCTCCGACGAAGCGGCGGCGCGACGTGGAAAAACCACGTCTGCGCAGCCACGCCTTGCAGGCAAACGGCGCCGCCGCTACAGGACATGGCACTACCCATGAGAAGGTAAGCATCCCTTGCGAGTGTCCACTTCCAGCGATTACCCGGACCAGCGTCCGAACTGGCGAATCGTGGTCAGCCTGTTTCCGTACCTCATGGAATTCCGCGGCCGCGTCTTCCTCGCACTGGCCTTTCTTGCTGTCGCCAAGATCGCCAACGTGACCGTTCCGATCGCGTTGAAATTCATCGTCGATCACCTGGACAATCCTTCGGATGCCCTTGTAGCTGTACCGCTGGCGCTGCTGGCCGGTTACGGGCTGTTGCGGTTCAGCGCGGTGTTCTTCGGCGAATTGCGCGACGCGGTCTTCGCCCGCGTCGCGGAACGCGCGATGCGGCGGGTGTCGCTGCGCGTGTTCGAGCATCTGCACCGCCTGGAACTCGGCTTTCACCTCTCCCGGCGCACCGGCGGACTGGCCCGGGACATCGAGCGCGGCACCAACGGCATCAGTTTCCTGTTGCGTTTCATGCTTTTCAACATCCTGCCGACGCTTCTGGAGATCAGCCTGGTTGCGGTGATCCTGCTGGCCGCGTTCAGCCCGGGTTTCGTGGTTACCGTGCTGTTGTCGGTGCTGATCTACATCGTGTTCTCGGTCTGGGTTACCGAGTGGCGGACCCGGTTCGTGCGCGAGTCCAACGAAATGGACAATCGCTCCAATACCCGCGCCATAGACAGCCTGATGAATTACGAAACGGTGAAGTATTTCGGCAACGAGGCGTACGAGGCCGAGCGCTATGACCACCACCTGGCAGGCTGGGAGGCGGCACGCATGAAAAACCGGCTGTCCCTGGCGGCGCTGAATTCCGGGCAGGCGCTGGTGATTGCCGCTGCGGTCACGGTGATGATGGTGATGGCCGCGAACCAGGTGGTGGATGGCCGCATGACCCTGGGCGACCTGGTCATGGTCAATGCCTACATGATTCAGCTGTTCATCCCGCTGAATTTCCTCGGCTTCGTCTACCGGGAGATCCGTCAGGCCCTGGTCAATATCGAGCGCATGTTCGGTCTGCTGGAGCAGCCGCCGCGGGTCGTCGATAATCCGAATGCGCCCGATCTGGCATGCGATGGCGGTGAAGTCAGGTTCCGGAACGTGTGCTTCGGCTACGGCCCGGATCGGCGCATTCTGCACGATGTCAGTTTTCGCGTGCCGGCCGGCGGTAAACTGGCGATCGTCGGTCCCAGCGGCGCCGGAAAATCCACCATTGCGCGGCTGCTGTTTCGTTTCTACGACGTGGATTCCGGCGCGATCAGCATTGACGGTCAGGACATCCGAAGCGTCAACCAGCACAGCCTGCGCCGCTGTATCGGCGTCGTGCCGCAGGACACCGTGCTGTTCAACGAAACCATCTACTTCAATATTGCCTACGGGCGCCCCGGCGCGTCCGATGCCGAGATCCGCGAGGCTGCGCGGCGTGCGCATCTGGACGATTTCATCGCGCGTCTGCCGCTGGGCTTCGAGACCGTAGTGGGCGAACGCGGTCTGAAGGTTTCCGGCGGAGAGAAACAGCGCATTGCCATTGCCCGCATGCTGCTCAAGGACCCGCCCATCCTGATTCTGGACGAGGCAACCTCATCACTGGATTCGGCCTCCGAGCAGGCCATCCTGGGGGCGCTGAAGGAGGTGTCCAGTCGGCGGACGACGCTGGCCATCGCGCATCGCCTGTCCACGATTCTCGACGCAGACCATATCCTGGTGCTGGAGGACGGCCGCGTGGTGGAGCAGGGGAGCCATACCGCACTGCTGGCGGCACGGGGTGTGTATGCGGAACTGTGGAGACATCAACAGGAAGAGCGGGCGGCCCGGCCGGTGGACCCGGACGCCGACCCGGCTTCAGTCATTCGCCCGTAAGGGGCGGTGCGCCGCTGGGCGGCTGTGGTCGTGTGGTCCCGCGCCCCGGTCTGCTCCGCAGCACCGGACGGGGCCTTCGGTTGCGGCGTTAGCCAGTGCTCGAGGCGATCCAGTGCCTGTTCCAGCAGACGGGTTGCCGAATCCAATTCGTCGATGATGTCGATATCGGCTGTTGCCGGGTACATGTTCGGGTCCTTGGACGCACAGGACAGCTTCATGCTGTGCGCGTTTTCGGGTCAACGCAACCCGCGTTTGGCGGCCGTGCGGCGGCTGCATCCATCAACTCCAATGCGATACGCCGGGCAGCGCGCCTGGCGGAGGCCGAACAGCGCGGGCCGTTGTTCAGCTTCAGCCGGTCCTCCAGCGCCTTTAGCAGGCTCGCCGTACGCCGCAGGGGCCGGATATAGATCCGGAACAACCCGTCTCCGACCCGGTCGGTGGGGAAATCGTTCTTGATGGCCCAGCCGGCCGCCGTGCGAGCATGCCATTCACTGGACCGTATGAGCCCCTGGATCTTGCGCAACTGGCCACGGATCGAGGCGGTGGCGGCGACTGTCACGTTCGGGTGTCCGAGTTGATCGACGAGGCCGTCAATCGCATCCGCCAGGGCGCGATGATTTTCCAGCACGCGCCGCAGGCTGTGTTCGGTATGGCTCCGGCGTTGGCCGCGGAAGGCCCACTCGATGGAAGGCTGAAACAGCGGACCCCGGGCAACCACCGCCGGCAGTTTCCGATTGAGCAGGCCGCTGCGGTCGTACCATTGCAGGGCGTTGACCGCGGTTCGCGGATGCCGCTGATCGGTGGGAAGCGCACGCAACAGCGAGAGGACATCGCCGCCGCGAAGAAAGCCGGCGGCGTCGAACAGTTGTCGCAGTGAGTGCTCCAGGCAGAAATTCACCACGATGGTCAGTTCGTCGGTTCTCAGGTAGCCCGGACGCAGGCGCAGCACCTGCGCCATGGCATCACCGTGCAATCCGCAGACCTTCTCCAGGGCGTGCCAGTAACCGCTGTCACTCATGCCATTGTTTTCGCAGGGCGACCGGTGTTGGTCGATTAACGCCAGTATACGTTAGAAGGCGTCGTCGCAATGAGACGGTGGTCCCGGGTCGCGTCTGCGTGCTCCGCCGCCGTGTTGAACCCGTGCCGCGGCAGTTCGACGTGCGGCGGATAGAGAGGTCATGTCGATGTACACGTTTGCGCTCCATGAACGCCTGCGGGCGGATTGCCGCGTACCTGGTCCGACGGGCGAGCGTTGTCTGCTCCTGCTTCACCGGAATGCCCTGATTCCACGGTGTATCGTGGTGCCGGAGACCGTTGCGCCCGAACTGCACCTGCTTCCGCCGGCGCTGTGGGGGAGGGGTGACGCGCGCCGGATGCCCTGGCGTTTTTCGTCGAGGAGCATAATGGTGCGGAACGCGTCAATGTCGCCGCCATCGGCAATCTCGTCCCGCAGCTCCACATGCACGTGGTCGGCGGCGGCACTGGTGATGCCTGCTGGCCGGGTGTGGTCCGGGGCCGGGGTGCCGGACGCACCGGCATGGACTGGCCCATGTCCGACAGGGGCTTGTGGCCGCCGGCCGGGAGGAAAGTGCCCGACGCGCGTGCTACCAGGCCAGGCGCAGGCTCGCCAGCGCATGGGCGCGACCGGCGCTGAGCGTCCAGCGATGCCGCGCTGTTCTGTCGCGTTGGTACCTGCTCACCGTGGCCGGTTCCGTCGCGGTCTGCAGCGCGGTGACCAGCAGGCCGCTGGCGGCGTTGATGGCGCCGTCGCCAACACGGTCGTCGCCGAAGGCGATCACCGCGCCAGCCAGCAGGTTGACGGCGATGGAGCCGCGCTGCCCGCGCAGGCTTCGCCGGCGACGCTCCTCGGCGGCGGTTTCCCGCATCAGGGCCTGCGCCTCGTCGAGCGCCCGCACCGGCTGCCGCTCGCGCTGTTCATACAGTGCTTCCATGGTCCCGGCCGCAGCCGCATGGGGCGGCGGATTCATCGCCAGATCAGCGAGTGCAAGCAGCGATTTCACTGTGCTGACTCGGGCATCGAAGCGGCGGTCGGAACTCCCGCTTTGCCCGGCCACATAGACATTGTGCGCCAGACCCGCCGAGTGTGCCGTGGCCCAGCCCAGGCGCCACAGCCTGGCGCGGTCCGCGCCGGTGGAGAGTGTTTCCCGGAACGCCTTCCAGCGTTCGTCCGCCGGCTGCTCCGCTGCGCCCGCCGGCAAGGCAGTGGCGATCAGCAGGGCGACCGCCAGTTGCACGGCGGCGTTCCAGCCGGGGAGGCACGTCGTTCGGTGACGGCAGGTGCTCATTCCTCGTCGGACAGCACCTTGGCAAGGAAACGCGTGATTTCCTCCCAGGCGGCCTCGTCGGCCTCCTCGTCATAGGCGAGAGGGAGTTCGAATTCCTCGGCGAAGCGATCGGCCTCCGGGTTGGTGAAAGAGTGAGCCGCACCTTCGAAGCCAACAAACCTGTAGCCGACTTCCGCTTCGGCCATTTCCTCGCGAAAAGCGTTCATCTGATCCGGGGGTACCAGTTCGTCGGCCTCGCCATGGAGCACCAGAATCCGGGCCGTGACCGTGCCCTTTTCCGCCGGCGTTTCCGTGGCCAGGGCACCGTGTACGCTGATGACGGCGGCGATGTCCACACCGGTTCGCGCCATGTCCAGCACGACGCTGCCGCCGAAGCAGTAGCCGATGGCGGCGATACGGTCAGCGTCCACGTGCTCGTGGCTTGCAAGCGCGTCACGGGCTGCGAGGAAACGGTTGCGGGAGGTGTTGATGTCCCCGCGCACACTGCCGGCCATCGCGGCGGCGTCGTCCGGGTGGTCGGCGGTTTCGGCGTTGCCGTACATATCCACCGCCAGCCCAATGTAGCCTTTCTCCGCAAGGCGTCTCGCGACCCCGCGCGCGTGCTCGTCCAGTCCCCACCATTCATGAACGACAAGAACCCCCGGGCGTACGCCGTCCTGTTCCGCGTCCCACGCGAGGGTCCCCTTGAACGTTTGCCCGTCGGCGGAATATTCCAGCGTCCGGGTTTCGACTTCCTGGCCGAGGGAAACACCGGACAAGCAGATGCCGCAGGCGAGCAACAGGGACGATGGGATCAGCTTCATGGGCACGGTCCTCTGCTCGTGCAGCCGGGCGACGTTCAGGAAGTCTAGACGACCGGGGTCCGCAATCGAAGTTCGGGACGGCGGTCAATCACCGCCCTCCGAACCGGCGTCGCGCCTTAGCAGGGACAGGCATGCAGTCGCATCCTGCTCCAAGGCGATCATGTGTTGCCGGCCAATCTGCCGGCGCGGGTAATGGACGGAAAACGGTTTTCCGTCGAGTGGAAAGTGGGCCGTGCTTCGCCTGGGGTGATCATGCCCCTGGAAACTGCTGGAAGTTATTCAAAATAAAACGCCTAAAAACAGCCATGTAAAGGCCCTTTCCAGAAATGGATCAAGGAAGTGTTCAGGCGGTTACGGTCACCGTTACCCGCCTGGTGTGGGTCCGGTAGCGGTGTTCCCAGAGCCAGATTCCCTGCCATGTGCCCAGGTCCGGCCTGCCGGAGGCAACCGGAATGGTCAGGTCCGTGGTGGTCAGGATGGAGCGGATGTGGGCGGCCATGTCGTCCGGTCCCTCGGTGTCATGGACGTACATCGGGTCGCCGTCCCTAACCAGGCGCTCCATGTAGGACTCCAGATCCCGGCACACGTCCGGGTCGGCGTTCTCGGAGATGATCAGGGATGCGCTGGTGTGATGGATAAACACGTGGCAGAGGCCGTCGCCCACCGCGGATTCCCGAATGGCCGCATTCACCCTCGGGGTGATATTGGTCAGGCCGCGGCCGTCGGTGCGTATCTCCAGAACCGTTCTGTGCATTGTCGACTCCTTCCGCGCAGGTCATTGTGTGTCCGGTTGCCGCCATCGGGATGAAGACAGCATGTGGGATGGCAGGCGAAACAAGGGTCGGTCCGCGACCTGAAGTGGATCCGTGAACCTCTTGAATGTCAGCCGTTTGCGCGCGGCCACCGCTATCAGTAGCATACGCCATCCCGTGCCGGCGGCGCCGGTTACCGCAGAGGGTTTCTCATGTCCGCTCAGCTTTCCCGGTCACCCCGCGTCGGCTTCGTAAGCCTGGGTTGCCCCAAGGCCCTGGTCGATTCGGAGCGTATCCTCACCCAGTTGCGCGTGGAAGGGTACGACGTGGTGGGCAGCTACGACCAGGCCGATCTGGTGGTGGTCAATACCTGCGGATTCATTGTATCGGCCAGGGAGGAATCGCTGGATGCCATCGGCGAGGCCCTGGCTGAGAACGGCAAGGTGGTGGTCACCGGTTGCCTGGGCGCGACCGAGTCGGTGATCCGCGAACGGCACCCGGATGTGCTCTCCATTACCGGCCCGCACGACTACGAGGCGGTAATGCGCGCTGTCCATGCCCGCTTGCCGCCGCCGGAGCGTGACCCGTTCACCGATCTGCTTCCGCCCAGTGGCGTCAAGCTCACGCCCCGCCATTACGCCTACCTCAAGATCTCCGAGGGCTGCAATCACAAGTGCAGCTTCTGCATCATCCCCAGGTTGCGGGGCAAGCTGGCGAGCCGCAGTCTGCCGGACATATTGCGCGAGGCCGAGCGCCTGGTGGACGACGGCGTACGCGAGCTCCTGATCGTGAGCCAGGACACGTCCGCCTACGGCGCGGACCTGCGCTACCAGGAAGTGGAATGGAAAGGGGAGCGCCTGCGCTCCAATATGACCGATTTGTGCAAGGCGCTTGGCGACCTGGGCGTGTGGGTGCGGTTGCACTACGTCTATCCGTACCCGCACGTGGACGACATCATCCCGCTGATGGCCGATGGACATATCCTGCCCTACCTGGATATTCCCCTGCAGCATGCCAGTCGGCGCGTGCTCAGGGCCATGAAGCGTCCGGCAAACGGCGAGCGGGTGCTGGAGCGTATCCGCGAATGGCGCCGGATGTGTCCCGATCTCACCATTCGTTCCAGCTTCATCGTCGGTTTTCCGGGTGAAACCGAGGAGGAATTCGAAGAATTGCTGGCTTTCCTGGAAGAGGCCGAGCTGGACCGGGTGGGCTGCTTTACCTACTCACCGGTCGACGGTGCCGATGCGAATACTCTGCCGGACCGGGTGTCCGCCGAAGTCGCACAAGCCCGCAAGGAACGCCTGATGGCCGTGCAGGCGTCGATCAGCGCCCGCCGGTTGCAGCGATTTGTCGGCCAGACCACCCAGGTGCTGGTCGACGGTCTCGACGATGATGGTATCGCCGTGGCCCGCAGCTTTGCGGACGCGCCGGATATCGACGGCCTGGTGTACCTGGACAACGCTGACGGTTTGCAGGCGGGCGACTACGCCGACGTGCTGATCACTCAGGCCGACGAGCATGACCTCTATGGCGAGTGCGTTCGCTAACCCCCGCACCCGATCGTCCTGCCGTTTCAGCCGCTACATCGGTATCGACTACTCGGGCGCCGGCTCGCCGGAGGCGCGCAACTCCGGGCTGGCGGTGTATGAAGCGACGGGTGACGGGGCGCCGCGACGGGTGCTGCCGGACGGTGGAGGCCGCTGGAGCCGCGTCAGCCTGGCATCTTGGCTGGAGCAGAGTCTGGATGCGGGTGCTGCCAGCCCGGTCCTGGCGGGAATCGACCACGGTTTCTCGTTCCCGGATGCCTATTTCCGGCGGTACGGGCTTGCGGACTGGCGCCAATTCCTCGAGGACTTCGTTCGGCACTGGCCGTGCGATCGGATCGGGGTGAAGGTCGAGGACAGGCGCCTGGGCAATCCCCGCGGTGGCGAGGCGCATTGGCTTCGCCTCACCGAGAGCTGGACGCCTTCGGCGAAAAGCGTCTTCCGGTTCGATCAGCAAGGTTCGGTGGCCAAGTCGACCCATGCCGGCCTGCCGTGGTTGCGGCGCCTGGCATTCATGGAGGGCATCCACATATGGCCCTTCGACGGCTTCCGGCCCGTTCGCGGGGCGCACCTCGTCGCCGAGGTATATCCGGCACTTTTTCACCGACGGTACCGTGTCCCCGCCGGCCTGGGCAATCACGAAAGGGATGCCTGGAGCGTATGCCGCTGGTTGCAGGAGACAGACCGGAACGGTTGTCTCGACCGGTACCTCGAACCTCCGCTGACCCCTCACGAGCGCCAGCTCGTCCGTCGCCGCGAGGGCTGGATACTCGGTGTGGCCTAGCCCGCATTTGTCACCGCTGTGACGGGGGTCACCGACCAAAAGACGGCGAAGGCGTAGCTGACACTACATCGAGCCGGCTGCAGGGAGTACGTCCCTTTACGGCGACCAGATCGGCGTGTGTAGTAGAAGGGCGGTGAGAAATGCGAGCGAAGAGCTTTGCGGACTCAGGACCGATCTATCGCGCCGGCCCACCCGGCTCGCGACGATCACCCAGGTCGGACAGACTTATGGTCGTGTCGGGCGGCGTTCCTGGGTCGTATCGTTCCCATTCGATTAGCCTGGTAATCCAGTATTGCCTGCTTGATCTCTCCGACACTGTTCATCACGAATGGCCCGTAGCGAGCCAGAGGCTCGCTGATGGGGGCGCCCGTAAGTACCAGGATGTCCCCGCCGGCGCCATGGCCGCACAGGCGCAGTGATCCTCCTTCGCTGTCCAGCAGCGCCATCTGCCTGAATGCGACTGGCTCCGTGTCGTCGGCGATTACGGCGCTGCCGCCAAGCATGTATACGGCAGCGTTCCAGCCCGGAGTCAACGACAGGCGAATGTCGGCATCGGCGTCGAGGCGGACGTGCAGGATGGTGGTGGGGTTGACCGTCTGTACCGGCGAACGCAAGCCCTCCAATTCACCGGTGATCACTCGGACGAGCGCCGTGCCGCCGTCCAGCGGGACCTGCGGGATGTCGCCACCCTGCACATCGAGGTAGGCCGGCGGCATCATCTTGTGGGCGCGATCCAGGTTGATCCAGATCTGCACCGCATGGAGACGCCCGCCGTCCTGCATCAGTGTCTCGTCGGGCTTTTCCTCGTGTACCAGCCCGGCGCCGGCGGTCATCTGCTGCACGCCGCCGTCGCGGACATGGCCGGTATTGCCGAAGGAGTCCCGATGTCGCAGACCGCCCTCCAGTACGTACGTGAGCGTCTCGAAACCGCGGTGAGGGTGGGGTGCGGTGCCCCTCGCCTCACCCGGGCCGTGGTCTGCCGGCCCCATCTGGTCAAGCATCAGGAACGGGTCCACCTGGTCGAGGTCGGCCCGGGGGAAGGGCCTGTTGACCAGGAAACCCTCGCCCTCGCTGACCGTGGGTGCGGTGACGATACGCGCAATTCGGCGCTCTCCGTTCATGACTGCAGCTTCGCTCCAATACGCGCCAATCGTGCGCCCAGCGCACGGCAGATAGCGGCCTCCTGGTCGTCGATGCCGCGGGTGTTGTCGCCGCCCGCGACATGCCCCGGGCCATAGGGAGAGCCGCCGCCCTGGGTGGTGAACAGTTCCTGGGTGGAGTAGGGCACCCCCACGGGGATCATACCCAGGTGCAGCAGGGGTGCCAGGCTCGCAAGGATGGTGGTCTCCTGTCCACCGTGAAGGGAGGCCGTGGACACGAACATGCCCACCGGCTTGTCCTCGAGTTCGCCCTTGAGCCATAGCTCCGAGAGCTGGTCCACCTGGTTCTTGAGCTGTGCGGCCATGTTGCCGAAACGCGTGGGTGTACCCAGGGCCACGGCGCCGGCCTGGCGAATGTCGTCGTCGGTGACGAGCGGTACATCCCGCTGCATGGCGCGTCCCCGCTTCATGCCCTCGTTGCCCTCGATTACGGCTTCGGGCATGAGCTCCGGAACCGTCCGGATGACCGGCTCCGCGCCCTCGCTGCGCGCGCCTTCGGCGACCAGTTTCGCCATCTCGAATACATTTCCGAACGTGCTGTAGTAAAGGACCAGGACCTTCATGCCGCTCCTCCATGGATGGGTAGTCCGATAATGAACTATTAGCACATCGTTGGGAAACCTGCCACGGGAAGGCTAGTCCTCGAATGCCGACCGCAATCGCCGGAGCACCCGTATTGCCTCCGTCATTTCACGGTCCGTAAGGCGTTCGAGGCGTATTCTTAGGTGTTCGCTGTGGGCGGGGAATATCTCCCGGAATAGGGCGTGGCCCGCGGGGGTGAGCCGGGCAATGATGCTGCGCCTGTCCGTCTCGGCGGGAACGCGCTCGACCAGTCCCCGTTCCTGCAGGCGGTCGACCACGCTGGTCAGCGTGGTCTTGTAGATAAGCGTGCGTTGCCCCAGGGCCTTGAACGTCATCCCCTCGGTGTTGCCCAGTGTGGCAATCACATCGAACTGTGGGGGTGTGAGCCCCTGCTTCTTGATATGAGGCAGTGCGTAGGCCTCGAAGGCCTGATAGGCCTCAACCAGTTCCCTGAGCACCTGCATGTACCGGGGTGTGCTTTTGCTGGCTTCTCGCATGGCAGTGTCGTTACCCGTCTGTCGGCGCCGGCGCAAGTGGTTACGAGGCCGGGTGGATCTTCCAGAATTCCATTATCCAATATCGTACTAGGATCGGTCACTTGCCTCTGGCAACAGTGGCCCCGGGCTCGGATACTTATGTATCCGGTTCCACCCGTGGGAGGTGAGGCATGCTGACCCTGCTCGACCAGATTGCGGAGCAACGCGTTACCGAGGCCATGGAGCGCGGCGAGCTGGATGATCTGCCCGGTGCCGGTGCACCGCTTCACCTGGAGGACGACAGCCTGATCCCGGAACACCTGCGGGC